>JAZDEW010000021.1:0-20222 GCA_043808425.1 Candidatus Omnitrophota bacterium
CAAGACTTTGGCTTTGATTTTTCAAAAGCCATCAAATCGAACGCGGGTATCTTTTGAGGTTGGGATGTATCAGTTGGGAGGCAACTCAGTTTATTTATCTCCCAGTGAGATTAATCTAGGGGTTAGGGAATCGGTTAAAGACGCGGCTAAGACTATTTCGCGCTATGTTGATGGGATTGTTTTAAGAACCTTTGAACATCAGAATTGCCTGGATATGGCGAGCGCGGCAAGAGTTCCGGTGATTAATGGCCTATCTGATTTTTCACATCCTTGTCAGGCTTTAGCCGATATTTTTACGATTGGTGAAAAATTTTCTCGCTTAAATAATACTTGGCAAAAAGCGGCAAGAAGATTAAAAGGCTTAACGCTGGCTTATGTTGGTGACGGAAATAATGTTTGCAACTCTTTGCTTTTTGCGGCCGCCAAAACCGGTATGAATATTGTCATAGCTGCTCCCGCTGGATATGCTCCCAACTCGGAAGTAATCGAGCAATCAAAAAAGATTGCCAAAGAGACGCTTAGCCGGATAACGATTACCCAAGATCCTCTGAGCGCGGTTAATGGTGCCCAGGTTGTTTATACGGATGTCTGGGCGAGTATGGGGCAGGAGAAAGAAATTAGCAAAAGAAAAATTATCTTTAAAGATTTTCAGATTAATGCTAGACTTTTAGCTAATGCAGCGCCGGGTGTTTTGGTTATGCACTGTTTACCGGCGCACAGAGGTGAAGAGATAACGGATGAAGTTATGGACAGTAAGAGTTCCATTGTTTTTGATCAAGCTGAGAATAGAATGCACATTCAAAAGGCGATTTTGATAAAATTACTTAAGGGTTAGTTTTAGCGGGTGGCTTGGGTGTTTTCGACGCGCCTGCCTGCCGGCAGGCAGGCGTCAGCGCTAGAAAATACCCAAGACAGGACCCGCTAAAATTGAGAGTAAGGAGCATAGATGAAAAAGGTAGTATTGGCATATTCAGGTGGTTTAGATACTTCTTGTATTGTGCGCTGGCTTAAAGAAAAGGGCTATGAAGTAATTTGTTTTGTGGCGGATCTTGGCCAGGGGTTGGGTCAGGGTGAGAACTTTGAGGCCATTGAAAAGCGTGCTTTGGCGGCAGGCGCTTCTAAGGTCTACATTCGTGACCTCCAGGAAGAATTTATTCATGATTTTATTCTACCCGCTTTAAAGGCTAACGCGGTTTATGAGGGTAAATATCTTTTGGCTACGGCATTAGGCCGGCCATTAATTGCTAAGTATCTAGTGCAGATTGCGCATAAAGAAAAAGCTGCTGCGGTCGCGCACGGCTGCACGGGTAAAGGTAATGACCAGGTAAGGCTGGAGGTGGCCGTAGGTATACTTGATCCGAGATTAGAGATTATTGCTCCGGTGAGGGAGTGGGAATTTAAATCGCGGGATGAAGAGATTGAATACGCGTTAAAATATAATATTCCCATTGATGTCACCAAGAAGAAGCCTTACAGTATTGATCGCAATATTTGGGGGATAAGTATTGAGGCGGGTGTTTTGGAAAATTTAGAGCAGGAGCCGCCGGAAGATGCCTATATGATTACCAGGAGCTTAACACAGTCTGCGAGCTATCCGCGGTATATTGAAATAACTTTTAACCGAGGCGTACCGGTTAAAATGGACGGTAAAATATTTAAAATTAAAAATTTAATCAATCAGCTTAATGAAGTAGGCGGACAGTTTGGAGTAGGCAGAAGTGATATGGTCGAGAATAGGCTGGTGGGGATTAAGTCCCGGGAAATTTATGAGGCCCCGGCCGCGACTATTCTCTATACCGCGCATAAAGAATTAGAAGCCCTGGTTTTAGACCGGGAGTTGGCGCATTTTAAGGAAATTATCAGCCTTAAGTACGCGGAACTGGTTTATTATGGTTTGTGGTTTTCCGCTTTGAAAGATGCCCTGGATGGTTTTGTGAATAAAACTCAAAAATTAGTCAGCGGCACGATTAAATTAAGATTATCTAAAGGTACTTGCGTTGCCGTGGGCAGAAAATCCAGCCACTCTCTTTATAAAAAAGAATTAAGTACTTATGGTAAAGAAGATAAATTTGACCAGAAACTGGCGGAAGGGTTTATTAAGTTGTGGGGCATGCCGTATAAAAGATAACTAGATTAAGCGGGTCCTGTCTTGGGTATTTTCTAGCGCTGACGCCTGCCTGCCGGCAGGCAGGCGCGTCGAAAACACCCAAGCCACCCGCTTAATCAATAATTTGCTGTATTTATAGGAGAAAAATGTCTAAGAAACTTTGGGGAACGAGATTTGGCAAAAAAACAAATGCGTTGACCGATAAGTTTACTTCATCGATAGCTTTTGATCAAAGATTGGCGAAATATGATATTTTGGGCAGTATCGCGCATGCTAAGATGTTGGGTAAACAGAAGATTATCCGGCAAAAAGACGCGCAAGCGATTGTTAAGGGTTTAGGCATGATACTTAAGGATGTGCAAAGCGGTAAGTTTAAATTTGATCCTAATGCCGAAGACGTTCATTCAAATATTCAGGAATTATTAGTTAAGAAAATTGGAGAACCGGCTTTTAAATTGCATACGGCGCGTTCACGTAATGATCAAGTGGCCCTGGATATCAGGATGTATTTAAAAAACGAAATTGATGAGTTAGTGGAAAATATAATTCAGCTGCAAAAATCTATATTGAGATTTGCTAAATCCAGCGCGCGGGTAATTATCCCCGGCTATACGCATCTACAGCTTGCTCAGCCGGTGTTGATGAGCCATCACCTGTTAAGTTATATTGAGGGTTTAGAAAGGGATAAAAACCGCCTGCGGGATGCTAAAAAACGAATTGATGCCATGCCTTTGGGGTCTGGCGCATTTTCTGGCACGGGTTTGCCCATTGATCGGGAGTTTGTCAGGAAAGAATTGGGTTTCGCCACTCTGACGGCTAACAGTATTGACAGCGTGAGTGACCGGGATTTTATTCTGGAAGTGTTGGCGGGAATCTGCATACTTTCCGTGCATTTGTCGCGGATTGCCGAAGATTTAATTCTCTGGAGTACAAATGAATTCAATTTCATTGATATTGATTTTTCTTTCTGCACCGGCTCAAGCATTATGCCGCATAAAAAGAATCCTGATATTCTGGAATTGATCCGGGGATCAGTGGGTAAAATTCATGGGGATCTATCCAGCGTGATGATTCTTATGAAGGGGCTGCCGTCATCCTATAATCGGGACTTGCAGTTGGATAAGCCTCCGCTTTTTGATGCCGTGGATACGATTAAGGATATTTTAGAGATTTTTATGGTACTTTTTGGAAATATTGTAATTGAAAAAGAGGCCCTCGCCAGTAAGGTTAAGGATGAGTCCTTATTTTCAGTGGATATTGTAGAGTATTTGATTAAGAAAGGCATATCTTATCGGAAGGCGCATGATATTGTAGGCAAGATGGTAATTGATTGCCTGGATAAGGGTAAAAAAATATCTAGCCTATCCGATGCCCAGTTAAAAAAGTATTCGGACAAGTTAACTCCGGATATGAGAAATATCCTGAATGCTTTGGCTTCTGTGGCTTTGAAATCATCTTACGGGAGCACAAATCCTAAGCTAGTAGCTAAGCAGCTAGACAAGTGGAGTAAACAACTATAAATAAATGCACGATTTTAAATATAAAAAAAATAAACTCTATTGCGAGAATATAAAAATAGAAGATTTAGCGAAGAAATTTGGCACCCCGCTTTATGTCTATAGTTACCATACGCTTATTGATCACTACTTAAAGTTAAAATCCGCGTTTTCTGTGATTAATCCGCTTATTTGTTATTCGGTAAAAGCAAATTCTAATCTTTCAATCTTAAAAGCCTTAATTGCCAAAGGTGCCGGGTTAGATATCGTTTCTGGCGGCGAGTTATTTCGCGCCCAAAAAGCTGCCTGCCCCGCGCGAAGAATAGTCTATGCTTCAGTTGGTAAAACTGATCAAGAAATCTCCGCGGCGATTGCCCGCGGCATATTGTTTTTTAATGTTGAGTCGGAAGCGGAGTTAATAAATATTAACCGGATTGCTCAGGGTCTAAAAAAAATTACGCGCGTCGCCATCCGGATTAATCCGGATGTGGAGGCCAAAACACATAAATACATCTCTACCGGTAAGATTACTAATAAATTTGGGATTGACCTGGATAGCGCTTATAAGATTTTGTTGCTGCGGGCGAAATTCAGGAATCTAAATATTTGCGGCCTGCATATTCATATCGGTTCGCAGATTACTCAAAGCGCGCCGTTTGTGGAGGCGATAAAAAAGGTTTCAAATTTTATCCAGCGTTTAAAAAGTCAAGGTATCCTGTTGGAATATTTAAATATTGGAGGAGGGCTGGGAATTATTTATGATCATGAGGCTCCTCAGACCGCCCAGATTTACGCTAATGAAATTATACCGCTTTTGAAAAAAACCGGGCTTAAAATAATTATGGAGCCGGGTAGATTTATTGTGGGTAATGCCGGGATTCTGGTGGTAAAAGTTCTTTACATTAAATATACGCTGAAAAAGAAATTTATTATTGTTGATGGCGGGATGAATGATTTAATTCGCCCCGCGCTATATTCCGCTTATCATAATATTTGGCCCTTGGCTAAAATTACAAAAACCGAAAATGCCGATGTGGTGGGCCCGATATGTGAAAGTGGTGATTTTTTCGCCAAACAACGCCTAGTTGCCAAAGTTAAAGAAGGTGATTATCTGGCGGTAATGAGCGCCGGCGCGTATGGGTTTAGTATGTCCAGTAACTATAATTCGCGCCCGCGAGCCGCCGAGATATTGGTGGTTAAAGATAAAGCGTTAGTGATTAGGAAGAGGGAAACTTGCGCCGACCTTATACGGAACGAAATAATTTAAGCTATCGTCATTGCGGGTCACGAAGTGACGCAGCAATCTAAAAATATGAAAAAACTTAAATTTACTAAAATGGTTGGTTCGGGCAATGATTTTATCGTGGTTACCGGAAAACCATCCGGGAATTTACCTAAATTAGCTAAATTATTGTGCGATCGAAAATTTGGAATTGGCGCGGATGGCTTACTTTTGCTGGATAAATGTAAAAATGCGGATTTAAGTATGCGTATTTTTAATGCCGATGGCTCAGAAGCCCAGATGTGCGGAAACGGAGCGCGCTGCGCGGCTTTTTTTAACGGCAGGGCAAAAGCTAGAATACGTACTGCTGCCGGGATTATCCACTCTGAAGTTTGCGCAGCTCAAGTAAGTATTCAGCTTACCGCTCCCCAAGACATAAAGCTAGACATCCCCTTAATGGTAAATGGCAGGTTGCTTAAGGTAAATTTTATTCATACTGGTGTTCCGCATGTCGTAGTTTTTGTAAATGGGGTTGAGGGGATTGATGTTGGGCGGATTGGTTATCGCATAAGAAGCCATGAGGCGTTTGCGCCGCGGGGGACAAATGTTAATTTTGTGGAAGAAAAAGCAGAAAATCTTATCCGTATTCGCACATATGAAAGAGGGGTGGAGGCTGAGACTTTAGCCTGTGGCACGGGAAGCGCGGCCGCGGCTTTGATTTTTGCTTTAAAAAATAATTTAGACAATTTAATTAAGGTCCAAACGCAAAGTGGCGAGATTTTAAAAGTTTATTTTCAGAAGCATGACGGAGAATTTAGAAAGGTTTGGTTAGAAGGCAGCGCCAGGATAGCTTACAAAGGAGAGTATTATGTTTAAGGGCTCGATTGTGGCCATTGTTACGCCTTTTTCCGCTCCAAACCGGGACGGGAATTTATTAATTGATGAAAAAAGATTACGGGAATTAATTGATTTTCAGATTAACAGCGGCTCAAGCGGTATTGTGCCTTGTGGGACAACCGGAGAATCCGCGACTTTGAATTTTGAGGAGCACGAGGCGGTAATCCGGATTACTCTCGAGCAGGTAAAAAAAAGAGTTCCGGTAATTGCCGGAACAGGCTCAAACTCAACGCAGGAAGCGATTATGCTTACACAGCAGGCGGCCAAGGCAGGCGCGGATGCTTCTTTGCAGGTCAGTCCGTACTACAATCGGCCTACGCAGAGGGGTTTATATGAGCATTTTAAAGCTATTGCTCAGTCTGTGAAGATTCCGATCATCCTTTATAATATTGCCAGCCGCACAGGCGTAAATATCGAGCCGGAGACCATAGCCAGATTAACCCAAGATTGCAAGAATATCGTCGCCGTGAAAGAGGCTTCCGGAAGCCTGGATCAGATGTCGCGTATCAAGCAGCTTTGCCCGAAAGAATTTGATTTAATTTCCGGAGATGATGGTTTGATTTTACCGGTATTAAGCATCGGGGGCGCTGGAATAATTTCCGTAGTGGCCAATATTGTGCCGGCGGATGTGGCTAGCTTAGTTTCAGCTTTTGTAAAAGGTGATTTTAAAAAGGCTCAAGAATTGCACTATAAGTTACTGCCTTTAATCAAAGCGGTATTTCTGGAGACTAATCCTATTCCGATTAAAACCGCGATGGGTTTATTGGGGATGTGTGAAGCTGGATTACGGCTGCCGATGTGCGGCATGTCGGACGGTAATCTTGAAAAACTTAAAGTTGCCTTAAAAGATTATGGATTATTATAGAAATATCAATTGTGTAATGTGTAAAGTGTAATGTGTAACGTGAGTGTAACGTAATTATGTGTAATGCAAAAGTAAAGGTTTTCCATTACACATTACACATTAAACATTACACAGATATATTGTGGAGGAGTTATGATTAAACTAGGCATTGCCGGTTCTTGCGGGAAAATGGGCAGGCGCATTTATGAGTTTGCCGGGTTGGATAGGGATTTAGAAGTAGCGTTGGCCCTGGAAAAGAAAGGCACGCCTTTGATTGGCAAGGATCTGGGTAAAATAAAAGTTTCATCTAATTTAGACGGTTTGTTTTTGGTCGATGTATTAGTGGATTTTACTTTAGCGGAAGCGGTAGATACGCATCTGGACTATGTGGCTAAATATAAGAAAGCTTATGTGTTGGGGACTACGGGCTTAACGGACGCGCAAAAAAACAAAGTAGAGGAGATTGCTAAAATCGTTCCGGTAGTTTTTTCTCCGAACATGTCTATAGGGGTAAATGTTTTATTTTCCATACTGCCGGAGATGGCGAAAAAATTGGGGCCGGATTATAGCGTGGAGATTGTTGAGGCGCACCATAAAGCTAAGAAAGATGCGCCAAGCGGAACGGCCAAGAAACTAGCTGAAGTTATCAGTCAGGTTACTAAAAAAGATGTTCCGATGCATTCGATTCGCCTGGGAGATATCTTTGGAGACCATGAGATAGTTTTCTGCGGGAATTCCGAGCGGATTCAGATTAAGCATCAGGCACATTCGCGTGATTTGTTTGTGGTGGGAGCTTTAAAAGCCGTTAAATGGATCTTTGGAAAACCGGCAGGGCTTTATTCCATGCAGGATGTATTGGATAGGTCATAGCTCATAGGTCATAGCTCATAGGTAGCTTTTACAATGAGCTATCAGCTATGAGCTAACAGCTAACCAGGAGTCAAACATATGTTCAAATTTTCAAAGAAATTAAATTCACTTCCGCCTTATTTATTTTTAGAAATTGATAAGGCTAAGCGCCAGGCGCGCGCTGAAGGTAGGGATATTATTGATTTAGGGATTGGAGATCCGGATCAGCCTACGCCTAAATTTATTATTGATGCTTTGAGCCAGGCAGCGCTGGATCCGGCTAATCACCGTTATGCTTTAGACCAGGGGATGCCGGTATTACGTACTGCCATCGGAGATTGGTATAAGCGTAGATTTAATGTTAATTTAAATTCCGAAACTGAAGTTTTGCCGTTAATCGGCTCCAAAGAAGGGATAGCGCATTTTCCGTTAGCGTTTTTAAATCCCGGTGATCTTTCTCTGGTTCCCGACCCCTGCTATCCTCCTTATAAAGGGGGGACGATATTGGCCGGAGGTAAGCCCTATCTGATGCCATTATTGGCGTCAAATTCTTTTCTGCCGGATTTTAAAAAAATTCCGTTATCGGCGCGTAAAAAAGCCAAGATTATATTTATTAACTATCCAAATAATCCTACCGCTGCTTGCGCCAGCGATGATTTCTATACTGAGCTTATTGAATTCGCGGCTAAAAACAAGATTATCATTGTTTCAGATTTGGCTTATTCTGAGATTGCCTATGATGGATATAAACCGCGCAGCCTTTTGGAATTTGACGGAGCAAGAGAGGTAGTTATTGAGTTTCATTCCTTATCCAAAACTTATAATATGACCGGCTGGCGTATCGGCTGGGCCTGTGGTAAGGCGCGATTGGTGGCCGCTTTGGCCAAGGTAAAAAGCAATATTGATTCTGGAATTTTTTCGGCAATTCAATTAGCGGGAGTGGCTGCTTTGCGGGGCGAGCAGGATTATTTAAAAAACATGTGCGCGCTTTACCAGCAAAGGCGGGATATGCTTGTTGATGGGCTTAATGGTTTAGGTTGGAAGGCCATAAAACCTAAAGCAACATTTTATGTTTGGATAAAAATTCCTCCTAAGGCAGGGGCGATAAGTTTTGCGGCGCGCCTTTTAAAAAAGGCTGATATTGTGGCTACCCCCGGGGTCGGATTTGGCGAACACGGCCAAGGTTATATTCGTATGGCTTTAACTGTTTTCGGCTCCAGGATAAAAGAGGCCCTGGAACGTATAAAAAAAATCTCCTAATGGTTATTTGTTATCTTGGCGTGGGCTCAAATCTGGGCCAGCGCGGAAAGAACATAAAATTGGCAGCTAAATTGATTGGGGCCTTGAAAGACACCAAAGTAATCAAGATATCAAGATTTTTTAATTCTTTGCCTTGCGGCGGCCCGGAGGGACAGCCGAATTTTATAAATGCGGTATTAAAAATTAAAACTAATTTTTCTCCTGTCGGTTTATTAAAAAAATTAAAAAAAATTGAAAATAAATTAGGCCGGATTCCTACCGTGCGTTTTGGCCCCCGGGTTATAGATTTGGATATATTGCTTTACGGTGATAGATCTATTTGTCAGAAGAACTTGATTATTCCGCATCCGCGCATGTTTAGCCGGAATTTTGTAATCAAGCCGTTAGCTGAGGTTTTATGAGAGTAATTAGTAGTTTGAAAAAAATAAATAAGTTACTTATGGAGCTGAGGGCTCAAGGCAAGAGTATTGGTTTTGTGCCGACGATGGGTGCGTTGCATTCGGGACACCTAAGCTTAATTAAGCAGGCCCAAAAAGAAAATGATTTCCTGGTGGTGAGTATCTTTGTTAATCCCGCGCAATTTGGCCCCCAGGAAGATTTGAGCAAATATCCCCGGCCGCTGAAAAATGACCTCTTGCTTTGCCGTAAAGCCAAAGTAGATTTAGTTTTTTTACCGGATAAAAAAAATATGTATCCGCACGGCTTTGCCACTTTTGTGCGGGTGGAAAAAATAGGGGATATTCTTTGTGGAGCAGCCCGTCCGGGGCATTTTCGCGGGGTGGCTACAGTGGTGGCCAAGCTTCTTAATATTGTCGTGCCGCATGTGATTTATTTCGGGCAAAAAGACGCGCAGCAGGTGGCAATCATTAAGAAAATGATTAGTGATTTAAATTTTTTCGTTAAAATAAAAGTCATGCCGACGGTACGGGAAAAGAGCGGTTTAGCGATGAGCTCAAGAAATTTATATTTAAGTAAAGAAGATGCCGCCTTGGCCGGTGTCCTCCGGGAAGCCTTAAATAAAGCCAAAGCATTAATTAGAGGGGGTAGCAGCGATTATCAGGGAATCATCTTGCGCATGAAAAAAATGATTCGGGAAAAAGGCCCTTTCGGCATCGATTATATTTCTATTGTAGATTTGCATAATTTAAATCCGGTAAATAAAACTAGCAAAGGGATTTTAGTTGCTTTGGCGGTGCGTATTAATAAAGTAAGATTAATTGATAATGTGGTTGTGCGTAAGAACAATAGATTAATTGATAGTGTCAAAAGTTCTATGACCGATTAGACCTCCGGGGTCTACATTTAATGTAGACCCCGGAGGTCTACGGCGTTGATACATTAAAAAGCTTTTAAGTCGTGAATAAAGTGTTCATTTTAGGGGAGAAGGGATTTTTTAACATAAGACTTGATAGCAAAAGAGTTATAGAAAAACTAAGCAAAAACTTTTGACAATACCGATTAATAAAGAAGGGATTGATTAAATGAAAAAATTAAAAATCGGAATCGCCGGATGCGGGGCGATTGGTAGTTCGTTGGCCAAAGAGATTGCTTTAAACTTCCGCGAAAGCGCTATTTTAAGCGCTCTTTTTGATATTCAACCGGAAAAAAGCTTGCAGCTTTCTAAAAAAATAACCAAAAGCTCAAAGTTGTGCGTGCGTAATCTGAATAGTTTAATTAAAAAGTCAAATTTGGTTATTGAGGCGTCTTCAGGTAAGGCTGCTTGGGAGATTGCGCGTGAATCTTTATCTGGTGGTTGCAAGGTGATGGTGATGAGCGTGGGTGGAATGGTGGGCCATATAGAGGAATTGTTTGTTTTGGCGGGTAAAAAAAATGCTCAGGTTTATTTTCCCAGCGGAGCAGTTTCTGGAATTGATGCTTTAAAAGCGGCAAATATTGGAGGGGTGCAAAAAGTGGTTTTAACTACACGTAAACATCCTAAGGCATTTAGCGGAGTAGACTATGTTGAGAAAAATTTTAAACTGGCAGGGTTAAAAAAAGAAAAAATCTTATTTTCAGGCAGCGCCGCGCAAGCCGTAAAATATTTTCCGCAGAATATTAATGTTGCCGCGGTTTTAGGGTTAGCGGGTATTGGCATGCGGAAAACAAAAGTGCGTATAGTTGCCAGCCCTAGTGTTCGGAAAAATATCCATGAAATTTTAATTGAATCTAAGGCCGCTAAGATTTTCACGCGCACCGAGAATGTCTTGCATCCGCGGAATCCCAAGACTTCTTATCTAGCGGTGCTCTCGGCAATTGCGACTTTAAAGCAAATTTTACAGCCGGTGAAGATGGGAACATGAAGTTAATGACAAACCCTAAACTCGAAATCCTAAACACTAAACAAACACTAAATCCGAAACTTGAAATTTTAAAACAATGCTTTACGTTTCGAGTTTATAGTTTCGGGTTTGTTTAGAGTTTCGTGTTTAGAGTTTCGAGTTTAAGGAATGTGTTTAAATCGTAAAATGAAAGGGGGTGAGTATAAAAATGGCAGAAAGAGTAGAAAAGTTAGGCATTAAAAGAGAAAAAGGTTATCTCTATTATATCGACAAGCAGGGTGATGTTTCTTGCGCTAAGATGGCAAGAGGCGCCAAAAAGGGAGGCAGCCCGAAGAAGGTGGTCAAATGCGGCATCAAGAGAAAAGTCGGATACCTTTATTTCTTGGACAAAAAAGGTGATGTTTCTTGCGCCAAGATGAAAAGAGGCGGCAAGAAAAAAAAGAAGTAAGTTAATAAAAGGGGGACGGTTCTTTTTTTTGATCCGAAAAACAGAATCGTCCTCGTTTTTTATAAATTATAAGCAGGCTTTATTTAAATGAAAAACGAAAATATTGTTATTCGGGGAGCCCGGGAGCATAATCTTAAAAATATTAATTTGGTTCTGCCGCGCAATAAATTAATTGTGGTGACCGGCTTATCCGGGTCAGGCAAGTCCAGCTTAGCGTTTGATACGATTTATGCTGAAGGCCAACGTAGATTTGTGGAAAGCCTTTCTAGCTATGCCCGGCAGTTTTTAGAGCAGCTGCAGAAACCGGATGTAGATTTTATATCCGGGCTGTCGCCGGCAATCGCTATTCAACAGCGCTGTGCCGGAGGAAATCCCCGTTCAACGGTGGCCACGCAAACTGAAATTTATGATTATTTAAGGCTATTATTTGCCAGAATTGGTAAAGTTTATTGTTATAAATGCGGGCAACCTATTCAAAGTCAGAGCGCTCAAGAAATAGTTCAAACAATTATGCGTTTGCATGATAATAATGATATACAAATATTGGCTCCTTTGATTCAGGGAAAAAAAGGCCGCCATCGGGATATTTTTCTGCAGATACAGAAATCCGGATTTGTGCGCGCCAGAGTGAATGGAAGGATTTATGAGCTCCCCGCGAATATAAAATTAGCTAAATATAAAATTCACAATATTGAGGTAGTGGTTGACCGCCTGACGATTAAGCCGCAGGCGCTTAAGCGGCTGACGGATTCTGTCGAAACGGCGCTTAAGGCCGGCGCGGGCACAATTATAATTAGTTTAGCAGCTAAAGATTTAACTTTTAGTGAACAATATGCTTGTTCAAATTGCGGTATAAGCTACGCGGAAATCCAGCCGCGCAATTTTTCCTTTAATTCTCCTTATGGGGCCTGTCCGGAATGTAATGGTTTAGGCACTAAGCTTGAATTCGACCAGGATTTAATTATTCCAGATAAAGCCAAAAGCATTAATGGCGGAGCCCTTGTTCCCTGGAAACGCGGTGGGAGGGGCTATATTCTTTATTATCGCTGGCTTATTCGAGAGCTAAGTTATCTTTTAAAGTTTGATTTGGATACTCCCTTTAAAAAATTGTCCAAGCATGTGCAAAAGGCAATCTTTTATGGAACCAAAGAGATAGTTGGCAATAAGCCCTTTGAAGGGGTTATCCCGCATTTAGAAAGATTATTTCATCAGACTGATAGCGACTATTTAAAAGAAGAGATTAGCAGGTTTATGTCTACTTTATCCTGTCCGGCCTGTAAAGGGGCCAGGCTCAAGCAGGAGAGCCTGGCGGTAAAAATTAATCAAAAAAATATTTGGCAAATTACCAGTTTATCGATAAAAGAAAGTTTGAGCTTTTTTTCGGAACTGGCGTTAACTGAGAAAGAAAAATTACTCAGTGACCAGGCGCTGAAGGAAATAATTCAAAAATTAAAATTTTGCGTAGATGTGGGCTTAGATTATTTGGCCTTAGGCCGTAAAAGTGCCACTTTATCCGGCGGAGAGGCGCAGCGGATTCGCCTGGCTACTCAGGTGGGCTCTGGCCTGGTGGGGGTTTTATATTGCTTAGATGAACCCAGCATTGGCTTGCACCAGAGGGATAATGAAAAGCTGTTGGCGACCTTAAAGGCGTTACGGGATCTGGGCAATACCCTGGTGGTGGTGGAGCATGACGCCTCTACTATCTTGGCCGCGGATCATATTGTAGACCTGGGGCCGGGAGCCGGCAGGCATGGCGGAGAAATTATTTTTTCCGGAAGCAAGAAGGAACTTTTAAAAAATCAAGATTCCCTAACGGCAAAATATTTACGTAAAGATATACTGATACAGCCCCCGGTGGCCAGGCGTAACTGGCGGATGAATAAATATATCCAAATTCAAGGGGCGAGTGAACATAATCTTAAAAATATTGATTTATGTTTTCCTTTGGGTACGTTTATTTGCGTTACCGGAGTATCCGGATCAGGCAAATCTACATTGATTAGCGATATTCTTTATCCGGCTTTAGCCCAGAAGATTTATCGGTCAAAAGAAAAACCCGGCGTTTTTAAATCTATCAGCGGCACGCAGGAGATTGACCAGGTGATTGTGGTTGATCAGTCTCCGATTGGCCGGACTCCGCGTTCTAACCCGGCTACTTACAGTAAGGTATTTGGCCAAATCAGGGACATTTTTACTCAGCTTCCGGAAGCGCGCCTGCGGGGTTATCGGCCGGGGAGATTTTCATTTAATGTTAAGGGAGGGCGTTGTGAAGCTTGTGGAGGCGATGGAATAAAAAAGATTGAAATGCATTTTCTTCCGGATGTTTATGTAAAATGCGATTTGTGTAAAGGCCAAAGGTTTAATCAGGCGACTTTAGAGGTAAAATATAAAGGTAAATCCATCGCGGATGTTTTGAGCCTGACGGTAGAAGAGGCGGGTGAACTTTTTGACAATATACCTAAGATAAAAAATACTCTGGGGTATTTATTTGATGTCGGTTTAGGTTATCTTCAGCTTGGACAGAGCGCGACTACTCTTTCCGGTGGAGAGGCGCAAAGAGTCAAGCTTTCGTCAGAATTATGTAAACGTTCAAGCGGCCGGACGCTGTATCTTTTAGATGAACCGACTACCGGGCTGCATTTCGCGGATGTGGCCAAGCTTATAGCGGTGCTCCAAAGGCTGGTTGACCGGAAGAATACCGTGGTCGTGGTGGAGCATAATTTAGAAGTAATTAAATGCGCGGATTATATTATTGATCTCGGGCCGGAGGGGGGAGATCGAGGCGGGGAAGTTGTGGCTGCCGGCAGCCCGGAAGAGTTAATCAAAATTAAGGGATCTTATACCGCTGAATTTCTTAAAGAAGTATTAGAAAAAAAATGAGAAAAGTAATTGTGGGTATAATTATCGGGATTTTATCTTTAATATCTATTAGTTTTGCTTTTGAAGATTCTAAGGAAACCGAGCTGCTTTTTATGGCTAAGAAAGCATATGAGGATGGGTTTTATGAAGTTAGTTTAGGGATGCTGGAGAAGTTTCAAAAAAATTATAAAGGTTCAGCTAGCGCCACGCAGGCAACTCTGCTGAGCGGCCAGTGTTATTTTTATCAGGGGCGCTACCTGGAGGCGTTAAATATTTTTGAAGCTTTGGGGAGTAGCCTGCCGGCTTCTAATTTTAAAGATGCCATTTATTTCTGGATGGCAGAGGTGCATTTCAAAGGTAATAATTTTCAAAAAGCAGCGCTATTGTATCAGCAGCTAATTGATAGTTTTCCCCAGTCATCATTTGTTCCGGCAGCGTATTATTCTTTAGGTTGGTCATTTTCTCAGCTAGGCAAATTTAGCCAGGCTATGCAAGCCTTTAAAAATTTGATGGAAAAATTTCCGCAAGAGCCTCAAAGTAAGGACGCGGCTTTTAAATTAATTGAGTGTTTATACAATCTTAAAAATTATTCTGAATTAAAAACCAGGATTAAGCCCGTCTTCGCGCTTTATAGCCGTGATCTAATACGTTTGCCCTATTTATATTTTTATTTAGCGGAGTCGGAATATTATCTGGATAATCTTGACCAAGCGGTTGAAAATTATCTTATGTCAGTGCAGGCTTTTAAGGAAGCAAAAGTTAAGGCACTAGCCAAATTGGGCTTAGGCTGGTCTTATCTTAAACTTAAAAAATACAAAGAGGCCGCGGAGGTATTCGCGGGTTTAGAATCAAGCGCTCTGGATAAAAAAAGCCTGGATGTTCTTTTATTGGGCCAGGCGGTGTTGATGTCTGTGACTAACCGGATTTATGAGGCCAAGAAGCTATACGAGCAGCTTATTGGCCTAAGTACTGACCCTTTGATATTGTTTCAGGCTTATCTAGGTAAAGCTGATGCTCATTATAATTTAGCCGAATACTCTCAGGCAGCCAATGTCTATAAGGAAGGCTTGGATAAAATTGGTCAAGCCGGGGTGCCCTCCGAATTAATGGATAAATTACGCTATAATTTAGGATTAGCTTATCTTAAACAGGGGCAGATTAATTCTAGCCTGGATGTTTTTAATAGTTTTGCCGAAAAAGATGGCCGACAGGCTTCAAAGGCTAATTTGCTTTTTCAAATAGGCCAGGCCTACGCGGAGGCGGATGAACTTGTAAAGGCGGAAGAAATTTACGCGAAAATTATAAAACTATATCCGGATTCATCTGATCTTGACTACGCGCAATATCAGCTGGCTTCCGCGCAGTTAAAAAGATCAGATTATGATACCGCGGTTGAATCTTTTGAATTGATGTTAAAAAAATATCCACAATCTAAGTTGCTGCCGGATGCTCTTTATGCTTTAGGATCGGCATATTTTCAGCAGGCGGACTATACTAAGAGTTGTGAAGTCTTTATAAGGTTTCAGAGTGAATTTAAGGATAGCTTGTCGCGCGCCCAAGCTTTATATTTGCTGGGGGCATCGTTTGTTAACTTAGGTAAATTTAATGAAGCGCTTGGTGTTTTTAAGAATACCTTTAGGCTGGACCCTTTAGATATAGAATTGCGGCAAAAAATTGAATATGAGATCGCGGATTGTTATTATAAATTAGGCCAAGAAGATGAAGCAGTCAGCCGATTTAAAATTTTGCGGACTAAATATCCTAACTCTAAATTTGCTTCGAATATTATGTGGTGGCTGGGCCAGTATTATTATCGGATTAAAGATTTAAATCTTGCGCGCCGGTATTTTGATTCTTTGCTAAAAGATTTTTCGGATAGCCCGTTAATTGCAGACGCGTACTATGCCCTGGGTTTAATTTTTAGCGATGAAAATAAATTTGAGCAAGCAGTGAATAATTTTAGCCTGGCCATTAAATTTGGTAAGGCGGACTTAAGAGCTCAAGCAGCAGTGGATTTAGCGGATATTTATAATCGAGAAGGAAATCCGGAAAAGGCATTGGAGCAGTATAATCAGATAATAAAAGAGACTCCGGGTTTAAGCAAGTTGCTTTTTCCCCGGGTTGCCCAGGCTTATTATCGAGCAGGAAATTATGAAGAGGCAAAAGCATTCTATTATAAGAGCCTGGGGGTAGTTGCTCCGGCGCGGATGGCGGATATTCGGTTTGGTTTAGCGGAAGCGCTGGAAGCTAATTCGGAGCCGCAGGCGGCAATTCAACAGTATCTTTTGGCGGCGGATTTTTATACGCGGACTACGCTTTATAAAGGGCCTGATACCGCGGGGCAGGAAGCGGGCAGCCGGAAGCTGTTTTATATTCCGCGATTATTTGCGCGCTCTCTTTTACGCGTAGCCAAGCTTTATGAAGATAAAGAAGATTTTGAAGCAGCGTTAAGGATTTATAAACGGATTATTCAGGAGGCTCCATCTGCGCCGGAGGCGGGGTTTGTTCAGGAGAGAATTGACGGAATTAGTGAGAATATAAAGGTACGGCCGGTTCAGAGATAAATAAAATAGGGAGAGATCCCGTTTCGTAATCGCGCCAAATTAACAAATAAAATTGGGCGCGCCCCGCGGGATTTCGCTAAATTTTTATGGGTGCTTAAAAAAACTAGTTGACTTATTCATGAATGTTTATAGAATAAAGAAATGGAGGTAGGCGATGATTATTGAGATCGGTATAATCGCGGGTGAAATTTGGCATTTCTTGGATCAAAAAGGAGAAGTAGGATTGCAGGATTTAATTAAAGGCATTGACCGCACTCCGGAGAATATCTTGATGAGCTTAGGCTGGTTGGCCCGGGAAGGCCACGTTGTTTTGGTCCAAGTTAATAATGACTACCGAATTTATTTAAGAAAAGATGCTTAGCCGCGATGAAAGAGGCGTGGCGCTTTTTATGGTTATCGGGGTAATTTTGCTCGTTTCGATTTTAAGCGCGACTATTCTTGGAATCGCCACTAGCCATACACGTTTAACTCACCATCAGGTAAGCAGGATTCAAGCCCAGTATGCCGCTAAGTCGGGGATGGTTTATGCGTTGGATAAGCTGCGCAGAAATGATGATGCTGTGTGTTGGCCTCCTGCCGGCCCTTTCCCTTATACTCGGCAAATGAAAAGTTCAGGTTCCGGTTGCGACATTATTGAATCAGGGCTGCCTGCTTCAGTTTCACGAGTTGATATTACTGTCTATGCTCCTGATTCAGGGGTTGTTCCCGGTACTCAGAAAGTAAGCGCAACAGCCATTTATACCTACACACCGTAATAAATCCATTTAACAAGGGGACAGTTCTATTTTTAAGCTTGAAAAAATAGAACTGTCCCCTTGTTAAAGTTAGGTAAGTCTATTATAGTAAACAGTATGGTAGGTAAATTGTTCTCTCGACGGAAAAACATATAGAAGTAAGTTTGAGTAATAAAACATAGCAGTTCATAAAAAAACACTTGACAAAATGACAGTGTTATGTTTTAATTAACACCAGAGTAGTTAATATGAAAGAAAGTAACACTTATGTCAAGATTAATCGATATCGACGAATTGGCGGAATACTTAAAATTAAAGAAGCAGACTATCTACAACTGGCTTAATCAGCGTAAGATTTCCGGGATTAAGGTGGGAGGGGTCTGGAGGTTTGACCGTAAGGATATTGATAATTGGTTAAAGAGCAAGAAGCGTGATTCGACTACGCCGGCTTGAGGGAGATAATTTATGAATTCTTTAGGCATATATTTTGGGACCAAGGATATCAATCTGGTGGAAACCAGCGGTAATAAGATTTTGAATAATATCCGCTTACCGCATCCTAAGCTGGAAATGTCCGAATTAGAAGAGAAGGTCCCCACGGATGTAAAAATAATGGCTTTGCTTAAAGACGCTTTTCGCAGTTATCGTATTAACGCGGAGGATGTCACTTTCTGTATTTCCGGGCAGGATTTAGTTATTCGCACCTTTGAGATTCCCTTGCTTCCGCAGAATGAATTAAGGGGTGCGATTAATTTCGAGGCAAAGAAATATATACCTTTTAAGCTGGAGGATCTGGATTATGATTTTCAGGTTTCCTTTAATAAGAAGAATAAAACAAGCCTGGTTCTTTTTGTCGGAATAAAAAAGGAAATTTTGGCTGGCTATATTTCTTTTGCTAAGCAGCTCAATCTTAAGATTAACGCTTTGGAGTATTCAGCTTTTAGTGTTTTACGTTTTTTGAAACTTTCCGGTTCAAGTGATGCCGGTGTAATTGCCAGCCTCTGTTTTGATTTAAATAGTGAAGATGAAGCGAATTTCACGGTTTTTGAAAACGGGTTTTCTTTGTTTAGCCGAGATTTTAGTTTTACGGGAGAACCGGCAGGCTTTGAACAGACTGCTGAGTCGGAACTTTTGCAAAAGCAGGATAAATTAAAAAATGAAATTCGAATTTCCCTGGATTACTATAATCGCAAGTTTCCGGAAAAAGGGGTAAAAAACATTTATGTTATTTCTGATCAAGAAAGCCAGCAGGGGCTAAAATCTTTTTTCGCGGAATTTTCGATACCGTTTAAATTTGTGGAGACCCAAAAGCTTTTAGGTAAGGCTGCTTTGTATTCTTTAATACTGGTTAAGAGTTTCGCTGCCGCGTTATTTAAGTCCGCGCCCTTAAAGATTAAAATAAACCTGGTTAATTCCAGTGCTAAAGTTGCCCGGAAGGCCACGGTTAACCCCTTTGCTTTGCTTGAAGGTGTTAAAGTGGAGTTAAAGTATATTTTTTTAGGAACGGCGGTGTGTCTGGCTGTTTTTGGCTACGGATTAATGCGCACGCAAGCCGCGCGGCAGAAGTTGGCGGCGATTAAGAATGAACGCGTGAAAATTAGCACTGTTCCGGGCGGGGATAATTTTCAAGAGCTGGTTACCATAAGTTCTAAATACAAGAAAAAGATTGCGGCCATAGATAATTTAGTGAAAAATCAGCTGTATGTTACCTCCTTGCTTAATACTATCCCGTTAGCCATGCCCAAAGGGATGTGGCTGGAATCTTTTGATCTTGGCCAAAGTAAGGATGTACCGCTGGAGCTTGTGCTTAATGGGCAGGCCTACCTGGGAGATAGCGACCAGGAATTCGAGTCGGTGAATATTTTTATTACTAATTTGAAAAGCGACCCCGTATTTTCCAGATATTTTAAAGAGATTGTTATTGGTTCTATCGATCGCAGAAATGTGCAAGATATGAATATCGCGATCTTTAAAATTATTTGCAGGAACTTTTCGGAGAAAAAATAACATGACCAGCTACCATCAAATTGATAAAAATAAAAATAAAAATAAAATCATAAATATCGGAGTAATTATTTTAGTTATAATCATAGCTTTTCAACTTTTTAGGTCCACGAATAATCAAATTAGTTCCTTAGTACAGCAACAAAATAATGAGCTAGAGAAGAATAAAGCTCTTGAGGAGATCGCGGTCCTGGAAAAAAAAGCAGAATTATACAAAAGGATGTTTGTTAAAAAAGACATGGCTTCGATTATGGATACAATATCTAGCATTGCAAAACATAGTTTGGTTAAGATCATCTCCATAAAGCCTCATGCTGAAGAGGCGCGGGGCGACTATTTAAATTCCTCGTTTTTAATAACGTTGAACGCGCCCAGTTATCACGCCTTGGGTGATTTTATTAGCAAAATTGAAAATCATAAGGATATTTATTTAGTGAGCGAGATTGGTATTAATTCCACTTTATCTGGTTTGGTTGGAGCGGATGCTCCTATGGTTTTGGTGGTTAGTTTAAAATTTAACACTATAGCTTACTTACAATCATGAGCCGAGTAGATAAACATACATTAATTTTTTTATTGCTAATTATAACTATTAATCCAAGCTTTGAGGCTTGGGCGCAAGAAACTGTTGCCGATGAGATAATCGCGCGGCCGGTGGT
>JAZDEW010000022.1:0-8383 GCA_043808425.1 Candidatus Omnitrophota bacterium
TTTTGATTAAAAAAGGAATGATTAAATTGAAGAAGCACTATTGCAAATGATCCTGGTTTTTACCTCAACTTGAGGATTTACAAAACTGGTATTCGTAGGTCGCGTTTTATCATAGCGGCCCACCAAACCAATATTTACCGAGTTTCCTTGAGCATCTATTTGCACATAAAAACCCGAAGGATTAGCAGGCAGCGGCTCAGGTAAAAGACTATCCTCCTGGAACCCCCCCAGGACTTTATCAGCCAGATCCTCCGCAAACGACGCCGGACAACCAGCACCACCAACACAACTTACTTGCAAAATATCACCAGCTCCTTGCAGTTGATATCTAACCCAGGGATCATCTGTTAAATCTAAAGGGGTACCGTTAAAATCCACCCGCACCTCAAATCCTGTGGGATCGCTCGCGGGAAAATACCTAATCCATGCATCATCAATATCTCCATTGGCCTGCTGAATATATTTAGTCATATGCTCTAAACAATAAGCTAGGTCGTTTTGCACCTTAGTCCTTCTTTCCGCATCAATCACCTGAGTATTGCTAAATAATTCAAAACCATAAAATCCCAAAATCAGTAATCCGGTAATCATAATACTAACTAATAACTCAACTAAAGTTACGGATTTAACGCTTACAAGAACATTAAATTCCCAAAATTTAAACCGGTTAAACCCCATTTTTTTATTCACTTGGATTTTAGGCGCCTAATTCCGTCCAGCTAATTGTGGTAATTACCCGGCGTAAATTATCATAAGGGTCCAGAGGAGTAGCGTCCGGAACAGCGGTTACCGCGTGTGTGCCTGAAAAATCCACACCATTAATTCTTTGCGGAACTCCACTGCCGCCGGAAGTAAGTATATTACCCGCTTGACCCCAATTTTCAAATTTAACATCCATTTGCAACGGATCAATAAAAAATTTACCAATTTCCGCGCTAACCATGCGTTCCCGAGCATGCGACATAAACCTCTTAGCGGAAATAAAAACACTAACCATTCCCAGCATGACCAGAGAAAAAACAACCGCAGACACTAAGACTTCTATTAAAGAAAATCCGTTTTTCTTGCGCATATTATGGTGATGGGCAGTATGTGCCGCCGGAACAGGTTGGATCCACGCCTCCCGGAAAATCAATACTCCAAACTCTACCATCGGCGCCGCCACCGCCTTGACGTAAAGCTTGGGCAGACCCCGTGCTCCTGCCATCTAAGCTAATTGTCCAACTAGCACTAGCACTTTCAGTCAAGCTTAATCTTAAATTCGTGTTAATAAGCCCAACATTGTTTGTAATGACCCCATACGGATAATAAAATCCTCCCTCCATTCTGTAAATCTTTTCCGCCGCGCGAATAAGCGCCAAGCTGGCTTGAGCTTCCCGGTTCAGGCTCTTTTCTTTAATTGCCATATAATTAGGCCAAGCTAAAGCCGCCAAAGTACCAATGATCACCAATACTACTAGTATTTCTATCGCAGTAAAACCTTTTCTTTTCAACATGCTTTAACCGCCTTTTTTTACAGTAGTTTGCTATCATCTCTCACCCCCGACGTGCGTAAGCTTACGCGCCTCGGGAGTGTCCGCCGGTACCTCCGTACGCCCTGAGGAGAGCTATTAATTTTAGATTACCTACATCATTTAGTAACCCGCGGTTCCAGTCCAGTTACCGAGAACATCTAAAATCTTATTAAAAGCAACTGTGCCACCTGGTTGTTTTCCAGTCACACCCTGACATCTGGTCGCAGTGCATGTTCCTGTACCCGCATCACAGGCATAACTAAAAAAGTGGGTAGTCTGTGTGCAGTTTACCGGAGCGCCGACGCCTAAATTAGCTACGGTTGCGTACGCACCCGTCTCAATATTTTCAGCAATCTCCGCGCTTCTTAAAGTACCTAATATCATCCTGGCTTCCGCCGCACGGCCTTTTTCCACCACCTTGACATACTGGGTCATACCTACAGACGCCAGGATCCCCACGATTATGATAACAATAATTAACTCCACCAACGTAAAGCCTTTTCGCATTTTGCGCTCCTCCTTTTCTCCTGCTAGTAACCCGCGGTTCCAGTCCAGTTACCGGCCACATCTAAAATTTTAGTATAAGCAATTGTGCTATTCGGTGTTTTTCCGCCAGCAATACATCTGGTGGCAGTACAGGTTCCTGTGGCCGCAACGCAGGCATAGCTAAAAAAGTGGGTTACCGCGCAAGCCGCCGGAGCACCAACGCCTAAATTCGCTACGGTTGCATACGCACCCGTCTCGGTAAATTCAACAATTTCCGCGCTTCTTAGGGTACCTAATATCATTCTGGCTTCCGCCGCGCGGCCTTTTTCCACAACCTTGGTATACTGGGTCATACCTACAGACGCCAGGATCCCCACAATGATGATTACTATAATTAACTCCACCAACGTAAAACCTTTTCGCATCTTACTCCTCCTTTTTAGTTATAACCATATATAACATCAACTATCAGATTATAACACTTAACTTCAACAATTGTCAATAGCTATCCGCCAATCTTGGCTAACTCAAATATAGGTAAAAACATTCCGATAACCATAACCCCAATCACTCCACCAATAAAAATCAAAACCAAGGGTTCAAACAAAGAAATAAAACGCGTAAGAAATGTATCGCAATATTCCTGGTAAAAAGAATTGATCCTTTTAAACATTTGGGGAAGCTCACCGATCTCTTCTCCAATACTGACCATTTGAATAACCATCGGCTCAAAAAAACCACTGTATTCCAGAGAATCCCGCATCGGCTTACCATCCCGCACGTCATCCTTAATTTTACGAATGACATCAGCCATAATCAAATTGTTCACGCTCCGGCCGGCTATTTCCAGAGAATAAAGAATCGGGACTCCTGATTCTAAAAGTGTAGCCATTTCAGAGGAGAACCTCTCAACATTAAAAGCTAAAAAAAATTCCCCCATCAACGGCAGTTTAAATTGAAGTTTTTCAAAATTTAATCTGCCAGTTTTAGTCTGCAGATACTGATAAATGGTAAAAATAACTCCGCCGCTTAATAAAAGTAACACCAGAATATATTTTCTAAGAAAATCACTTATGCCAACCAATACCTGAGTAAGCACAGGCAAGCTCACACCAAAACTTTTAAATATTTCCGAGAAGGCAGGTATTATCTTTAAGGACAAGAATAAAAGCGCCCCAAAACCCACCAGGGTTAAAATCGCCGGGTAAATCAACGCGGAAATAACTTTATTTCTAAACTCCGCTTCTTTTTCTAAATATTCGGCAAGGCGATTTAAGACAACCGCTAAATTCCCGCTCGCCTCCCCGCTTTCCACAAGATTAATCCAAAGATCAGAAAAAATTTTTGGATGCGTGGCCAATCCTTCATGGAAGCTTAAGCCCGATTCCATACTCTTTTTTAAATCCACGCTCACATCATAAAGCTTCTTACTGGCTACCTGTCTAGAAATGATCTCCAAGCTCATGAGTATCGTTACGCCTGCCCCGATTAAGGTGGATAGCTGCCGGCAATAAAGCATCAGGTCCTCCCTCGTAACTCTCCCATGCTTAGGCTTAATCCTAATTTTTATAAAATTATTCGCAGCCGAGCCGCCAAATAACTCTGAACCTTCGGGGATGATATTAACGACGATTAATCCTAAAGCCTGAATTTTCACTACTACATCTTCCTGAGTCAGGGCTTCCTCAACCCCGGTTTCTTTAGCTCCATCACGATTCCTGGCCACATAATAAAATTTAGGCATTATTCTACTCCCAAAGTAGTCGAAAGGACCTCTTCAAGAGAAGTAACTCCACTTTCTACCTTCTTGATTCCCGATTCATAGAGCGTTTGCATACCCTTAGCCCTGGCCACTTCGCGTATTTTCTGAAAAGTGGCTCTCTGACTAATTAAATCCTGGATTTCCAATGTTATGGGCAAAACTTCCACCATGCAGGTTCTGCCTTTATACCCGGTATTATTACATTTTGCGCATCCTTTAGGAGCATAAATTAATTCCGCTTTAATCGAAGCACCCTTAAGCTGAGCGGCAGTAGGCTCATAAGCCACTTTACAATCCAGGCATAGCTTTCGCACAAGCCGTTGAGCAATAATCACCAACAGCGAAGGCGCAAGCATATATGGCTCAATTCCAATATCCATAAGCCGGCTTACCGCCGATGGGGCATCATTAGTATGCAAAGTACTTAAAACTAAATGCCCGGTAAGCGCTGAACGGATACAAATCTGCGCCGTCTCCAAGTCTCTAATTTCCCCTACCAGCATAATATCCGGGTCCTGACGTAAAAAACTACGCAAGGCTGTGGCAAAAGTAAGCCCGATTTCCGGCTTAACCTGCACCTGATTAATCCCCGGCATCTTATATTCCACGGGATCTTCAACGGTAACAATATTTTTAGATGGATCCTTAATTTCATTTAAAATAGCATAAAGCGAAGTGGATTTTCCACTTCCCGTCGGCCCGGTAATCAAAACTAACCCGTAGGGAGAAAAAATCGCCTTGCGCACGTGCTCAAGCTGTTTTGGATCCAGCCCCATGGTATTTAAATTCAACGTAACTCCGCCGCGATCCAAAATTCTTAAAACCGCTTTTTCTCCGTAAATAGTGGGAATAATGGAAACACGGATATCAATCGGGCGCTCATCAATACGCACCAAAATCGCGCCATCCTGGGGCAGCCTCTTTTCCGCGATATCAAGTTTGGCTAAAATTTTCACCCGGGAAACAAGCGGTAAATGCAAATGCTTGGCGGGCGGGGGTATCTCGTAAAGCTTACCGTCAATTCTATAGCGCAGAGAAATCTTATCATGAAAAGGCTCAATGTGTATATCCGAGGCCCGCTCCTGAATTGCCTGTCGGATTATTAAATCCACTAATTTTACCACCGGAGCTTCTTCCGCCCGGGCAATTAGCTTGTCCAGGCTAAGTTCCTGTCCTATATCTTCAGGAAACTGAACATTTGAAAAATTTATATCATAACTTGAATCCACGGCATCTCGAAGCATTGCCGATTTACCATAAAATTCTTCAATTGCCTTCACAATGTCAGAACGTGTGGCAATTACCGGATTGATTTCACCGCCGGTTAGCTTCCTTAGGCTATCAATCAAGAGAAGATCTAAAGGGTCAGACATCGCCACAGTAAGAGACCGCAGCATGCGTGAAAGCGGTAAAACCGCGTTTTTAATCGCAAAATCATAAGGGATAAGGTCTTCCAGACATTGGTCCATTGCCGGCTTAAGCATTCCGGTGCCCAGGGAAAAATAAGGCATATTCAACTGCTTACCTAAAGCCGCGATGACCTGATCCTCCCTAACCATTCCCAGCCGGATCAAAACTTCCCCCAACCGGCCGCCTTCTTGTCTTTGCGTGGTAACCGCCTTCTCCAGCTGGATAGCAGTAATAACGCCTTCCTTGGTTAAAAATTCACCTAATCTTAAATAATTATCTTTTCCCATTAAAATTTTTATCAAACTTATTCATATTAGTATTAATAATATAATCGCGGTTTGAGCCCACAGGCACAGCTTGTTCACGGATAATCGGCAGGGGAATATTCTGAACTTGAGCTATTTTTACTTTTACTTTATCCCGAACGATACGCGGGGTAATAAAAATTATTAATTCGCGCTCCTTGCCAACGGCTTGCTCTTTATGCCTAAAGAGCGCGCCCAAAATAGGGATATCCCCTAATATCGGTAACTTTTTCACAGCAATACTTTTATCTTGATGAATTAGCCCGCCTAAAATTACAGTTTCTCCATCTTTAACCTTCACAATAGATTTTGTATTTCTTATTTCAGCATCAAAATTTTTACCACCAAGACTATCTTCGCCAAAAACACTTTCATATGTTACACTAGACTTTGGATTAACCACCATGGTAATCTCATTGGTCATTGGGTTTATCTGCGGGGTTATCCGAAGAAAAATACCAGTCCCTTCCGAAGTAAGAGGAAGGGAAGTTGATCTTAAATAAGTATAACCAGTAACAGTTACTGCTCCAGTTGTAGATGTCCCCATAATCGGGTTTCTACCAATAACTTCATCTTTTGTAATAGCTATTTCTGCAGTCTCATTATTTAAAGTAAGCAGCTTAGGGCGAGCCAAATATTTAGTATCAGTCTGTGTTCTTATATAATCCAACTGCATTTCATAGGGGCTGCTATTAATCGATAACGCGCCTTTGGCCGAAGTTATGATTTTGCCCCAAGAACCATAAGGAAAACCCATGGCAGCAGTAGCGCCGGTAATTGCCGCTGTAAAAGGTGTATCGCCAAAATCAATTCCCAATTTATCAATCACATTTTTACTCACATCCAGCATTTCCACCTCTAACATTACCTGTAACACCGACACATCTAACGAAGCAATTATCCGGCTAATCACTTTCATTTTCATGGGAGTATCCGTAACAATAATACTGTTCGTCCGGAAATCTTCTATCATCGAACCCACATCTTTAGTAAGTACTTTATTAACCGCGCTAGTAATTCCACCCTCGGTTTTCTCGCTATTATTAATATTTTTAGACATCTCGCTTTTCAGAGACGAAGTAGAAACAGTAGCGTTTTTCAGAAAAAAAACTTTAGTCACTGTCTCGGTCTCCATCTTTCCCCATTCTTTAACCACAAAAATATTTGCCGAGCTGTCTAATTCATAAGAGAGATTATTCGCGCTAAAAATTTTATCCATCGCCTTAACCAAAGGAACTTTATCCAGATAAAGAGTAATCTTTCTATCCTGCACCGCCTCAGAGGCGATAAAATTCATTTGCGCCTGGATAGAAAACACCTTTAAGATATCCTTAAGGTCAGCATCTTTAAAATCCATGGAAATGCCAACCGGCGTGGCTGCCGGCGGCGGCAGTTCTTGAGCGCTTAACCGCGCGACAAAATAAGCAAACATGATAAAAAAAACAGCCGCGGTAATCACAAATATTTTTTTCATTTAACTCCTCCTCATTTTTTCCCAGCCTCTCCGCCTCTGGCGGAGTCCGCCACAGGCGTGACCGGCGCTTGGGGAAAAATGACCCTCAAGCCCCGCGAAGGGAGAAAGATTATTTACTTAGATTTTTTCGCTGAAACTGGATTTTGTCCGGAAACAGTTAAAACAAATCTCGCCCCGCTAAAACTGAAAGTAATTCCTTTTTTCTCTATACTCAAAATTTTGGCACCTTCAATTAAATCACCAATCGTCAAAACCTTATTATTAATGATTGCCAGTGGAGCCTCAACCCCCCAGATTATTCCCTGCACATTTAATTTATTAAGATCAAATTTTGGCACAACTAAATCCGCTTTCTCCGGCAAAGATTGGTTTGCCTCTTCTTTTACTAAATATCCCTTAAAAGGATCCCGTAATTTAACGGATTGATACTCCACCACCGGCCGCGCGATTATCTCATCGGCAGCAGTTTCTTGCGCCCAAGCCTCAAAGCTTGGATTAATAGCCATAATTAACAATAAATAAATTAACGTATGTTTATCTACTCGGCTCATGATTGTAAGTAAGCTATAGTGTTAATTTTTAAACTAACCACCAAAACCATAGGAGCATCCGCTCCAACCAAACCAGATAAAGTGGAATTAACACCAATCTCGCTCACTAAATAAATATCCTTATGATTTTCAATCTTACTAATAAAATCACCCAAGGCGTGATAACTGGGCGCGTTCAACGTTATTAAAAACGAGAAGTTTAAATAGCCGCCCCGCGCCTCCTCAGCATGAGGCTTTACGGAAATAATCTTAACTAAACTATGTTTAGCAATACTGGATATTGTATCCATAATCGAAGCCAGGTCTTTTTTAACAAACATCCTTTTGTATAATTCTGCTTTTTTTTCCAGGACCGCGATCTCCTCAAGAGCTTTATTCTTCTCGAGCTCATTATTTTGCTGCTGGACTAAAGAAATTATTTGACTATTCGTGGACCTAAAAAGTTGAAAAACTATGATTATAACTAAAATAATTACTCCGATATTTATGATTTTATTTTTATTTTTATTTTTATCAATTTGATGGCAGCTGATCATGTTATTTTTTCTCCGAAAAGTTCCTGCAAATAATTTTAAAGATCGCGATATTCATATCTTGCACATTTCTACGATCGATAGAACCAATAACAATCTCTTTAAAATATCTGGAAAATACGGGGTCGCTTTTCAAATTAGTAAGAAAAATATTTACCGACTCGAATTCCTGGTCGCTATCTCCCAGGTAGGCCTGCCCATTAAGAATAAGCTCCAGCGGTACATCCTTACTTTGGCCAAGATCAAAAGATTCCAGCCACATCCCTTTGGGCATGGCTAACGGGATAGTATTAAGCAAGGAGGTAACATACAGCTGATTTTTCACTAAATTATCTATGGCCGCAATCT
>JAZDEW010000023.1:0-52585 GCA_043808425.1 Candidatus Omnitrophota bacterium
GCCAAACTCAAGGCCGCGGCAAACTCGGCCGTTTCAATAAATGCCCTCTTCCCATCAAAGATATCTTTGTCTACCCTCTCAACAAAAACTTCAGATATATCCTCTGTTCTGTTTAAAAAACGTGTTTACCGAATATTTACACTAAAACTGTCATACCCGCGAAAGCGGGTATCTATAAGCCTATTGAAATCAATGGGTTTTGGATTCCCGTTTTCACGGGAATGACGAAAAATGGCATTTCGCAACAGTCCCATATTCTATAACAAACTTGCAATTAGTAAGTAATTTGGTAAGCGAATTTAAAATTACAAAACCTGAGCTTTAAGCAACTCTCTAATAGGCGTAAAAAGTGAAAAAATTATAAAAATGGAACCGTTTCTATTTTTTCAAGCTTAAAAATAGAAACGGTCCCATTTTTCTCGCTGAATTAGAACCTGCGGCGGTAATAAGCGCGGATGATATGCTGTGTATCTAAAGTAAGCATGCTGCCGCCATAGGGATCTAAATTCATACTGCCTATAGCGCTAGAGTTGCCTTCTCCATATTGTAGAATGATTTCGTCATCCTTGGAAGGAAGATACCTAAATTCACTATAAAAGTTATGATGGCCCACAGGCTCCGTAATCCCCGCCACTAGCCGGCTAACATCCTGAGAACGTGAATAGACATATTTAAACATCATGCCAAATTTTGGAATAGGCATATAAGTCAACTCCAGGCCTACGTGGTTTATATTATCTGAATTTAAACTTGCCGCCTGGAATTCGTTACGCGTATAATCTAAGTATATATCCATATTCTCCAGAGGAGAAACCCTTAACCCCATTTTGAAAATATTATAAAATTCATAAGGCGCTTGAGGAAAATTCCCCTGGCTGTAGAGAAACGGATTAGTAAAGGTATAATAAGAATCGGTACCCCACAGGTTGGTATCATTTCTTAAAACGTTGCGCGGAAAATTATCATAGCCTAAAGAATAATCATTGGTACGCTCATAAACACCATTTAAACTTAACCAGTCAAAGAAATCATAATTTAAGCCGAAAGATCCTGTCTTAAGCGTAGGATCTTCTCCATCGACAACAGCAGCATTATCAAAAAATTTACCGGTGCCATCATAAACAAAAGGGTCAACCCCGCCCACTGTCCTGGGAAGTTTATGATAAATACCTAAGATCTTAGCGGTTAATTTATCGGTGGCCCTTACCGAGAGCTCATCCCGTACTACATTTTCAATAAATTTTCCATTAACATTATGCACATTGCGCGTATCAAAGAGGTTATAGAATTTATCATCCAGGAATGTCTCAAAGCGGAAACCCAAAGTATCCCTTCCCGCATCAATACCATCGCCAATACGCGTGGCATTTAACCCACCCCAATTGTTTGCCGGCTTAGTTAAACCTTTAAAGAAATACTCCATGGGCCGGCGAAAATGAATATGCCTGCTCCAGCCGATATCCTGGCGGGTATTGTGAAAGTTAGATAAAGCCGAATCAAACCCGCTATCCATACGGGAAAGATAAAATTTAGATTTTAAAAGATAGCTTTCTTCCTTGTCCAGAGTAATCTCATCATAACCATATTTTAAATCCATAATACTTTTCTGCGGGTAGCGCGATATAAAAGCAAAATAATAAGCATTCCCGCGGGATTTACTCTCATAAGTAGAATTATCCATATCGTAAAAAGATTGCGAGCTTAGAATTTCAGCCTGCGCCTTCATGCCCTCAATGACTTCATATCCTAAATCTACGCCTCCGACAAAGTTTTCACTATCTAACTTTTGCGGGTCAGTTTTAAATCCGGTGCGCGTAGTAAGTGTACCGCCGAGCATGAAACTGTCCGAAAAATAATGTTTCAGGCGGCTGGCAGAGATGACATTATCAACTACCTCGTAATCCTGCCAAAGATGTTTAGGTGTGGCGACAGTAGTGTCAAAAGATGTCTGCTCTTGCGGCGAGAAGGAAAATGATGCGCCTCTTAATGCCGTAAGATACTTACCGGTACTATCTTTAGATAAGAATGAGAGTGAATCATCCCAACGGCCTTTAGTAAAACTAGCAGAACGTTCTGTTCCCGGCAGATATCTGCGCAGCCAGGGGCTATCCTGCCACCAGATATGATGATTAGATATGCCCATCGGGTCATCTGAAGAATAAGCCTGGTCTTGATAACCTATAGGGAAAACCCGGAATTTAATTTGATCATTGGTATAATCCAGCCATAATTCACGCACCGGCTGGAATTCACGGTAGATCTTCATCTCCGGAATATCAAAAGCAGAAAAATCTCCAACGGGCACAGTAGTAGGAGGTGTCTTGCCATCTTCTACCTTTAATTCAGGTATATTAAAAGCATCGCCATCTACTAAACCATAAGCAGTCTTACTTAATGTGTACTCGGAATTTGACAAATAATACAATTGCAAATCAGCAGAATCACCATCGGTATTAGTAATTGTAAACTTGCTGCTTTTTCCGGTAAAACTCCAGGGATCAACGGTAACATTAGTATGAAAGTTAAAGCCGCTTTCATTCTCCGTATCCACATTTACGCTTAAGGAATCATAGATTCTGGGGTCATAGGTATTAAAACCTTGATTCAACCCAGCATATGACCTTGTTCGCCAACTTTTATATTTTTCATTTAAATCAAAATTTGCTCTTTTCCAGATAAAATCATGAGGAGTAATTCCAAAACTAAGCCGCGTTTCTCCGGTTATTTTTAACGCGCCCACTTTTATTGCGCTATCTTTCTTTTCTTCTTCTGGCATTAAATCCGGGTAACCATAAAGATAAGCGACAGCGGCTTGAAGTTGTTTAATCTTGGCCAGCTCTTGATTCGCTATCTCTTCTTTCGCTTGTACCTCAGAATATTCAGGATATTCGAGATTCTCAGTATCTTGAATTACAGGAGTTTCTAAAACTACGGCTAGAGTTGTTACTGGACTGTAATCATCGGCAGGGCGGTTATCTTTGAAGATACTATTAATATAATCTTTAGCCTCCACATTATCCGAATCAATCACCAGAACTTTATTAAATTCTGATAAAGCTTCTTCGGTTTTACCTTGAGCGTAAAAATTCCTGCCCAGCTCACAAAGATAATCAACCGCTTGAGTTTGGCTGAAAGCTTCAACGTTAGGCAAAAACAAAAACACTAAGCAAATTAAAGCCAAAATTTTATATTTAGAATACTGTTTAACCATAATCATATTTATTATATGGAATTTCTAAATAATGTCAACATCAAATTAAATTAGTTACCACTGAAAAACCCTCATTTTCGTGTCATTCTTAAAATATAGATTGCTTCGCCCCTTCGGGGCTCGCAATGACACTTTTTCAGCGTTAACTAAATTATCAATTAGTTTATCAACCCTCAAGATTAAAACATTTAATCTACGAAAAACCTCGGGGTTAAAACACATCAAAGGCGCAGTCACGCTGAAGATACTTTTACTAACAGAACAAGCTTGTTTCAGGACTATTGCGAAATATCATTTTCCGTGATCCTGGCGCAAACTGGGCATTTCACAATAGTTTTATCAGGCCAGATTAATGATGCGGCGCAATCACTTACATCCTTTTATATATATGCGCCTAGGCGGGGTTGCCTGCCGCCTGCTTGACGACAGTCAGGGCAAGCAGGAGGCCACTACTAATCTTTTTTGCGCCCAGCAGGAATCGAACCTGCAACATCCAGCTCCGAAGGCTAGCGCTCTATCCAGTTGAGCTATGGGCGCATTAAATAATTTCAGCCTTATCCCCCAATATCTCTCTAATTTTCTCCAGCTTAGCTTTTTCCACGGGAAAAACATTTTCTTCCGCGGGCTTACGCGCAGGTGAATTAAGCTGAATTTTATCTGGATTTATATATTGAATCACTTTCTTTAATTTCTCGATATGCTCCAAATCATCATTAACTCCGGCAATCAGCATGACCTCAAGCCAAATCTGGCCGCGAAATTCTTTTCTTAAAGCCACCAGGCCATCGATAATTTCATTTAATTTTATGCCAATGTGCGGCCGATCGATGCGTTTAAAAATCTCTGCCTCCACCGCGTCTAAAGAAGGCACGATTAAATCCGCTTTCAAGAGCCCCTTGCGCACCACGGGGTCTCCTAAAAGCGTAGAATTTGTAATCACCGCTATTTTAAAACCATTTATATTTCTTACCCGATCAATTAACTCTCCTATGCAAGTATTTAAAGTTGGTTCGCCCAGCCCGGAAAGAGTAATAAATTTTAGCTCCCGGGCTTCCTGAAGATGATTTTGCATCCAGGATTTTAATTCCCGGATAATCTCATCGGCTTTAACGTATTCTTTTCTGGCCAGGACTGTCTTGCCCACGCTGCCCCATTGGCAGTAAATGCAGTCTAGATCGCATACTTTATGCAAACTAAGGCTTAAGCCCAAGGAAAGCCCTAGCCGGCGTGATTTTATCGGTCCATAGATATATTTCATAGCAACGTTTGCGATATGATATTAAAACTTTAGGGCGCTACTTTTCCAGCAGCGCCCTAAAATTTTCTCTATAATTATTAAGCGGGTAAATTATTTAACCTCAACCACGCAATTATGCGAACCGACTGAGTTGGCTACACAAGTGGTACAGAGAGGGTCATTTATCCAGCTTCCGTCCACAATAAACTTATACTCATGTCTTCCCGGCTTAAGAACAACCTTGGCTGTCCAGCTGCCCTTGCTATTCTGCTTGGCGAGCAATTTTTTGCTATCCCATTTATTAAAGCTCCCGGCCACCACCACTTTCCTGGCCCCCGGGGCGTATAACTTAAACTCCGTTGGTTTTGCTTCAGCGATCCGTGGCATATTTCCTCCCTTTTTATGTATTCATTTTTACACTAGAAACTGCTGCTGTCAAGAGAAAAAACGCCTCCCTTTTTAAATGGCAACGATGGAAATTCCTCGGCGGTCTGCCAGCCGGGCGCTTTCTTTCTGGTCAATAAACAGTGTCTTACCAGCTTCAAAAGCCAGGCACCGGCATTTTGCCTTAACCAAATTCTTGATTGTATTTAATCCGATAACCGGAATATCAAAACGCATATCCTGATTAGGCTTGCTGGCCTTAACAATAACCACCTTGCTCCGGCCAAGTTTGCCCGCCCGGCGAATTAAATTATCCGTTCCCTCAAAAGCCTCCACCGCCACGATGGCCTTACTTTTAACCGCCACCGTCTGGCCGATATCGAGATTGGCCACAGCTTTAGCCAAACTCAAACCAAAATAAACATCCTCCCAGGTATTAAAATCCGGCTCTAGTTTAGTGAGGGTGCCTTTTTTAGGCAGATATTCTTCGATAAAAGTAGTGGAGTCCAAAAGAGCCAAACCGGCTGCTTCTAACTTTTTAGCCACCGCCCCAAATAATGTATCCGCTTTTTTATCTTTAAGCGCATCCAGAATCTGCCTTAATTCCGGGCTGGACTGGGCCTCTTTGCTAAATAACCGGCGCGGGCTGATTTGTCCGGCCATCACCACCGCCTCTACGGCTTCGGCTTTAAATATATCAATCATTTTCTGAAACTCAGAAAGTTTCAGCCAATAAATCTTATCGACAATTTTTTTTAATTTTGCCGAGGTATCGCCCTTAATGGCAATGGCGATAATTTTACAGCCTCCTTTCCTGGCGCTAGCCGCGAAAAGAAGCGGAAATTTTCTATTCCCGGCAATCAAACCGATTTTTTTCATATTTATCGGCATGAGCGGGTTAATCCGCGCTCAGAACTTTTAACAAAATTAACCAGATAAGCCACCTCTTCGGTTTTTTCTATTTCTTTTTCCACTCTTTCTAAAGCATGTTTCGCGGATAACCCGGAATTAAATATCAATCTAAAAGCCTGATCAATTTTTTTAATCGCCTCCGGTAAAATGCCTTTGCGCCTTAAGCCGACAAGGTTTAAGCCGTAGACGCGCGCCGGATGGCCATCACAGGTAGAAAACGGGGGAATATCCTGAACCACCTTAGAACATCCTCCGATAATCGCCAGCATGCCGATGCGCACAAACTGATGAATAGCCACGATGCCCCCGATAACCGCTTTATCTTCAATGCTCACATGGCCGGCCAAGGTGCTATTGTTAGCTAAAACACAGCCGTTTCCCACCCGGCAATCATGGGCAACATGTGAATAGGCCATCAACAAATTATCGTCGCCCATAACAGTTTTGGAGCCTTCGGTAGTCCCCGGATTAAGCGTGCAATACTCGCGGATAATATTATTATTGCCAATCTCTAAAAAAACTTTTTCACCTTTAAACTTACGGTCCTGCGGCCGGCTGCCGACTACGGCTCCGGTAAATATTTCACAATTTTTTCCAATAGCCGTATTGCCCTCAATAACGCAATGCGCGCCAATTTTAGTATCCGCCCCAATGCTTACCTGATCGCCGATTATACTAAACGGGCCAATGGAAACGCCTATTGCTAATTTTGCTTTTGAAGAAACGATTGCGGATGAATGTATTGACATAACTAATCTTTCAATTCGTTAAACTCACTAAAGATTAATGGTGAGCGTCCTTCGACTATGCTCAGGATAACCCTGAGCGAACAAAGTGAACCGAATGGGCGCAGGCGAACCACTAATTCTCAACCAGAGCAAACATCAGATCTGCTTCCGCCACTATTTTCCCATCGACCAGGGCCTTACCATGCACCGAGCCCATCCGAGAGCGCATTTTTCCGGCAACCACTTCAAAAACCAGTTGATCACCCGGAACGACTACCTTTCTAAATTTAGCCTTATCAATCGCTAAAAAAAACGCCAGCTTGCCCCGGTTTTCGTCGCGCTCCAACATCATCACTCCGCCCACCTGAGCCATCGCCTCAATAATCAACACTCCCGGCATAACCGGCCGTCCCGGAAAATGCCCTCTAAAAAAATAGTCATTTATCGTAACATTCTTAATCCCTACCGCGCATTTACCTTTTTCTAAATGAATTATACGATCCACGAACAAAAACGGCTCGCGGTGAGGCAAAATCCGCATAATCTGATTCACATCCATTGCTCCTTGCGCGTTATGCACGCCCTGCGCGGCGATTCTCTGTTCATAAACTTTCTGGGCGGCCTTTAAATTTAAGGAATGCCCGCTTTTTAAAGCCACCACATGGCCGTTAATCGGACAGCCGGCTAGATAAAGATCCCCGATTAAATCCAAAATCTTGTGCCTGACGAATTCATCATTAAACCGGAGCTTGTTTTTAATTACGCCCGTTTTACCGACCACTAAAGTATTTTCATAATTAGCGCCTAGGCCTAAGCCTTGACTTTGTAATTCGCTCGCTTCACTCTCCAGGCAAAAAGTACGCGCCGGAGAAAGAGCGGTTTTAAAAGATTCCGCGTTAATGGCTATCTCTAAAAATTGCGCCGCCAGCATGGGGTGATCATAGTTTAAGGTATAAGAAATCTTAAAATCTTTGGCCGGAAGAATAGTAATCGAACTTAAGCCTTCTTGAATGCAAATCGGCTCCTTGACGGTATAAACATATCTTGGTTTATCTTGAGGCGCTATCCCGGCCTTTTCCAGCGCCTCGACAAAATTAATTGAGCTTCCGTCTAAGCCGGGAACCTCATTATTATCTATTTGAATATCAATATTATCTATTCCCAAACAAGATAAAGCCGCCATCAGATGTTCAACCGTCTGCACCTCTGTCTGATCATGGCCGATCGAAGAACGCCGGCTGGATTTAGGCGTCAGCAATAAAGATCCCACATCCGCTTTAATTCTGGGAGCTCCCGGAATATCCGTACGAATAAAAGTTACTCCGGAATCCGCCTCTGCCGGCTTAAAAGTCATATTGACATTATTGCCCGTATGGATACCCACGCCCTTAAGAGTAACCTGGTTAACAATCGTCCTTTGTTTATCCATTTATTTATCCTTTAGCCTTGCTTCCAGCTCTTCAATCCTTCCCTTTAATTCCCTAACCAGGTTAAAGAGCTTAGGCAGATTTTGTAAGCTGGCATTAGCTCTCTGGGTGGCCATAAAAGGCCGAGCCGGATAACCCGAAACCATCGTATCCGCCGGAACAGACTTAGCCACTCCGGATTGACCCGTTACAATAACGTTGTCTCCCAAAGTAATATGTCCGGCTATTCCTGATTGGCCGCCTAAAGTTACGTTATTACCCATAATCACGCTGCCGGCAATACCCGCCTGAGCGACAACCAAAACATTCTCACCGATAACCACATTGTGGCCAATCTGCACCAGATTATCAATTTTAGTTCCGCGGCCAATCACCGTTTTATCAAAACGCGCCCGGTCAACGGTAACATTCGCTCCGATTTCCACATCATCATGGATCTCAACTGTCCCCACCTGAGGAATTTTATAATGCACCCCTTTAACCGTAACAAATCCAAAACCATCAGAACCAATCACTGCTCCGGAATGAATGATCACGCCTCTACCGATACTGATATGTTCACGTATTGAAACATGCGGATAAATTAATGTTCGGCTGCCAATTTTTGTATGGTGGCCAACATAGCAACCGGCAAAAATTGTTACGTTATCTCCGAGCGTAACATTATCCCCAATAACGCAATAAGCTCCAATCGTTACGTCTTTACCCAAAGAGGCATTCTTACCGATAGTGGCAGTAAAATCTATGCCCCTGGGATGCCCGGCATCACTAGGCATAAACATAGAAACAATTTTAATAAAAGCCAAGGAAGGATTCTCGGTTAGAATAATCGGCTTAACCGTTTCTCGCGCATCAGCGGAAGTAATAATCGCTGCCGCGCGTGTTTTATCCATCATCGGGGTATACTTGGAATTAGCCAAAAAGGTAATGTCCCCCTCGACTGCCTCTCTGATTCCGGAAGCTCCGGTAATCAAGGTATCCCCGTTTCCGATAACCTGTCCGTCAATAAGCTTAGCTATCTCATTGAGTGTTTTTTGCATTTGATAAACCCTTATTTACTTTATTTATTTCTTCCCGCCATCATTTAAAATAGCGATAATCTGATTGGTAATTTCCATACTCTTGGCCTGATAAACCAATACCCGGTCGTTAAATACTAAGGTGTAACCTTCGGCTTCAGAATACTTCTTCACTGCCTCCTCAATTTCCTTAAGAATCTCTTTCATTTTCTCATCTTGCTCTTTACGTAAAACTTCCTGCTTCTGGCGGTCATAATCCTGGAAATCTTTTACCTTGGCTTGAAGTTCAGCGCCCCTGGCTTCTCTTTGTTTATCATTAAGCAAGCTCAATTTATCCTGAAAAGCTTTTAAATCCGCGACTTTTTTGTCACGCTCGGCAGTATAATCCTTTTCTTTATCGCTTAAAGTCTTGTCATACCCCTTAGTCTTATTATATTCGCTAAAAGTACGGCTTAAATCAATATAGGCAAACTTATCCGCGGCCTGCGCGCTGCCCACAAATAAAACCAAACTAATGATCGCTATCCCCAAAACCATTACTTTCTTTTTCATTTTTACTTCCTCCTTGTTAATCATTCGTCATTCCCGAATGTTTTAATCGGGAATCTTTGAATTCATTTAGGATTCCCGCTTTCGCGGGAATGACTAAACTTAGAACCCGTGACTGGCGCTGAAATGAAACCGGCCGCTCTTTTTAGTATCCTCGCCAGCGGTTTTATCCATCGGTATACCGTAATCCAGCATGATCGGGCCGATGGGAGTATTAATACGCAAACCTAGGCCTATGCCGGATTTTAAGCCTCCGGTATTCAGAGGGCCAGTTGCATCTTCGGAAGAAAAAATATCCCCTAATTTGTTCCAAACATTACCGACATCATAAAAAGCCGCGACTTTTAAAAAACTAAATAAAGGATAGGTGTACTCAATATTACCCACGGCCATCGACGCGCCGCCCAAAGGAGCCGAGTCTGAACCAACCGGGCCCACGCTTCTTTCCTCGTAACCTCTAATCGTATAGGCGCCGCCGGCAAAAAATCTTTCAGAGATCGGTATTTTTTCTGTACTGCTATAAGGCTGCGCCAACCCTAACCTGCCTCTTAGCTCAAGCACGGCACCACGGGGCATGGGAAAATAATGTGAAGCCCGTCCAAAAAGTTTCCAATAATTTTTATCTCCTCCGAGCGGGCCGCCGGCAAAATCAAACGCGCCGGTAAGCAAATTACCTTTCCGGGTGTTGAAAACATTATCTCTGGAATCATAAGTCAGGCTGGGAGTAATCACGCTAACCAAATAAGGGCTATCTCGCGCCTCATCATTTAAATCAGCAGAAGAACTATCCGCCAGATTACTAATATCTATTTGATCTAAACGATAGGCGAGATCGCTTCTTAAATATTCAGATACCTCCTTGCCCAAACGTAAGTCACCTCCGGTCACCGTTTCATCATACCCATATCCTGAGCTGGTATCGCGCGTATGCGCGCGGCGGTATAAATCAAAACCGAAAGAAACCGGATAATTAAACATCCAGGGCTCGGTAAAACTTAATTCAAAACCATTGCTTAAATTACCAATGGAGGCGCGCACCTTTAGATTCTGCCCGGCGCCGGTAAAATAAGGCCAGTTCCTCCAATCAAAGTTCTTCTGCTCAACTTCTATAAAACCTACAAACTGATCAACGGTGCTATAGCCGCCGCCAAAGCTAAAAGCTCCGGTCTTAGTTTCTTTGACCTCCACCACTAAATTCTTTTTATCCGGCTGGGCCGTCTCCTCGGTATCATAACTGATCTCTTCAAAATATCCTAAATTTGTCAGCCTTTCCTTGCTCCGGCGCAGCTTATCCCCATCAAACCTCTCCCCGGGGTGAATCCTCATTTCCCGGCGGATAACCACATCTTTAGTTTTAATATTGCCCCGGATCTTAAGCTTATCCACATAAACAACCTGATTTTCCGTAATTCCATAGGTTATATCTACGCGCCCGGTATCGGAGTTAACGATCATGGACTCCTGGATCCGCGCGGAAATATAACCCCGGTCAAAATATAAACCCTGAACGCTCATAATATCTTTCTTCATTGCCTCGCTGCTAAAAACCTTGCCCGGCAGGCAATCGCTTAAGCGGCTTAAGATTTCTTTTTCCGTAATATCCTTATTTCCGTTCACCATAACCGAGCCGACAAGATATTTCTTTCCCTCATCAACCTTGATCGTAATATACAACAAATATGACAGTTTAGCGTCCGGATTAACTTCATATGCTGCCACCACATCCGTATAGCCTTCGCGCTGATAAAATGATTTGACGCGCTCCATATCCTCTTTCAACACTTCATCCTTTAAGACCCCGGCGTTAAAAAACCAGCCGCGTTTAGTTTTAAGCAATTTCAAGATACGGCCCTTAGAAAAATTATTATTACCCTCAACCAGGATATCTTTAATGCGCACCTTCTTGCCCTCAACAACCGTAAAAACTATATTTGCTTTATTGGCCTGAGTATCCTGGTCGACTTTATAAGTAATCCGCGCCTGGCTATAACCTATTTTTTCATACATTTTTTTTAATGTCCGCGCGTCTTCGCTTAAAGACGGATAATCCAAATACTGAGTTTCTTTAGATTTTAGCTGCTGTTTCAATTTCTCATCCTTCATAGTGATAAGATTAATCCCCGAAAAATTAATCTTGCCGATAATCGGCCTTTCCACGACGCTCAATATAATCTTTAAACCATCTTTATAATCCCGGGTATCGATTTTGATATCGCTGAAAAAACCCAATAGATATAATCTTTTTAAATCGTCGCTAACAATATTTTCCTGATAAGCGCTGCCGATACGCGTCTTCATCTTAGAGACAATAACATTAGTACTAATGGATTTATTACCCGTAACCTCTATGGCGGTAACATTTTTTAATACCGCGGGGAGATCTTCGGAGGCAACGGAAGCTTCTTGCTCAATCTGGTTCTGTGGATTTTCTTCCGCAAAAACAAAAAAGTGGCTATGCAAAAGAAACAGGGCCGCCAAAAGTGTAAGAATAGATTTACGCATTCAATTATTATATAGGAACATATTCCGCAAATCAATGCAATTTATCCGCGGTATCAAAATAATTTTATTCAACCCGGGATAAATTATCAAACCTGGTAAACTCCTTAATAAAAGCCAGCTTCAAAGACCCCACCGGGCCATTGCGCTGTTTAGCAATAATAGCTTCGGCGATGCCTTGATTATCCGGAGAAGGGTTGTAATACTCCTCCCTTAAAATCAGCACCACCACATCCGCGTCCTGCTCGATTGCCCCGGACTCTCTTAAATCTGAAAGTTGCGGCCGATGGTCTGTACGCGACTCCACCGCCCGGGATAGCTGGCTAATCGCGATCACCGGCACATTCAGCTCTCTGGCTAAAGCCTTCAACGAACGTGAAATTTCAGAAATCTCCTGCTGCCTGCTTTCCATGTTCATGCTTGAGCCGCGCATTAACTGCATGTAGTCTAAAATAATTAATTTTATACCATGGTGTGATTTTAAGCGCCGGGCTCTGGCGCGCAGCTCCATCACCGAGATCGCCGGAGTATCGTCAATAAATATCGGCGCCTCAGAAAGCTTTCCGGCCGCCGCGGTCAAACGCGGCCAATCACTAGTAGCCAAATACCCGGTTCTTACTTTGTGCGCGTCCACCCGCGCGTGCGAACAAAGCATCCTTTGCACCAATTGCTCCTTAGACATCTCCAGGCTAAAAATCGCCATCGGCACCTTCTCAATTACTCCGGCATATTCGGCAATCCCTAAAGCAAAAGCGCTCTTACCCATCGAAGGCCTGCCGGCGATAATAATTAAATCTGAAGGCTGCATTCCGGCGGTTTTTATATCAAAATCTATGTAACCGGTAGGTATTCCGGTAACGTGCGCCTTATTTTGATAAAGCCGGTCAATAGTTTCAATACTTTCCTTAACAATTTCTTTAAGCTGCAAATAGGTACCTTGATTTTTACGGTCGCTGACCTCAAAAATAAGTTTCTCAGCGGTATCCACGACTTCATCCACATTTCCCTGGCTCTCATGACAAACAGTAATAATTTTAGTAGAATTATTGATTAAAGTTCTTAAAATATATTTTTCACGCACAATCCCGGCATAATGATTAATATTCGCCGCGGTGGGAACGGCATTGGCCAAAAAAGTTAAATAGCTTGCCCCGCCGATCTGGTCTAACGCGCCATCTCTCTTTAAAGCATCCGCCAGAGTGATTAGATCCACCGCTTTATTCGTATTATAAAGATCGCTGATTGCCTGAAAAATCTTACGATGGGTATCTTTATAAAAGCAGGAGGCATCCAATTTCTCCGCGGAAATCGAAACTGCCTCTTCATCGAGCAGCATGGATCCGAGTACCGCCATTTCCGCGTCTAAATTTTGAGGGGGGATTTTATCTAAAATTAAGTCTTTGGCCATATATAATTTTACAACTTTCAACTTACAACAGCTTCCAAACTACTTTTTCACGACCCACAGTTTAATCTTGGCAATGACATCCGCCTGCAGCCTCACCGGTATCTCATAAATTCCTAAAGATTTTATCGGTTCAGTCAGATCAATAATATTTTTATTAATCATAAACCCTTCTGCTTGCAGGGCCTCGGCTATTTCATGTACGTTAATACTGCCATACAGCTTTTCTTCACCTTGAGTTAACGCGGGAATAGTTAAAGTCAGCGTACTTAAGCGCTGCTTAACCAATTCGGACTCTGCTTTAATTTTAGCAGATTGCGCGAATTGAATAAGCTGGCCTTGCTTTAATTTTTTAAGGCTGCCGGGCGTAGCCGGCTTAGCTAAGTTTTGCGGAAAAAGAAAATTCCTGGCAAACCCCTCTTTAACGCAAACCACTGTGCCTGCCCGGCCAATCTTTTCTACGTCTTGAATTAAGATTACTTCCATTTTAGCTTAGCGAACGTAAGGAAGCAGGGATAAAAATCTCGCCTTATTAATCAGCTCTTTAATTCTTCTCTGATGCTTAGCGCAATTACCGGAAAAACGGCTGGCGTTGATCTTGCCTTTCTCGGTCATAAAAACCTCCAGCCTCTTGATATCTTTATAATCAATGCTGCCTAGCTTATCCGCGCAAAACCGGCAAAATCTTTTCCTTACCGGGCCCAGCGCGTCCTTCTTCTTTTTAATAATTTTTTTGTCCTTGCCAAAACCTCTGGTTTTAACCTTCATGTGTTTCATCCTCGCTTTCTGCTAACCATGTTGATTCACTGCTTGGTTCCTCGACTGATACCTCAGGCTGCGCCGGGCTAGCCGGGATGGATGCCTTCGCTTGACCCCCCGGAGAACCCATAAATTGCACGCGTTCCGCCCGAACCTCAATCACCGAGCGCTTAGCCCCGGTATTGTCCTCCCAAGAACGCGATTGCAGCCGGCCCTCAACAAAAATACCGCTTCCTTTATGTAAATATTGATTGCATGTTTCTGCTTGTTTATTCCAAACAACGGCGGTGATAAAACAAACATCTTCTTTTAGCTCTTGATCTTTAGTGCGGTATTTACGATTTACCGCCAAACGTAAATTAGCCACCGCCATTCCGGCCGAAGTATAACGCAGCTCCGGGTCCTTAGTAAGATTGCCCATTAACAACACTTTATTATAACTAGCCATATTAACCTCCTATGTTAATTATTAAATCCGAAATCCTAAACCCTAAATAAACCTGAAACCCTGAATCCGAAACAAAACTTTAATTCTAAGTTATATTCGAGTTTCCTGCTTTAAAATTTGTCTAGCCTTAAATATCCATCCGCGTAAATAAAACTCTTAGAATATTCTCATTAAGCTTATAAATGTTGCCTACTTCTTTAATTGCTCCGGCTGGAGCAACAAAAGCCGCCAAATAATAAATTCCTTCCATAAATTTTTTGATCGGAAAATATAATTTACGCCTCTCTGACCAAATTCCTGACTGAGAAATCTGCCCGCCATTCTTGATCACCGCGTCATCGATCTGCTTAAATAACGCTTTTTTATCCTCATCAGATAAATCCGGCTTGATAATTACCATCGCTTCATACTTATTCATCCCGCACCTTCTTTCTGTTAATTAGTTTTAATTCTACTTCCTGCATCTGCCGCCTGCCTGACGGCAGTCAGGCAGATTTAATTAAATATGTTCATCGTTTGCGCAATGCCCTTCTCCACCCAGCTCATACAGCAGCTAGCCGCATCTTCTTCTATCCGCTTAACGGTTACTTTTTCCTTACGTAAAAAACCTGAGAGCACATACTCCGCGGCATCTTGCGCGCTTTTCGGCCGTCCGATTCCAATACGCAAACGGCTAAAATTCTGTGTCCCCAAATGTTCAATAATCGATTTTAGTCCGCGCTGGCCGCCGCTTGAACCCTGCGGGCGAATCTTCATTTTACCCAGCTCTAAATCTAAATCATCGCAGACCACCAGGAGATCTTTTGAATCAACCTTAAATTTCTTAAGCAAAGCCTTGATGGGTATGCCGCTTAAATTCATATAACTTTGCGGTAAAGCTAAAACTACATTCTGCTGGAGCAATTTATCTTTAGCCACTAACGAGGAAACCGAGCTATCTCTTTTAAAATTAATTTTTAAAGAGCTGGCTAAAGATTTCAAAACCGCAAAACCAATATTATGCCGGCTTCCGGCATAAATTAATCCGGGATTCCCCAATCCTACAATTAGCTTCATTGACAAACAATATTTGTGTAATGTGTAACACAATAATCTATTTTTTTTCTGTTTTTTCTTTTACCTCTTGCGCTGCTTCAGAAGGAATCTCCTTCTTTTCTTTAATTACCTCGGGCTCCTTCGCGTCCTCCCCTTCAACAGCCTCAGCCGGCGCCTCTTCCTTCATCGGAGCAGCCACATGCAGAACAATCGAAGCCAAGTCATTTAAAGGCTTAACTCCCGATGGGAAAACTATATCCTTGATATGAATAGCCTCCCCCATTTTAAGCGCAGTAATATCTACCTGTATATCTTTGGGAATATTTGTAGGTAAACATTCTACTTCGATTTCCCAAAGCAAATGCTCTAAAGACCCACCCTCCTGTTTGACGCCAATCGCCTCACCCTTAACCTGAATAGGAACATTAACCTTAATTGCCTCGGTTAAAGAGATCTCATTAAAATCCACATGGATGATATCTTCACGCACCGGATCATACTGAATTTCTTTAACCAGGCAAGGCCGGCTTTGGGCCTTTTTATGGCTTTGGCTATTGGAAGCCAAACCATTGTCCTCTGACTTACCATCTTTAATCTTTAAATTAATAATTACGCTTTCTAAACGATACTGATGCACTAATTTTAAAAGCGCGCTCCGGGAAATTTTTACCGATAAGGCATCTTGACCGTGAAAATAAACCACTGCCGGCAAATAACCGCTCTCTCTTAAATCTTTAGTATTGGCCCTTCCTCTACCCTCTCTTAATTCTGCTTCCAAAACGATCTCTTCCATTTTAACCTTTCTTAATGAGCCCGCCTTCAATTTAGCGGCGGCAAATTAACCCCAGGCCCAGATAAAAATTAGGCACTAATGTTTTCTGGGTGCGGGGCTTTCTCTTTTAATCAAATAAACAGCTAACTGATTCTTCGTTATGTATTCTTTTTATTGCTTCCGCCAAAAGATTGCCCACCGAAAGCACCTGAATTTTTGGATTTTTATTTTGAGCCGATAAAGGCACACTATCGGAGATAAGCAGCTTCTCTAACCCCTTACACTGATCAATGCGCTCAATTGCCGGCCCCGATAAAACGCCATGAGCAATTGCCGCGTAAATAGTTTTAGCCTTGGCTTTCTTTAAGGCCTCCACCGCCTCAATCAACGAGCTGCCGGTAGCCACCATATCATCAACAATAATTACATTTTTATTCTCTACATCTCCCATGATATGTATCGCTTCGGCCTTCTCCGGAGAAACCCGGCGTTTATCAATAATCGCCAGGCCGGAGGAAACTCTTTTGGCATAAGCCCTGGCCATCTTAATACTTCCCACATCAGGAGAAACCGCCACCAGGTCTTTAAGATTCATTTTAGAGAAATAATCCACGAATACCCCCACCGAAAATAGATGGTCCACGGGAATATCAAAAAAACCCTGAATTTGGCCGGCGTGTAAATCCATCGTCAAAATCCGATTTGCTCCGGCGACCGTTAAAAGATTAGCCACTAATTTTGCCGTAATCGGCACGCGCGGCTGATCCTTCCGGTCCTGACGCGCGTAACCAAAATAAGGAATAACCGCGGTAATCCGGTGCGCGGAGGCGCGCCGCAACGCGTCAATCATAATTAATAGTTCCATAAGATTATCATTTGAAGGCGGGCAGGTCGGCTGAACAATAAAAACATCCTTACCGCGCACATTCTCATTAATCTTAACCCGAATCTCTCCTTCGCTAAATCTGCCCACCAGGGCATCCTGCAATTCTACCTTTAGATCTTTACAGATATTATGCGCTAACTCCAAGTTTGCATTACCGCTAAAAACCGCTAGTTTATCCATAATTTACCCCGCTATTATTTCAAAAACCCTTACTGTCATTCCCGCAAAAGCGGGAATCTAGTTCCCCGTTTTCGCGGGGATGACGCGCTTGGCGCGTCACTTTTTCTTCATAATTCTCGCCGGAACACCCACCACCACTGCCTTATCCGGAATATCTTTCGTTACCACCGAACCTGCCCCGGTAACGGCAAATTTACCAATGGTCACCGGAGCAACAATGATCGTATCCGAGCCGACTTTAACATTATCTTTGATCACCGTAAAGTTCTTATTTAAGCCGTCAAAATTAGCCGTAACCGTCCCTGCTCCGATATTCACGCTTGAGCCGACAGTGCTATCTCCGATATAAGAAAAATGTTTTACGAATGTTTTCGCGCCGATCTTGGCACGCACCATTTCAATGAAGTTGCCGGCGGTGACATTATCGCCTAGCTCGACACCTTCACGCAGGTGCGCAAAAGGGCCGACTGAACAACGTTTTCCAATTTTAACATCTCTTTCAATGACTGTAAAGGGATAAATTACCGTATCCCGGCCAATTTTAGTGCCGAAATTAATAAAAGCCGACCCCGTATCCACTAGCGTTACTCCCTCCTGCATCAATTTGTCATTAATTATTTTCTGCATAAGAACGTTGGCGCCGGTTAACTCCACGCGCGTATTGATTCCTAACGCCTCCTGAGCATCCGGGGCCTTTACGCCATCAACTAAAAAACGCCTTTTAGCTAAAATCGCGATTAAATCCGTTAAATAATATTCTTTTTTGCGGTTATTCGGCCGGATATATTTTAAATTATTCTCCAGTACCGCTTTTTTAAAGGCCATAATCCCGGTATTAATTTCCTTAATCTCCTTCTGCACCTCATCCGCGTCCTTCTCTTCAATGATACCGCAAATACTAGAATATTTATCGCGCATAATCCGGCCATAGCCAAAAGGTTTTTTCAGTTGCGCGGTCAACAAAGTGGCGTCGACATTATTAATTAAGTGATAATCTAGGAGTTTTTTAAGTGTATCTTTCTTTAAAAGAGGAGCATCTCCGTAAAGCACCAGCACCATACCCTTAAAACCTTTTAAAGCCGATAAACCTGTTTTTACCGCATCCGCGGTTCCACTAAGTTTCTTTTGAACAGCCACCTTTACGCCTTTAGGAATAATTTTTCGCACCAGCTCCTGCTTATACCCTAAAACCGCAACCACCTGCTTAGGTTTTAAACCAGCTGCCAAATCCAAAACATAGCCTAAGATCGGCCGGCCGCAAAGCAAATGCAGCACTTTAGGGATGTCGGATTTCATGCGCGTACTTTTACCCGCGGCTAAAATTATTACCGCGATCTCTTTTTTTATGCTCTTGGCCATTTTTTTTCTTTAGCCCTCCTAGCTACAGCAGGATCTTGCCACAATATGTTTTTATTGGGACGCATGGATTCGAACCATGATAGCCAGACCCAAATTCTGGAGTCCTACCATTGGACGACGTCCCAGTTCTTATCTTGCCAGAGGCGGCTGTGCCTTATCTTTTTCCTGGGCATAAGCTTCCAGAATTTTTTTCTGCAGGTGCTCTCTAAATAGCTGCGTTATCGGATGAGCAATATCTCGATGTTCAGCCTGGCTGCCAGATACCGCCTCGGCGCGTTGCGGATTAATATCCGCCGGCAAGAGCCCGGCACATTGATTACAATATTTACTGCGCAATTCATTCTTAAAAGCACACTTAGGACAGGCATGCTTTACTTTACGCGAAGGCATAGCAATAAATAAACCCGTACCCCCTTCGATTAACTTAATATCTCTAACCACAAAAACATTATCAAAGGTAACCGTAGCGTAGGCCTTTAACTTTTTATCTTGAGATTCTTTTAATATTACCCTAACTTCCGTTACCTCCACCCCCGCCTCCTCTTACTACTGTTGATCACTAAACCGTAGAAACTACAAAAACCTGCCAGGATTTATCTCTCTTCGCTAACTTATTCTTTAAATCCTGCGCCTGTTTGCGGTCAGCGCAAATCCCAAATACTGCCGGCCCGCTTCCGGACATCATTATTTTTTCTAAACCCATGCCGGAAAGGGCGTTTTTAACCTGGTTAACAACCGGATAAAGATTACGCGTGACAGCCTCCAGGCCATTAAAAAAACAATCTGCCTTGGCCGCCTTGCCCTTTTTCAAGAACTCAGAGACAAGTATTCTAACATTACACCTTAGCCTTGTCAACCCCACGCCTTGTTTTCTGTCCCGCTTTTTACTAGTTTGAGTTTGCTCAAGCGGCAAGCTTGCTCCAGAAAAAGCCTGGCCTGCCGGCAAACAAGTATCAAGTTTCCGGTAAATCATCGGGGTAGAAACCTTAATCTTAGGGCAGACCAGTATAAACCAAAGCTTAAGCTTACTTAAAGAGGCTACGGGCTTAATCTTGTCTCCCCGGCCGCTTCCCAAAGCAAACTTTGTATTATAGATAAAAAAAGGAACATCACTGCCTAATTTAGCCCCCAATTCTACTAACCTTGTAATAGGTAAATTTAGTTTCCAGAATTTATTTAATTCCAGCAATACGCTGGCCGCGTTAGCTGAGCCTCCGCCCAAACCCGCGCCCACAGGTATGCATTTCTTAATCTCTATCTCTATCCCCGAGCTTAATTTAAATTCCTGCTTTAATAAGGCCGCGGCTCGATAACAAAGATTAGTCTTGTCTTTAGGCACCTGCCGGCTAGCACACCTAATCTTGATTAAACTATCTTTACGCTGGCTAAAAATTATCGTATCCGCTAAATCAATACGCGCGAACAAAGTGCTTAAATTATGAAAATCATCTTTGCGTTTATTCAAAACCTGCAAATAAAGATTTAGCTTGGCGAAGGATTTAACAACCAACGGCAAAGAGGAGTCGCGCATAAACTTATTTTTTAGAGATATTTGATAAAACTGCTTTTTCAATATCCAAACTGCTTAAATTATACTCCGCTAAAAGTTCTTCCGTCTGGCCTGACTGCCCAAAACGGTTACGCACGCCTATGCGGATCACCCTAACCGGAAAATTCTCGGCCACTACTTCATCAATGCTTGAGGCCAGGCCGCCGAAAATATTATGCTCCTCACAAGCAATAATCAATTTAGTTTCCCTGGCCGCCTTGAGGATAATCTCACGGTCAATCGGCCGAATCGTATGCATATTAATCAGGCGCGCCTTTATACCTTTGGCCGCTAAACTTTTTACCGCTCCCAGTGCCTGGTCAACCATCATGCCGCAGGCAACAATCGTCACATCATTGCCTTCGGCTAAAAGCTGGCCCTGGCCAAATTTAAAATCACCTTTATGCTCAATAGTAGGCGTTTTAGATCGACCTAAACGAATATAAAAAGGCCCCGGATTATCCGCGGCCGCCATTATCGCCTCCTCTGTCTGCGGAGCGTCAGCGGGAACAATAATATTCATATTCGCCAATACGCGCATCAGCGCGATATCCTCTAAGGCCTGATGGCTGGCTCCATCCGGTCCGACGGTAATACCGGCATGCGTAGCGACAATTTTAACATTAAAATTATTATAGCTTATAGAAACCCTCACCTGGTCCCAGGCGCGGCCGGCGGCAAATACGGCAAAGGTAGAAAGAAAAACTGTCTTGCCGCAACTAGCCAAACCTGCGGCGGCAGCCATCATGTTCTGCTCGGCAACTCCAAAATTAAAAAATCTGTCCGGAAACTGTTTGGCAAAAAGATTAGTGCGGGTCGAGCTGGAAAGATCCGCATCCAAAACTACAATATTCTTATCCCTTGACCCCAGCCTTACTAAGGCCGCTCCATAAATATCTCTTTGATAAAGCTGCTGGGCCATTATACTAACTCCTCTAAAGCCTTCCGGGCCTCTTCCTCAGTAGGAGCCCGGCCATGAAAACTCACTACTTCCTCCATAAAAGATACGCCTTTGCCTTTTACGGTCCGGGCAATAATAATGGCCGGTTTATTTTTAATTGTTTTAGCTTGATCATACGCCGCAAGAATCTGCTGCATATCATGCCCGTTAATCTCGATAACATGCCAACCAAAAGCCTGCCATTTGGCGGCCAGGGGTTCCAGCCCCATAATATCCTGGCATCTTCCGTCAATCTGACAACCATTAAAATCTAAAATAGCGCAAAGGTTGCTGCAGGAAAAATGAGCGCCAGCCATCGCCGCCTCCCAAATGCCGCCCTCTTGCACCTCTCCGTCACCCAATAAAACATAAACCCGATAATCTTTTTTATCTACTTTTGCCGCCAGGCTCATTCCCAAGGCAATGGAAAGCCCCTGGCCAAGTGAACCGGAGGCAGATTCAATACCCGGAGTTTTACGATCCGGATGCCCCTGAAGAATTGAACCAAATTTCCGTAAGGTAAATAATTTTTCTTTTGAAAAGTAGCCCGTCTGGGCTAATACCGCGTACCAAAGCGGACAACAGTGCCCCTTAGACATATGAAAACGGTCTCTATCCGGCCACTGTGGATCGGCCGGATTAAAACGTAAAACATTAAAATATAACGCGGTAATTAGATCCGTGGCCGAAAGGCTTCCTCCGGGGTGGCCTGAACCGGCTTTCGCCAGCATCTGGATTATTAACCGTCGAATTTGAAGAGCCTGAGCGGCCAATTCCGCGGTAGTTAATTGCTTATTTGCCATGGTTGGTGAGTTTTAACAGCTTTTCTTTTACCTTATCGCTTTGAGAATCTAATTTCAGGGATTTCTCCCAATTCAATTTTGCGCTATCGGAATTACCTAATTTTAAAAAAACATCCCCCAGATGATCATAAATTACCGGATCGCTAAAACATGATGCCGCTCTTTCCAGATAACTTAACGCCTCCTTAAACATCCCCTTTTTATAATAAAACCAGCCCAGGCTATCCAAATAAGCGCCATTTTCCGGCTCAAAAACTAAAGCCTGCTTAATCAATAAACCTGCCTGATCAATATTTTTATCCTGCTCCAGATAAAAATATCCAAGAAAATTTAAAGCTTCATGATAATCGGATTTTAATTTTATTGCGCTGTTTAACTCTTTCTCTGCAGAAGAATAATCCTTTAAATTATAATAAATATCCCCCAGATAAAAATGCGCCTGCGCGTCGGCCGGAGCCATTTTTACTATTAGTTTAAAAATACCCTCGGCTTGTTTTAATTTTTTCTGCTGCAGATAAATAGCGCCGATGCTTTTATAAATATCGATATTCTCTGGCTGTGACTTTGCGGCATTTTCAAGGGCTAAGATATATTCCCCCGCCGCCAACTCTGATTTATTCTGAGAGGCGTAAATTAAAGCCAGTAACGCGTGCGGCTGCACGGCTTCCGGAGCAAGACTAATAGACTGTTTGAGTTCTTTAATCGCTAAAACCGGATCATCTTTTTGGATAAAAATTGATGCCAAATTTAAATGCACCAAAGAACTCTGAGGGCCAGTATCTAACGCCTTCTGATATTCCTGAATTGCTCCATCTAAATCCCCCAGACTTTCTGAATAAGCTCCGACAATATAGTGGCTTAAGCTTCTGGCATCTTCTTTAGAGGTATCTTTGGCCTGTGCGGGTAAAACACCTAAGGCCATTATAAGGCAAAGACAGAATAAACTGTTAAAATATTTCAATTTCAAAAAAACCCTCTTAAAAAGCCTTAACCTTTACCGCCCCAAGCTCTTTTCTTCAAGTGACGTAAACGACGGCGTAATTTTTTACGCTTATGGGTTTTAATTTTTTGTCTTTTTCTCTTCTTTCCGCAAGGCATGCTTTACTCCTTATCTTAACATCTTCTGTGTAATGTTAAATGTGTAACGTGTAATAAATTTATTTTTTACATTACCCTTTGTTTTGCATTAAACTCACGTTTTCACATTACACATTACACATTACACATTACACAAAATCTAATCTTAATATATAACCTTATTCAGCGGATACTCAATAATTCCCTGTGCCCCCGCCGCCTTTAATTCAGGAATAAGTATTCTCACAACTTTCTCGTCTATAATCGTCTCAATCGCAAACCAGCCATCATCGCTCAAGCCGGAAATTGTAGGTTTTTTTAAGGCCGGTAATTTAGCGATAACTTTTTGAAGATTTTCTTTTTTTACATTCATCTTCAGGCCGACTTTTTCTTCCGCGGCTATTGCTCCTCTTAAAAGAAGAGCAATCTGTTCCATCTTAACTTTTTTCCAATTATCTTTACAAGAGTCCTTATTGGCAATAAACTGAGTAGTCGACTCGCAAAGAGTGGCAATTTCAACTAATTTATTCGCTCGCAAAGAACTTCCGGTTTCCGTCAGCTCCACAATCGCATCCACCAGGCCGCCCGAAACCTTAGCCTCAGTTGCCCCCCAGCTAAACTCTACCTCAACCTTAATCTTATTCTTTTTAAAATACTCTTTAGTCACGCCGACTAATTCGGTGGCAACCCGCCTGCCATTTAAATCTTTAACCTTTTTTATTCCCGAATTCTGCGGAACAGCCAAAACCCACCTGACCTTGTTTAAGCTCTGCTTGGAATAAGTTAAATCCGTAATTCTCACGACATCAGATTTATTTTCTAAGATCCAATCATTGCCGGTTATCCCGCAATCAAGCGCCCCGTCTTGAACATAGCGCGACATCTCCTGCGCCCGTAAAAGAACCGGCTGAATCTGGGGGTCATCTATCGACGGAACATAGGAACGCGAGCTAGGCAGGTTTACGTTAAACCCCGCTTTTTTAAACATTTTAAAGGTAGACTCCTGGAGGCTCCCCTTAGGTAACCCTAATTTTAAAAACTTATCTTTCATGTTAAATATTCCTCTTATTTATAACACCCCACGGGAAGTTATTATAGCCACAGATCAATATTTTGTAAAGCCCAAATATCAACCCCCAGCAAGCATCAACTTAAATAGACTTCCAGTAAATTTAACTTATCCGCTGGCAAATCAATGATTACTTCTCTACGGATAACTAAATAACGTAATTTATCCACGGGAAGATTTTTTGAATTAAGTAAAACTTTGAAAATCTTGTATTTACCAAAACCAAGCCTTTTGGGATTAATAAACTTTATTTTTATCCTTCTCTTGGCAAAAACCCGCTCAATGCTAATGCCGCTACTTTTACAAAAATGCTCTGCACTTAATTTTGGCTCAATTAACAAATCACCGTCTTGGCCTTTAACCCCAAAAACCTGAGTAAGCATGGTCAGAACAAACCAGCTGGCGGAACCGGTTAAATAGGGATACATCCCCCGGCCGCTAAGATCAAAATATTCCGGCAGACAGGGATAAATTTTACTCTTTTGGGTATTCGCGGCCAGCTTATAGAGCGAACTTAAGGCTTCCCAGCCTTCTTGAGCATAGCCTTGTTTATACAAAGCGTAAGCGAACATAACTACCATATGGCTAAATACCGCTCCGTTCTCCTTGTCTCCATAGGAAAATGAAAATGCCCGGCCTAAATTATACTGCTCTTTATTCTCCGCTTTTGGCGAAATCCGGAGCGCAGTTTTAAATGAACTGCGGGAAAAGTCAGTATTCAAACGGATGCCTCCAATAGATTTATCATATAAATATCGACGGACATTTGATAATATCTTCTTGACTTGAACGGCACTGGCAAGCTGGCTCATCATCGGAAAAACTTGAGAAGCTAAGGTCATCCGCACAAAATTACCTTTTACCCCGTCCACCCTCTGTTTACCATTATCATAATATCCGTTAAAAAACCCTGTTTTTAGCCATTCGCTCTTTTGAATATGCCCTTTCATCCAGAGAGCCTTCTTCCGCAAAGAATTAATCAAGCTTAACGCGTCTAGGCGAATTTTCTTACCCGAGAGATGTTCTTTGGTTTGAGAAAAGTACTTCTCTAAGATCCTGTGTTTTTGCGCGATATCCGCATAATTAAAATCAACCAGCAAAACTTTTAACTCTTGCGCCACTTCCAGGTCTTTGATGCCGGCCTTAAGCAAAAGCTGCGATAAAATAAGAATATTCTGCGCATACATCGCAGAAAAAGCCACACTCTCCCCATATTCTTTAGCCATATCCAGGCCATCATTCCAATCCGCGCCTTCCAAGCGCACATGATTATGCGGGCCGACATTATAAAATTGCACCAAATTTTGAACCAGTAAATGCTCTAATACCGTACCGGAATAAATTTTCCCGGATTTTGTTTTCAGCCGGTTCCCGTATGCTGGGCTCCAGCGATAATCAATATCCCGGACGCGATTTACTTGGTGGTTCCTAAAATAAGTGGCCGGCGCGAATAATATCTCCAAATCAGCAGTCTCATGAATATATAAATCCAGGGTAATCAAAGGCCAAACCCCATGGTCCATCCATACCCGGCTAATATTATTACGATCGGCAATAAACTCTCCCGATTTTTTGCCGATAATGGTGGCATTCGACCCATCGATTTTTACCCCACAAAAATTATTGATTAAAAGCATTCGCACTGCCTGCGGGTCACTTAAAATAATTCCCAGACAATCCTGCCAAAGATCACGCCATCCCCGGCCACCTTTGCCATAATCAAAATCCGGCAGAAATGAACAACCGAATATTTTTCTCAGCAATGGCTGGAGGCTGACCCAGCGGTGCCAATTATCAAAATGCTTATTGCCGCTAGTGACCTCGATAAGCTTTGATTTGGCTTGCCAAAACTTTTTGGTTTTTTCAAAATGCGCATTTACTTTCGCGGGATGATTAAATTTGCTAATTAAAGCGCCTAAATTACAATCCTCCTGAGCAATACCTAAAATAATAGTATAAGTTATTTTGGCCTTCGCCGGCAGAGTAATTTTAGCAAAGCGCATTGCGCCCATCGACTCCTTGCCTTGAATAAATGTTTTCCGGGGAAGCTTATTTTCAAAAACAGCTTCCGGAGCCTCTAAATCTCCTGAATCTCCGCAAAAAATTTCTTGGGTAGGATAAATATACTGCGGCCCTTTGCCTTTATTATCACAGGCAGCGCAATAATAAACCGTATTATTCGGCCGATGTCCTGATTCATCAAAAACCAATGTCGGCTTAATCTTAACTCCATATTTTTCCTCTTTAATCCGCGTTAAAAGAGAGGTCACATGGCGATGATCGCGTAAATTATCGGCGCTACGGGCGTATAAAGGTACTGCCACATAAGAAATAAAGCTTATCTTCCTTTGGCTAATATTAGTAATTTCAACTTGCATAACCTCCAATGCTTCCGGGCCAATAGGAATAAAAGATAAAATTTCCGACTTTAAGCCTATTTTATTATTTTTACGGCTAATCCGCTGCCAAAGCTGCCCGGCTTCTAGAACAAATTTATCCTGACGAATCTGCTTAAGATCTTTAGAAACTCCTGTTGCCGACCAAACTTTATTTTTATTTACGTAAATCCAAAAATTTCTTGAGCCCCGGGAAAGAGAAAGATTAGCTCTACTGGAAGGCTCCATTAAAAAACTATTCTGCCCGCTTTTTATATCCCCATGTAAATCCGCGGTTACAGAAGACATCAGCAGCTCATTACAAAGCGGTAAATACAGGGTTTTTATCTTTTGGGCAGAAGAAGAGCTAAAGCTCCCCGAGTCATCCGTAAAATTATATAAATTATTTTCCATCGGAATCTAAATCAATATCAACCCTATAATTTTGAGTTTTCTTGGTGGGTAATTAATAAAGGCGGTAAAAAACTTAAACCCCATCCTGGTTAATCGCCGGCTCCGAACTTTCTTTTAATTTGGCCATTTTTTTATTAAGCTTTAGCAATCTCTTTGCCTCTTGTTTCTTTTTTCTTGCCTGTTCTTTAAGGTTCTTTTGAAAAGAATAGTTAACTACTGCCATAATTTTCCCCTCCTTTTTAATTATACCCTAACATTTAAAAATTAATTTTGATTACCAATATATTAGTTTTTCCTGCCCAGCCTACCGTTACACTTTGTTTGACTTTAAAAAACAATATATAATTACTATAATGAAGATAGAATATCTACTTCTCCCGATGAGAGGCCTTCTTCAACGATTCCATAAAATCAGCGCTAAACCTGCTCCCCAAAGACTCGGCTTTGTGCACATCCTGCCAGCATTGCGCATAATTTTTTTTATAAAAATAAGCAACCGCTCTGTTATAATAGGCTCCGCCATAATTAGGGGCCTTTTTTATGGCCTCGCTAAATACGGAAATAATACTGTTTATTTCTGTTTCGTCAACTAACGCGGGTTTTTCTATAATTACAGGCGAAGTTTTATTTTCTTTGCCTGCCGTGGCGCAGCCCAATAATCCTAAACACAATAATACAATGATTTTTTTCATTTTACCCCCCATATTTTTATTGTACCTCGAATTAAATATTAAAACAACAGAAAAGCCAACCGCCTAAACTAGTCCCAGGCTCTTAGATGCCGGCAGAAGCTTTAAAGAACCAGGCCCAGGCGGATATTAATAAGTTACCTATTTCCCACATTAAGATCGGTAATGCTTATAGCCTTAAGCCCGCTTAATCCGTCATCATAATAAGTAACGGTAACCGAATCAAACTGCTCGATATCAGAAAGGGATTTTGTTACCGTGCCATTCATAATCTTAGTTTCTCCAGAGACAATAATATTAATTTCATCTATATTTCCTGAAATAAAATGAGAATAGCGTATGGTAATTATTGATTTTACCCAATCCACATCAGACACCTTTCCAGAAATAGTTTTATTAACCTGGTTATCATCAAATGTCCAGCCATAACCTATGGTTATAAAAAGTAGAGCAAAAATGCTCATGACCCAGAGCATATGCTTACCTAAAGCTTTTTGATAGCCCATTTTAGCTTTCCCCCCCCATTCTCCTAACCAGCCTAATCAATATTAATTTCCCTCTAAATTAAAATGATACAAATTCAAATTTTGAAATCTTTCGTCTGTCGGCCTCATTAATATCTATAAATTCAATACCTAGGCCCCAACGGGTCCGGGTATCTTTAACATCGGTAGCCCAAACAAAAGCTCTCCAGCGCACTACTCCTTTTACCTGAATGGGACAGTCATCTTCCGGCAATTTGATTACTAAAGATAAAACGTCGCCTAATTCTATTTGTTCATCAACAATAAGATGGATACCTGCTGGACTTATATTTTTCGAACGGCCCTGACTTTCTAAAAGCAATTCTCTCCCGACAACAGAATACTTAATATCCACCGATAATTCCAAGCGTGAAAATTTCCTTCTTTCTGAAAAAGAAGTTGCTTCTTTATCTTTATTACCGAGTGGATACGCCTCTAATCCCGCGGATTTATCAGATATTTGTCCCTTAAAATTATTAATTTCCTTTTGCAGCTTGAGCTTTTCCTCTGCTTGTTTAGAAATCTTTTGCTCAAGCTCTAAATTCTTCTCTTTTAGCTCTTGGACAATCACTTTAGCAAAAAATAAATTTTTTAACCACAAAAACGAATTTTTAATCATTTAATTTATAAAAAATATGTACTTGTTCTTCTTCTCGCTCTAATTATACCCTGGAAAAGCCATAAAGCAACAAAAAAACCCGCAACTTATTAAGTTACGGGTTTTTATATGGTTGCGGGGGCCCGATTTGAACGGACGACCTCAAGGTTATGAGCCTTGCGAGCTACCAGGCTGCTCCACCCCGCGAAACTTTTTAAAGAACAAATATATTATACCACTTATGAATAAAAACTATTAATTCATTTACCAAAACCGATTTTCCTGCTTCTTACCAGAAAAAATCTTAACGGGAATTTCGCCTTTTCTTACCACTCCCATCTTATCCCGCGCGATCTTTTCTTGATAAAACGGGTCATTTTGAACCCGCTTAAGTTCTTCCTGAAGAAGGGAATTTTCAATCGCTATCCGACGAAACCTCTCTTCTAATTGGCGGTTCTTAACCCTTGATTCCTGCAGCTTAGTATAGCCTGGCAGAAATAAAATTAAAAGCAAAACCGCAAAACTAAAAAGCCACAATGACTTTCTTAACGTGGAAAGCATTTACCTCTTCCAGTTCTTACCCGCGTAAATTGCCTTCTTGCCTAATTCCTCTTGAATCCTGAGCAGCTCGTTATATTTACAAACTCTATCCGTACGCGACAAGGACCCGCTCTTAATCTGTCCTACTCCGGTAGCCACCGCTAAATGCGCAATGGTCGTATCTTCAGTTTCCCCGGAACGATGCGAAATTATAGCCCTATATTTACTCTTTTTAGCTATCGCAATCGCTTCCAGCGTCTCCGATAACGTACCGATCTGATTAACCTTAATTAGTATAGCATTGCCTATTTTTTCTGCAATCCCTTTTTTAAATATCTTAGGATTAGTCACAAAAATATCATCTCCCACTAACTGCACTTTTCCACCGATCTTGCTGGTCATCTGGCGCCAGCCCTCCCAATCATGCTCAGACAGCCCATCTTCAATAGATAGAATCGGATAACACTCAAGCCACCCTTCATAAATTGCGATTAAATCCGCAGAAGTTTTGACTGATCCTTCAAAAGTATATTTACCATCCTGGCAAAAAGAGCTAGCCGCGCAATCCAGGGCCAAAGAAATATCTTGGCCCGGAATATATCCAGCGGCCTTAATTGCTTCAATGATTAAGCCCAGGGCCTCCTCATTAGAGTTCAGATTAGGAGCAAAGCCGCCTTCATCGCCCACCGAGGTAGAAAGTTTCTTAGATTTAAGAATAGATTTTAATTTATGAAAAACCTCGGTAGACATACGCAGGGCATCGGAAAAAGACGCCGCGCCTTGCGGCATAATCATAAACTCCTGAATATCTAAATTGTTATCCGCATGCATGCCGCCGTTTAAAATATTCATTAACGGAATAGGCAAAATCCTGGCTTTATCTTTTCCTAAAAATTTATAAAACGGCTGCTTCTGAGAAAGCGCCCCGGCTTTAGCCACCGCCAAAGAAACCCCCAAAATAGCGTTTGCTCCCAGCTTAGACTTAAACTCCGTACCGTCGAGCTTAATTAAAATCTTATCAATTTTAGCAAAATCAGAGATTTGTCCTTTAATGGCGGAGTTAATTAAAGTATTAACATTATCTACTGCTTTTAGTACCCCTTTGCCGGAATATCTACCCGGGTCATTGTCTCTTAATTCCAAAGCCTCTTTATCTCCGGTAGAAGCCCCCGAAGGAACCGCGGCTCGCCCGAGAATACCATTAGTCAGAAAACAATCCACCTCAATTGTGGGATTGCCCCGTGAATCTAGGATCTCTCGTGCAATAACTCGCTTGATTTTAGCCACATTAAACTCCTTTTTTAACATATTTTTAAACAACTTCATAATTATACACAAAAAAAATCCTAAGTCAAGGAAGAAAAGAATTGACTTAAGATTACGAATATGTTATTTTCTATGTATTCGAATTAAAAAAATGCTGGCCAGCCGGCAGACAAGACACCCCGCGCCTATTGGAATTGCGCGGGTGTTGTCTAGGTAGACAAGGAACATCAATGAATTGGAAAAAAATTAAATTTTACGCGAAACTACACTGGATAAAAGGAGTGCTATTTATTTTCCTGGGAAGCCTAGCCGTCTCTCTGGTATTTTTCGTAATTATTGGCCTGCGCGCCTGGAATGATTCTGAATCCTACCTCAGACAATCACAGCTCGCCATGATCCCTCTCCAGCTGTATTTACAAATAATCTTAGGATTAATTATGGCGGCCACCTACTCTTATATGATGTACTGGCTCTATTTTAAACGCGGGGCTTCATCATTTTCCCAAACAAATAAAAAAGCCGTTTCCGGAGGAGAGATCGGAATTACCTGGGCGGATGTTATCGGCATGGACGAAGCCAAGCAGGAAGCCCTGGAAATTGTTAAATTAATTACCGATCGGGCGAGCCTGCAACGTATCGGCGGAAAAATCCTAAAAGGTATTCTAATGCTGGGCCCTCCGGGCTGCGGAAAAACTTATTTGGCTAAAGCCATCGCTACCGAAGCAAAAATTCCTTTTATTTCCATGTCCGGTTCTGAATTTGTAGAAATGTTTGTCGGTGTCGGTGCCGGACGCGTACGCTCCCTTTTTAAAAGGGCCCAACAACTGGCCGAGCTGGAAGGCGGATGCATTATTTTTATTGATGAAATTGATGCGATCGGCGCACAGCGTTCTATGGGTAAGGGTTTTGGCAGCGGCACCACCGAACACAATACCACCTTAAATCAGCTTCTGGTTGAAATGGATGGCCTAAAAGATAAAGACCATAATATTATTTTAATCGGTGCCACTAATGCCCTAGAATCTTACCTGGACCCAGCGCTGCTGCGGCCGGGAAGATTTGACCGTAAGATAATTGTAGATAAACCTAACCTGGAAGACCGTCAAAAACTTTTTGCCTATTATCTCAAACAGGTTAAATATGATCAGGTAAATGTCAAAATTGACCGACTGGCCAGAATTACCGTCGGGCAGAACCCGGCGGATATTGCTAATATCGTGCGCGAAGCTGCGCTAATTACTGTGCGTAATCAAAGTGCGCTGATTTCCATGAAAGAAATCGATGAGGCGCGGGAAAGAATTGCTCTGGGCATCAAACGCCGGGTTAAATTAAGCGAGAAGGAAAAATGGCAAACCGCCTATCACGAAAGCGGACACGCTATCATCACCTATCTACTTGCCCCTTCCAAAGATGTCTTTAAAATAACGATTACCCCGCGTGGCCCAACCGGCGGAGCAACCTGGATTCCCGAAAGAGAAGATACTTTTATCGAAGATTCTAACAATTTGCTCAGCAAAATTAAAATCAGCCTAGGTTCGTATGCCGCCGAAAAAATAAAATACAACGCTACCACTACCGGGGTATACGGAGATTTTTCCAGCGCCATGCACTACGCCCATAATATGGTCTGGATTTGCGGTATGGGCAAAAGCGGTTTTTTAGGCAACTGGGAAATTGTGGATAAAATCTCAGAAGAGGTCAAAGCAAAACTTGACTACGATGTTCAGGATATCTTAAACTCTTGCCTGATAGAAGTAACCGGACTATTAAAAAAAGAAGAAGCTCTCATGGATCGGCTGGCCAAAGAGCTAGTGACCAAAGATGAACTTAACTATGATGAAATCGAAGCCATCTTCAAAGAGTTTGGTAAAAGCCGGCCTTAAGGTTCTTCCCTTCATTTTATTCTTTTCCGCTTGCAGCTCCTCTATTAGCCCATCATTTTCAAAAGAAAATATCACCCAAGCCGTTAAAGATATCTGCAAAAAAGAGTACGACCTCAGTATCTTTACTAAACTTTCAGGCAAAACCCTTTGGGTCTATATGCCACTGGAAAACATCATCATCAAGCCCGACCGGCCGGAAAAATACATAGAGAGATTCTTATTAGAAGACACCCGAAACACTTTAGAAGAAAACATTTTAAAAGTTAACTACCTTATCCGGCCAACCACGGAAAATGAAAAACAGCAGGAAATGGTTCTGGATAAATCCGTTAACGAAAAGATTTTTAACGTGTTGCAGGTTATTCGCCGAGTGCTTTTTAGCCTGAGTAACTCTAAACAAGATGCTCCCCATTTTTTCTGCATTGTTACCGCCGATATAAAAAATGGGTTTGAAATAAAGCAAATTTTTTATTTTCTCGACTTAAAGAAGCTCTCTTATAGTTTTATTTCTCAGACCGAGTATCAGCATCGCATTATTCAAGATACAATAATTTCCGCGGAAATCATCGGCGATGAAACGGGCAACCACTTAAATTACCAAGATATAACTTTTGAAGAATTCCTGGCGAGCCAGATTCAAAGCCGCATAAAATTAAAATTCCAAAAACCGGAAGTCGAGGTAAATGCCGATATCGATAAGGAAGTCTTAAAAATAGTAACTTACACTTTAAATACCTACAAATTTAAGGATTTTACTCTAGTAGAACTAGCCAACCTGGCCAGCGGAAAAAAAATAATCCTTAACCAAACCGCAATTCTGACTAATCCTAAAGAATAAAATTTAAGCCCCCCTTAGCCTTGGGGGGGCAAAAACCTAAAGAACCTTTGTCCTGCGGAAGGATTTTATCTTACCGCTTAAAAATAATTTAATCGCCTGAGGATAAAGCTTATGCTCTAAAAGATGGATTCTCTTCTCCAAAGACACTAAAGTATCCTTTTCTCTAATTTTTATCTTCTGCTGCAGAATGATCGGCCCGTGATCAACTTCTTCATCGACAAAATGCACCGTAACTCCCGTAGCATCCAAGCCGGCATCAAAGGCATCTCTGATGGCCTGAGCGCCTTTAAACGCGGGAAGCAGAGAAGGATGGATATTCATAATCCGATTCCCATACCGCTTAACAAAATTCGGGCTCAGTAAACGCATAAAGCCCGCTAAAACAATCAAATCTATTTTGTAGTTTTTTAATCTCTGAATGATTGCTGCTTCAAAATCAAGCCGATGGGCGAAATCTTCACGCTTAACTAAAACCACCCGCACACCGGCAATTTGCGCGCGCTTAATCACCAAGGCCTGCGGTTGATCACAAACTAAAATCCGCAACTTTGCCTTAAGCTTATTCTGCTTTATGGCTTTAACAATAGCCGAAAAGTTACTACCTCGGCCGGAGGCAAATATAGCTAAATTCACCCCGCACCTTCTTTCCTAATCAATTCTATAAACCGTGTGACTTTAATATTCGAATATTTAGAAGATACGGGGTTCAAGCTCTCACCCTGATAGTTTTAGCCGGACAAACTTTTACGCATTCTTGACAAGAAGTACACTTATGATAATCAATTGCGGCCAGATTATCAACCCCTCGACTCTGCTCGGGGTTGACCCTGAGCGTAGTCGAAGGGTCAGCTACATGTATAGCATTAAATTTACAAGCCTTTTCACACAATTTACAGGCAATACAACCTACCGGACAGACGCTCTTAACATCTTTACCTAAATCATCTGAACTACAGGCGACATAAACAGTATTCGTTACAGAAATAAGCGAAAATAATTTCTTCGGACAAGCCAAAACACATTTATTGCACGCACGGCATTTGTTTCTATCCACTACCGGTAAGGCTTCCACAGACATGCTGATGGCGCCAAACGGGCAAACTTTTACGCAAGTGCCAAAACCCAAACAAGCAAAAACGCAACTCTTCTGCCCTCCTAAAACTAAATTCGCGGCAATACAATCATTAACTCCATCATATAAATATTTATCCTTAACTCTTAAACCGCCATTACAATGTAAAGTCGCAATCTTCTTAATCTGCTTCGTCAACGCTAAACCTAGAACCTCGGCAATCTTCTCTCTAGATTCATCGCTACAGACCCGACAGCCTTCTACTACGCTCTTTCCACCGAACAAGCTCTCGGCGAAACTAAAACAGCCAGGATTACCGCATGCCCCGCAATTTGATCCGGGAAGCAAATGCTGCACCTGCTCTAATTTCGGATTAATCTGAACCGCTAATTTATTTGAAGCAACAGCTAAGCCTATGCCAAAGATTGCGCCTAAAACTCCTACAACTAAAATCGCAACTAAGATTTCCATAATTTACTTTAACAAAATTAACTTCTCCACAATTTTTCCTGCCAAATTATTTCCTATAAGAACAAACGCCTAATTTATAAAAATAAATTAGCGGGAAATCCGCTAAATTCCACAAAGCTTAAGCTTAAAATTGAGGCAACAATAAATACCAGAATAAAATTATTGAATGTTCACGCTCTTTTATCCTTGAGAAAATTAAATAATCCTAATAACAGGCCAATAACTAACAGAGCACCTGAGGGCATGCCAAAAACAAAAATCGGCTCAAACCCCTTAATCAAGACATGCCCTAAGATCTGGCCGGAACCCAAAAATTCCCTGATCGCCGAAATTAGAATCAGCGCCAAGGTAAAACCTACACCCATACCTAAACCATCAAAAAATGAACGCGCTAAATTATTCTTGCAAGCGAATGCTTCCGCGCGGCCCAAAACTATGCAATTAACCACAATTAAAGGAACATAAATACCTAAAGAACGGTCTAGCTGCGGGCTATAAGCCTTCATACACAACTCAATGATCGTAACAAAAGTAGCAATAATGACAATGTAGCAAGGTATACGAATTTTATCAGGGATTAACTCTCTAACTAATGAAATAATTAAGCTAGATCCCAATAACACAAAGGTTGCCGCCACCCCCATGCCAATGGCATTAGAGACCGAGGTAGAAACTGCCAGTGTCGGACATAGCCCTAAAGCCAGAACAAATGTCGGATTTTCTTTAATGATACCCTTTGTAAATTCTTTTACTAGATTCTTCATTAAGCAGTTTTTCAGTTTTTTAATTTTTCGGTTTTTCAGTTTTTCGGTTTTTCAGTTTTCCAACAACCCCGTATATTCTATTCCTAGTATACCTGTCAATAAATGGTGTCGCCGCATTCATCATCAATATGGCATAAGATACGCCCTCCGGATAGCCTCCCCAAATCCGGATCACTGCCGTAAGCAAACCACAGCCCAGGCCAAAAATTAACTGCCCTTTAGCCGTTAAGGGAGTGGCCACATAATCCGTAGCCATAAAAAATGCTCCCAGAATCAGTCCGCCGCTGAGGATATGAAACAGCCAGTCTCCGCTAAAAAGCTGCGAGGCTCCAAAAACATAAGTTAAAACTGCCGTGGTACAAATATAAGTTACCGGAATATGCCAGGAAATATAACCTTTAATTAAAAGTAACGCTGCGCCGATTAATAACGCCAAGATACAAACTTCACCAATGCATCCGCCATGCTTACCCAAAAATAAATCCAAATAAGAAATATGCTCTAAAACCTTGCCTTCTTTAAGTATGGTCAAAGGAGTTGCGCTAGCGATGGCATCAAAACTAAACGGGGGGGTAAAGGTTGTCATATATTTTGGCCAGGAAGCCATCAAAAAAACTCTACCCACCAGCGCCGGGTTAAAAATATTTTGCCCTAAACCGCCAAAAACCTGCTTGCCCACCGCGATAGAAAACACTGCCCCCACCACCGGTAACCACAACGGTACTCCGGGAGGAAGATTAAAAGCCAACAATATACCGGTAATTACCGCTGAGCCATCCAAAACCGTAATCTTTTTCTTCGTCCATATTCCAAAGACCAGCTCCGTTAATACTGCAGCCGTTACCGCGACTAAAGTTACCCATAAAGCGTCCAGTCCAAATATAATTACACCCGCAATCCCGGCAGGAACAAGGCTGATAACCACCGTCCACATAATCCGGGCAATGGATTCTTGTTTATGAATATGTGGCGAACCTGAAACAATAAAATTATTTATCATGCTTCAACTTTCTTTCGGTTCGCTCAACATGACCCTGAGCGAAGTCGACACTTCGACCCTGCTCAGTGTCAATGGTGAGCTTAGTCGAACCATCGAATGGGTCATTTTTTATCAATTCTTTTACCTCTTGCGCCTTTTTTATTACTGAATCCATTACCGCGCGGCTAGAAATTGTCGCACCGGCAATTGCCTGTACTCCGGATAGATCCAGGCTATTCTGTTGATTAAACTGCGCCGTAAATTTATCTTCCGTTATCCGCATGCCTAAACCCGGAGTCTCATTTAAAGAAAGAACTTTGATCGCGCTGATTTTTCCATCCAGAAATATTCCGGCTAAAGTTTTAATTACGCTAGAATATCCTTTACCGCTGGCTTTAAAAACAAACCCGACCAGCTTATCCTGGCCATCAAATGCTTTATAATATAATATCTCCTTAGCCGCAAGCGGCCCAACTGAAATAAATTTAACGGCCAGAGGCATAACTTCTTTGAGCGCTGCCTGTTCCTCAGCTAAAGCTCCGGCAAGAATTTTAGGGCTGGTGAGCATATTAACCGTGGCCAGCAACCCCGCGGCCACGACGCAAATAAGCCCCAAAATAAAACCGTACCGCATCATCTCTTTCACTTAGCTACCTCTAACTTTGCCCTTCTAATCGTCTGCACCAATCTGCGGCGGGAAGGGCAAACATAATTACATATGCCGCACTCAATGCAATCGCTCGCTCCATACTCTTTAGCTAAATTCCAAAGCGATCTTTCCGAAGCTAAATTAATCTGACAGGGTAAAAGGCCCACCGGACAGCCGCGCACGCAGGCCGCACAACGTATACAAGGATTTTCATCTAAAACTTTCACCTCATTTTTATTCATCAATAATAAACCGCTGCTGGATTTTATTATCGGCACCTGGTCCGTATACTGAGCAATCCCCATCATTGGCCCACCGATAATAATTTTTGCCGGCTGCTCTTTAAGCGGTCCGCAAAATTCCACCAAATTCTTTATCGGAGTGCCAATACGCACGCGTAAATTCTTAGGATTCTCCAGGCAACTGCCCGTAACCGTAACGATCCGTTCAATCAAGGGCTTACTATTATAAACCGCCTCATAAATCGCATACACCGTTGCTACATTTTGCACCAAAACACCGATATCAAAAGGCAGTTTGCCGCGGGGAATCTCTTTACCCAACAGATTCTGAATTAATTGTTTTTCCCCGCCCTGTGGATACTCCGATGGTAAAACCTTAACTTTGATATTAGAAACATCAGAAAAAGCTTTTATGGCTTCGGGTTTATTTTTCTCTATTCCTATATAAATATCCTTTAGGCCTAAACATCTGGCAATTAGCGTGATCGCTGTGGATATCTGAGCTGTCTTCTCCACCATTAACCGCGCATCCGCCGTTAAAAATGGCTCACACTCTGCACCATTAATAATTAAAGTATCTAGCGGCTTAATCGGATTAAGTTTTATATGCGTAGGAAAGCTTGCCCCGCCCAGGCCCACTATTCCGGCATCTAAAACAATTTTTCTCAAATCTGGCAACGTTAGCTTATCTATTTCTTGCGGATCTCGCGCGTGAAATTCTGCCGGATTATCCTGGCCGTCACCTTCGATAACCACGGCTTTAGCCCGGCCTAAAACAGGGTGCGGCCAATTCTGAATAGCCACTACTTTGCCCGATATCGAGGCATGGATCGGCGCATATACATGAGCCGTAGCGCTGGCAATCTTCTGGCCCAGGCCAACCGTATCGCCAACTTTTACCTCCGGAATACATATCTTTCCTAAATGTTGAATTAAAGGAATATAAACTTTCAAAGGAAGCGGCAAATTCTGCGTCACCTTATTTTCTGAATAATGTTTATTTTCCGCTAATCTAACCATGCCACCTTCCGATTAAAAATCAAATTAACTAGGCCCAGCACGCTTAATAAACATCCCACGCTAACCAAAATTAAGACATGAGAAAATCTTTCCGCAAGCATGCTGCTAATAAACATAAATAAAAGAAAACCTAAGTGCATAACAATTTCTAAGGAACTAAAAATCTTACCCAGCATCTCATTATCACTAACATTATGAATAATCGTATTGGATGCGATCATGATCGGGGCAACAATCAAACCTAAACATAAAGCCAAAAATGCCGCGACAATAAAATTAGGATAGTAATGTATCCCTAAAGCAAAGAAAATCAGCATTATCCCGCTAACAACTAGACAGGCAAATATAAGCTTATAAGGAGAAACGCGCTGGCCGAACTTGCCATAAATTAAAGAACCTAAAAATAAACCGATTCCTAAAAACATCACCAAAAGCCCCAAATCCTTAGTTGCCGAATGCAGCGCCTTTTGCACAAAAACAATAACAACAACATAAACCGCTCCTAAAGCCGACCAAAGCGCAAAAATAAGCCCCGCGGTAAAACGGATATCTTTTTTTCGAATAAAATAAAAAAATCCTCCCTTGATCTCTTGAAATACCGATTTTCTAATTACCTCCACGGTTTCCTTGCTTACCTTTTTTAAATTCATCGCGGTCATAAACCGCCTAGAGATCAGGAAAATAAATGTCCCGGAAATTAAAAAACTTAAAGAATCTAAATAAAAACCACTTTTAGCCCCGAGCTTCTCTACTAACACGCCACTTATCCCAAAACCCAGGATTGCCGCGATCATCCCGGAGGTATTAATTAAAGAGTTGGCAACCAGCAGGTCCTTTTTATCCACCAAGTCCGGTATAATGGAAAGTTTAGCCGGAACAAAAAACCTACCGATAGAAAAAGCAATAAAAATAATCAAATAAACCGGGCCCAAGCTTTTAGTATAAAATAAAAACAAGGGAATAGAAAAAACTAGTAAACTGCGCAAAAAATCACAGATATACATCGTGCGCCGCCTATCCCAACGATCCACATAAACCCCGGCTAAGGGGCCAATTAGAAATACCGGAATAATCGTAAAAGAAAGGATCTTGGCAATTTGCAACGTTGAACCCGGGGCACGTAAGTAGACAAAGGCAATCAGGGCCATCTGGCCTAATCTATCCCCGAACTGAGAGATAATCTGACCACACCATAATAAAAAAAAGTTACGATTTTTTAAAACTTTACGTAATCTGGCCATAGGTTAGAAAACTACTGTTAAGTCGATGAATGAAATCTCCCGCCTCAGACAAATTATCCGCTGTTTGCGGGAGAACCACTTAATACAAAGCCGATGGGGGGATTCGAACCCTCGACCTAATGTTTACGAAACATTTGCTCTACCAACTGAGCTACATCGGCAATTTTTCCAACATTATACCAATTCCTGGATAATAGTCAATTACTCGCTTAAAATTTAAAATTTAGGAAAAAGGTTGACAAATTCCTAATTCATGATATAATTATTATGTAAGGATAGATTAGAGGAGAAACAAAGAAATTGATTAGTAACATGTACATGCCGCAAAGCAGTAACAAAAAATAACCATGCTTTGCGGCATTTTTTTATACACATAGATCCTTAAATCCGCCGCTGAATTAATGGTGAAATTGAGGATCAATTTTCCGAACATTAAGTCGGGAAAATTGAGGAGGAGAAACAAAATGGCAAAAGGTAAGGTAAAATGGTTCAGTAATCAAAAGGGTTACGGATTTGTTACTTCTGAAGATGGTAAAGATGTTTTCATTCACTTCAGTGCTATCACTGGAGAAGGATATAAATCTTTAGCAGAAGGCGATGAAGTTGAGTTCGAGGTTACGCAAGGCCCCAAAGGCGATCAAGCAACAAACGTAAAAAAAATATAAATTCCTAACCAATAAAAAAGGCTGTTTTTTTAAGAAACAGCCTTTTTTATTTATTTTTTTAGAAAAAATAAAACAGCCCGCCTTAAAATCTAAAATAAATGAAAGGATTATAAAATCATGGTTTCCAAACGAACCAAACAAATAAATAAGAAGCAACCACTGCCGCAAAAGTAAAAGGAAGTCCGATTTTCATAAAATCTATAAACTTAACTTTATACCCCTCTTTTTTAAGCAAACCGCAAGAAACAATATTTGCAGAGGCTCCTATTGGGGTAATATTGCCTCCCAAACTTGCGCCAATCAGTAAACCAAAAAGAAACAACGAAGGGTTTACGTCCAACTTATAAGCCATCTGGCCAACGACAGGAAGCATGGCGGCTAAAAAAGGAACATTATCTACGAACGCGGAAATAATAACAGAAATAAATACGAGTAGCGTGTAACCAAAGAAAATATTTCCGCCGATTACATTTGATAAAGATTGCGCAATGTTACCTGTCCATCCGGTTAAGGTAAGGCTTCCAACTAAGATAAATATACCGACCAGGAATAACGCCGTATCCCAATCCAGCGATTTAATCAGCTCAGATACCCTTCCCCTGTTCGATACTTTCTCCCACGCTACTGAAATAATCCCCATAATCATGCAAATAATCCCCGCAGCAGAAGTAAACCCCGTATCAAAAAAAGATGAGGCTGCGAGTAAAACTATCAGCGCTACGAGGAAAATAGTAGGAACCCATGAATGGACCTTTTCAACAGGTATGACTTCAACTTTATGCTTCTCTTTGCGAAACAAAAACATCAAAACAAAAAACGAAACAAAAGCGCCCAACTCAACCGCAAAAAATATACTCGGCTTGCCTCTATAAAGAAAAAAATCGCCAAAATTCATTTTCGTAAAGCCGGCCAAAAGCATGCTCGGAGGATCCCCAATCAATGTTGCCGCGCCTTGCAGGTTGCTCGATATCGCAATTGCAATCATCATCTTTATCGGGTTAAGATTAATTTTACGGGCAAGCGTCAAAGCAATAGGAGCAATAATCAGAACCGTTGCCACATTCTCTACAAATGCAGAAATAAAACCAGCCAGGACGCACATAAGCAGAATCGCCCAAGCAGTATTTCTTGATTTATCCACAATAATCTCAGCAATAACGGCAGGCACCCGGCTTTTCATAAAAACATCCGCTACGGCTAATGTCCCCACAAAAATACCCATAACATTCCAATTTACAGAACCAAAAGCTTCAGGGAATGATAGCACTCGGGTTACTAAGAGTAAACCGGCTGCGCTTATCGCAACCAAAGGCCTTCTTCCGGGAAATACCACGAATAAAATATAGGCCAAAACAAAAAGAATGAGTGAAATAGCGCTTCTCTCCATTCTTATTTATTAAACTTATCTGACGATTGGGCCTTCTTTTTGCCCTTTTCGCCTTGGTTACTTTTGATAATCAAATAAATATAAAAAAGCGCTACTACTCCTCCAAGAACATACACCGGCCAATCCTGCCATAAATTTCCAGTCATGCTTAACCTCTCTATTAGTTTAAATTCGTTTTAACTAAAATTTTAAACCGTTAAATCCCATAAATGCAAGACACATCATAGAAGCAATGATAAATGCCAAAGGTAAATCCTTGAATGTCTTGGGTACATTACAAAGCTCAAGCCGCTCACGAATACCTGACATTAAAAGCATGGCCAAGGTATAGCCAATTCCAACACATAGCCCATGAAATATCGAAAATATTAAACTTCCGGATACTGCCTTATTGTTTACAAAGAACATATCAATATTTAAAACCGCTACGCCTAATACGGCGCAATTTGTAGTAATCAAAACAAGATAAATACCAAAGGCGCGATAAAGAGTGGGGCTCGTTTTTCTGATCACCATTTCCACTAACTGTACAAAAGCAGCAATGATTAAGATAAAAACTAAGGTGCGTAAATATGTTAAGTTAAAAGGAGCCAAAATAAATCTATAGACTAACCATGTGATAACAGATGATACTGTGGTTACAAACGTAACAGCCATGCTCATGGCAAACGCCTGCCTTGTGTTTTTAGATACAGCGACAAAAGGACACAGCCCCAAAAAACGCGACAAAATAACATTGTTAACAAAAACTGCCGAAATAAAAATCGCTAAAAACTGTCCAAAATTCATTTTTTTACTCCTTCATGCTATTTAATCGTATTTTTTTATTTCTTACTTTTCTATTATTCGCAGAATAAAATAGAACTGAGAACAAAATCGCTAACATAATAATTTCAAACGTCTGTAGTATTTCTGCTGACACGATATCCCCCTACAATTTTAGTTTTTTATTTATTTTAATAAAAGCTATCATGCATGCACACGCAAGATGCGTCCGGCCACCTAAAACCTCCGGAAGCAAGAAGATTCCGGACACTTGTACAACAAATTAACTAAAGATTAACAATATCTTCGGGATGATACAACGAAAGAAACAATAACATATAATTCCTTAAATGGCGCGTAATTAAAAAATTGTTTTTTATATGCTCCCTCCCATTTTCTCCTAATTTCTTGGCGTACGCCGGACTGCTTAAAAGTTGTTTTATTGCAAAACTCGCTCCCTCAACAGAATGACATAATAATCCTGAATATTTATGTTTTATCTGCAAAGGGATGTCGCCGACATTTGAAGCTACAACGGGTTTTGCCTTCCATAATGCCTCGGCAACTGTTAAGCCAAATCCCTCCCTGATAGACTTCTGGATAATTACATCTGAGGCCCTTTGCAGCGCATTAACCTCTATATCATTTTGAGGTAATAGTAAGATATGAATATCCGGGTCTTTCTTAGCTTTTTCTTTAACCTCTTCAAGAACCCTGAATCCTTCCGGATCATCTTCTGCTGTCCCACCAGCCAACACCAGCTGGCAATCTGTATATTTTTTTACCTGCAAATATGCCTCAATTACGCCTATGGGATCTTTCAGGCGGTCAAAGCGGGATATCTGAGTAATGATTGGCTTATCTTTTTTGATATCGTATTTTTTCAATACTAAATCAATTATTTCTTGTGGCAATTCCTTATTTTTATCACTTAACGGATCGATAGAAGGAGGAATTAAGAATTGCCTAATGGGTAACTTCCTTGAAAAAGTCGGAGCGGAAAACACTGCTGAGTCGTATCGAATAATAAAATCCATAAGAAATCCCCAAACTTTTTCATCGGGATTAGAAACATCAATATGGCAACGCCAAAGCCACTTATTAACGGCTTTCTTTTTTATTAAGGCTATTGGTTGCGGGTCATGAATGAAAATAATGTCCCCGTAGGTATCAACGCTTTCGATATTCTGCTGGCTAGTCTCCATGAATACTTCAAAATCTCTTTTAGTTATCTCCTCGGCTCTGCCATGCAAAGCGTTGTGAAACTTTTTTGTCACTGCAAAAAACTGCTCTCCACCCTTTATCACGTCCCATTTGGTATCTACCTCCAATTCCCTCAACAGCGGGACCATCCGGTTTAATATCTCCGCCACTCCCCCACCCACAGGAGTAGAATTTATATGCTGAATAACCTTGCCTTTTAACCGTTCACCAAGCAACCTTAAATCATCAATAATCGCTTGCCCCACTAAAGAAATATACTTTTCTATTTTTGCCATTTAATTAACTATCTTTCTTTCAACAATTTGTATAATCTTATTCCTTAAATCCTCTAAAGTACTCGTGTAGGGATCAAAACTTGAAATATTATCTGCTAATTTCTTATCTCCCAGGGAATTTTCTATCCAAAACGCGAAATCATTAGTTGGCTTTTCAAGCCTAAGCCGCGCTTCAAAAATATGAAAATAAATAGAATCAATGGTAATTTTCTTTAAAACCTCTACGAATTCATTCAGATCATACGCGATATAGTTTGTCGGCAGAATAAAACTGACGGATTTAATAAAATGAAATTCTTCTTCAGATCTGGCAAATTTCAACTTGGCCAGCGGATTATCCTTTAAATAGATCTCAATGGTTGAGGCGATCTTTTCCCGCAAATCCCGGATAGTTGAGTATTGTATGGTGTCAATACTCACCAGCCTTTCTCCAAGCTCATCTTCTCCAAGAATATCCGTTACCCAATAAGCAAAATCGTTAGGAGGCTCGGGAGAAAGATACTGATGCTGCTGTAAAAATCTATGGGTGTGGTGATAAATACATGAGCCAGATACTTGTTTAATAAGGGCCAAAAACTGGCCTAAGGTGGTCGCTCGCAAGCCGGTCAGCTCCGACAAATGCAATCTCGTGCAAAACCTAAATGGCTCTTTTGCTTTTATTAATTCTTCCATAATTAGCTATACTGTAAGGCTAGTATCGAACGTAAAAATTTAGCTACTTCTTCTGTATTCTTTAAATAATAATCAGCTTTGGAACTCCCGGATTTTCCCACGAATACCGTTAACCCTTTTCTTTTTAAAGCCTTAAAAGCGTCCTCATCAGTTATATCATCTCCGATATAAACGGGCAAGGCATTCTTAACTCCTAAAATAAATTGCTGTCTTGCTAGAAACCACAAGGCTGCCTTGCCTTTATCCCACTTAACCGGCGGCTTTATCTCATAAACTTTTTTACCGGCATTAACCTTTATTTTATTACGCGCTATATAAGGACTGGTAACTTCAGAAATAATCTTCTCAAATACAGGCATATCTTTTTTGTCAACTAAGCGGTAGTGAATACTCAGTGTCAAGCCTTTATCCTCAACCAGCGCGCCCTTAATGCCAGAGAGCCGCTTCTGCATATCTTTAGCGATATTTCGTATAATTGATTTTAATCGCGATGTAACCTGGCTTTTAAATTTAATCTTCGCCCCTTCGATCTCCAAACCGTGGTTACCAGCGTAGACGATACCGCCTATCCCGACTATATTTTTTATATCCTCCAGCTTCCTTCCGCTGAGAATACCTATTTTACAATAAAAACTTCTGGATAATTTCTGTAATAATTCTTTTGTATTCTTATGGATAACTGCCTTACTCGGAGTCTTGACAATAGGCGTTAATGTCCCATCATAATCCAATAAAAGTAAAATAAATTTATTTCTTAACAGCTCTTTTATCTTACTAAATTGCGAAAATAAATATTCCATGCCTAAATCTTGCCCAATGATATCAATTCCGTAATAATATTCCCTCACCCGGCGATAAACGTTATTTTCCAAAATAACTTTTCGCGTTTATTCCGTTATAATCTAAAAACAACATTACATATTTATTGCTCAATTTTTCTTTTAGCTTACCCCAAGCGTTAAGATATTTTTCATATTCCTAATGATGCTCAATAGTTATTTCGCCCGCCTTTTGCAAAGCGTATTTAGTACATAAAGGGCCAAATAATTCATAGATAACGGTAGTGGCGACAATCGTAGTAAAAATCATGCCGCCAACATTTGGAAAATCGTTTTTAGCGACTAAGGCGCAGCCTAAAGCAACGCCTGCTTGTGGCACTAAGCCTAAGCCCAAATATTTTTTTATGCTATTAGAAGCGCCAGAAATATGCGCGCCTAATTTCGCCCCAGCTACCTTACCAATCACACGGAATATTAAATATGCCAAACCAATTAATCCTAATTTAGACAAAAGCCCTATTTCTAAATTTGCCCCGGCCAAAACAAAAAAAAGTAAAAATAGCGGAGAATCTACTGTTTTTAAAACCTCAAAAGGATTGGAGGAGGATTTGTTGACATTAACTAAAACTGCCCCTAAAAACATACTTGCTAAGAGTACGGACAAGTGAAGCCAAGTAGCTATTCCTATAGTTGAAAAAATAAATCCAAGAGTAAAAATCAGAAGCTCTGCTTGCGTACGAATAAAACGAGAAAAATAAGACAATAGCATAGCCATGGCGCCCCCTAAAATAAAAGCGCCCAATATGCTCAAGATAGAGTTAAAAATTACCTTAATCAAAAAAAATGTATCTACCATGTGGCTATGAATAGCCTGGGATATGGCCAAAGAAATAGCAAAAATAATAAGGCACCAGGCATCATCAATAGCAACGACCCCTAAAAGCGTATCCGTAAAATTGCCTTTAGCGCGATATTCTCTTATCACCATTACCGTAGCCGCAGGTGCAGTAGCAGAAGCAATCGCCCCAAAAAGAAGAGCAATATAAAAAGGTTGCCTTAGAATAAACAAAAATATTAATGTGACTAAAAACCATGCCCCACATGCCTCTAAAACCGAAATCCAGACTACTGACTTACCAATCTTACGAAAGCTATCACGAGAAAAATTTTGACCGATACTAAAGGCAATTATTCCTAAAACTATTTTTGAAATTAAACCTGACATATTAAGAATTGCTACAGGAATAAGATTTAACAATGAAGATCCGATGAGTATCCCTACCATAAGATAAGCGGTTACTGCTGGAAACTTAATTTTACTTATCAACCTGGCAGAAAATAAACCTGCAAGCAGAATAAAACCAAATCCTAATATAGTATTCACTTAAACGACACCTTTTCCCGAAAAGACTTGCCGGATTATATCAAATATACCAATCTTTCCGACTAGTTCTCCTTTTTTATCTACTACGGGAAATTCTTCTTTAAGCTGTAGCTTCATAAGCCTAAAAGCCTCCTCTAGAGTAGTATCTTCCCGTAAAGAAACGAATTTTGTTTCCATTATATCATCCGCAATCACCAAGTCTCCGATATCATCAGTCAATTCTACCTTAAAAATATCTTCTTCCTGGTCATCCAGAAAAGGGACCGCGTTCAATATTTCCGGCCGATATGGGCTAAACACGCCAATTAAACTACGAAAAGAAATAACCCCCACTAAACGGCTTCCCTCTTCAACTACAGGCACCAACGGAAAAAGATGAAATTTACTAAACAACCCTAACAATTCTTTTAATTTTGTGGATCGCCTTACCGTTATTACTTCCTTTGACATTATTTCTTTTACTTGCATCAATTAGCTCCTTAATTTAGCTTTTTTCCTGTTCATAGTTTATCGCCCTAATCGGATAAGGAATATTAATCCCTTCTTGAATATAGCGTTTATGCAATCTCTTAATAAACTCATGTTTTATCAAATACTGATCAACAAATTCCTTAGCCCTTAATATAACCGTGAATTTTATGCTAGAATCGCCAAAAGTCTTATAACGAATAAATGGCTCAAAATAAGCAACCCCACCGTTTATTTCTGTCATCACTAACTTTGCCACTTCACAAGTAATCTTCTCAACTTTTTCCAAATCACTTTTATAATGCACTCCCAAATCCACTAAAACTGCCATCTCCTTATCCGGTAAACAATAGTTCGTAACAATAGCTTTATTTAATTTATCATTTGGAATAAGAACAATATTGTTAGGCAACATTTTGATCTTAGTTGAACGCCAGTTAATATCCACCACATAGCCTTCTTCTTGCGTTTCCAGTTTGATATAATCACCAACTCTTATCTGCTTAGCCACAGTAATATGAAAACCGGCAAAAAGATTTGACAAAGTATCCTGAAGCGCCAAAGCAACGGCCAAGCCACTCACGCCTAAAGTTGCTAATATCGGTGTTATCGATATTCCTAGGCTATTAAGAATTATTAACGCGCCAATCGAGAAAACAAAAATCCTGGCAATATTCTGAGTGAGGCTGGTAACAGGCAAGGCAGAATCAATTCTAGAAGCATAAAATTTTATTACCCCGGATAATAAATTCGCCAATGCCAACACTACAGAAATTATGCCTAAGATAAGAGTACTTTTACTCATAACGTGCACAATATTTTCTGGAAGCTTTGAAAATTGCAACGCAAAATATAAAGCCAGCATCAAACATAAAACCATAAATGGGCTTTTAGCTACTTGCACGACAATATCATCCAGCTGCGTAGATGTTTTTTTAGCCCAATGTGAAAGGCGGCTAAAAATTATCTTCTTAACAATGAGCCCAATAAACAAAACTACCAGAAAAATAATCAATGGCATAAACATTTCCGCTAAACTAGCGAATCTTAAAAGCAGATCTTTATTCATCTACACCTCAATAAGTTATATTTTATTTAAAGCAACCAGCTCAGTAATAATATTTGCTGCCCAGCGGTAAATATTATTTTCGGCTATCACCTTGCGCATATTTTCCATACGTCTTTGTTTCTCTTCCTTGGGCATCTGGATTGCCAGTTTTATGCTATCCGCAAACTCTTCAATCGAGTACGGATTAACTAGAATAGCATCGGTGAGCTCGCGCGATGCTCCTGTAAATTGACTTAAGATTAAAGCCCCGGATAAATCATCTCTCTCCGCCACATACTCTTTAGCCACCAAATTCATCCCGTCATGCAGTGAGCTAACGATACAAATATCACCAAGTTTATAGTAAGGCTGAATATCATCCTGAGAGAAATGCTTTTTAAGATAGATTATCGGTTTCCAATTCCCATCTATGTGTTTCCAGTTAATTTTTTCAACCAATTCATCAATTTCGCCAATTAAGTCGTGATAACGCTTAATATGCGTACGGCTTGGGGCAGCCAATTGGATAAAAATAAATTTCTTCTTATACTCAGGATACTTCTCTAAAAATCTATCTATCGCTAAGATTCTCTCAACTATGCCTTTAGTATAGTCAATTCTATCCACGCCCACCGCGACAATTTTATTCTCAAGCTCAAACTCTTTTTTTAGCTTTTCTACATCCCTTATCGGTTCAACTTTAAATGAGCCATCGCCGATACGCGCATTAATACTTATGGGAAAAGCCCTTATAAAAGTCTCTTTTCCCGAACGCACAACACTAAATTTTTCCGTATCCACGCGTGACTCCAGCAGGCGATTAGCGGTATCGAGAAAATTATTACAATGATTCTGAACATGAAAACCAATCAAATCCGATCCTAACATTCCTTCTAAAATTTCATTCTGAAAAGGACAAATCATAAAGGCTTCTGGGGTAGGCCAGGGGATATGCCAGAATAAGGCTATTTTCGCATCCGGCCGCTTATCTTTTATCATTTTTGGCAAAAGCGTAAAATGATAATCCTGTATAAATATGAACGGACTTTTAGCGGGCAACTCACTCAAAACGCTATCCGCAAACTTTTGATTTACTTCTTTATACATGCGCCAGTCAGATTCTTTAAAAATCGGACGCGTATGTGTATTATGGCATAATGGCCACAACCCTTCGTTTGAAAAACCATAATAATAACCTTGCTCCTCATCCTTGTTAAGCCAAATTCTTTTAAGAATATACCGGTTATCATCGGGGGGGACACCAAGTTTATCTTTAGAGTTAACGAATTTCCTATCCGAATTACCGCTGCCATGAGCAATCCAAGTCCCGCCACAAGCAGAAAGTATGGGGTGAATTGCAGTAACAACACCGCTTGCCGGCCTTATACATATCGCCTTACCAATGCCATCATCGAAAACATGCATATAAGGCTCCCTATTAGAAACCACAAACAATGAATTATCGCCTAATTTTGCATGAATAAGGTCTCTCAGCTTAGCTTCAGTCCAAAGCTCTTCTTTTTGCAATCGGACATGCGCTTCATCTGATAGGGTGCGCCGAGCTACTCTGATGCTTAAAGCAACCTGCTCTACTTCGCTGGCAAGCTTACCAAGATCACCTTTTTCTTTTATAGGATGCGCTTTATCAATTTCTCCTCTCTGAAAATACTTAAACCAATCTGTTAGGCGCTGTATGGGTAGAGCAAAAATCTGCCTATGAAGAATAATGGAAATAAGAAAAATCACTACAACTAAAATTATTAACGTTGAACTAATATGTTTCCAAAGCTCAACTAACCTCGCAAAGACATAGGAAGTATCGTGAATAACCTCAACCATTCCCAGAAACTGCCCCTCGTCATCAACTATGGGGAGAATATAGCTATAAACCTGATAATCTTTAAATTGCTCTAATTCTCCCCGCGGAGCCAGATTAGCTATAATATCTTTAATATAAGGCTTATCTTTTTCTTTCCAATCGAGGAACCTTTTAGTAAGCGCGATTATATTCCCGTCTTTATCGTAAATAGCGCAGCCCTGCAATCTTTCCCGGGTCTCAAATTTTTCCGCAAGGTAATTTGCGGTCTTTAAATCATTGACTAAAAGCACATGCTTCACCGATAATTCCATGCTTTCGGCAATGCTTCTGGCTTTTCGCTTTAAGTCATCAATAAGCTTCTCTTCTTCTAAGCGCACCTGAAAAAAACCAAAAAGCGTAAAGGCCACGGAAACAATAATTAGAATCGGTAGAATAAATAAAAATACTCTTCTCATAAATAATAACCTCTAATTTTACTGCGATTTTACCTTACTTAATTTAGAAGGTAAAATAACGATTTCCACTCTCCTATTTTTCTGCTTATTCCGCACTATGTCATTCGGCGCTACCGGATGAAATTCTCCGTATCCGTTTGCAGAAAGGCGCTGCGGTTTAATCTTTCCTTCGCCGATAAGATCGTGTAATACTGCCAATGCCCTAGCCGAAGAAAGCTCCCAATTTGAATTCCATCCTGAATATTTAATCGGATCGTTATCCGTATGGCCTTCAATAGCTATATTTGATCCAGGAACATCCCTATTTAAAACTTCAGCAACCTTATTAAGCGTAATCTTACCGTCTTTTTTTACCTTGTCTTTCCCCGAATCAAAGAATATCTCGGAAACAAAAGTAATCACCAGGCCACGTTCAGTCATTTGCAGCTTGGCCTTATATTCTCCAATTTCTTTTTTAAGCGATTCTTCAAGCTCCCGTTTAGCCTGTTCCAGGTCAGAAAGCTCTTTATCTTTCTCTTGATATACCTGTCGAACTTCTTTTGTTTTCTCCTTCTGAAGCTGAGCGGCCATATTTCTTAAGCTGGCATTCTCTATCTCTAGCTCGTCGGCTCTTCTCGCTTTCTGGATATAGGCGCATCCGGATAACATAGAAACCATCAAAATCATAATAATCATTAATTTAGCCTGCATTAGCAAATCTCCGTTTTTACAATCCCTTAAAAGCATTTATACGCGCTCAACGCAACCTTAACGATAAGCTCTTCCAGAGGCAAAGCTATTAAGATTCGCGCGCTTAGTTAATACGCAAATAATAAAATTACTTTACAAGTAAACACTACGCCCGCATCACGACAAACACCATTCCCAGGGCTGGCCTTATAAGCAATCGTCATATCAACCGATAAATATGCTAAGAGAATATTTTCTTCATTTCCATTATTCAGACAAATATTTATTCAGCTCCACGGATGTTTTCTTGCCTACAATGCCATCTGCCTTAAGATTATGTGCCTTTTGAAATTTTATAATAGCACCTTTGGTCTTAGAACCAATTTTGCCATCAACCGCACCTTGATAAAAACCGGAACTCTTTAATGCCTTTTGAATTTGCCTCACACTTAAGTTAACCAAGACAGAATATGTTGTTGTTTTGGCTGGCTGAACGTTTTCATAATCCCAAGAAGAAGTATTTTGCTGGTATGTTTGCGAAGGCCCCTGGTAGCCTGATGGCTGCGTTGTTTGTTTCTTTACGCCAGTCGTACAGCCTCCTATAATTAAAGTAAATAAAATAAACCCCATCATTTTAATTAACATAATCTTCTCCTTTTCAATAAAAAACCATCACTAGAAATACCATTAAACGGTAAAATTAAATAACTTGCTCCAGGGGCATAACAAAAGCCTTAACTCCTTCTTTACCAAGAGTTTTACGCAGATTCGTTATGCCAAGAACCACCTGATTTGCCTGTGTATCATCGCAGGCTACATATGAAATATAATTTAGGCCTGGCCAGACTTGATCACCTAAGTGAGTTCCGGAAGCCGTCCCTTTCCCATATACACGGGTTATCTTTGTGTAGTTGACGAGGCCGCATCCATCTAAAACTTCCATTACCTCAACGTCTATAGCTTCATTATATGTTAGCATGATCATTTTCATCTTAACTCCTATAAAGCTATGGCTAAAATTTATCTTTATAAAATAAAAAAGCCATCCTACACTCGCGTGCAAGATGGCGGCCCGACCATCTAATGATCCTCCAGGAATACTTATTTATTCCCAGACCGCTTATCCATCCACTATTATATTGAAGTTATTATAACATACACA
>JAZDEW010000024.1:0-5194 GCA_043808425.1 Candidatus Omnitrophota bacterium
ATAGCCGTATAAGCTGCAGGAGCCGTCGGAATTTTCTTGGATGCAGCTCTGCTCGTCAGCGCAATAATTGTCGTTGCGGGAGATTGATAAAACGCTATCGGCGCCGGTTCCGGTTACCTGTTCGCTCATTATTTCCGGGCCCGGACCTTCGCGCTTGCAAAAATTAAGCGGCGCTTTTAAGACCCAGCTCGGGTCAACCAGCCCGTGGCACCAGTCCGCGTAATAGCCGGCATAATCGTCGCTACTGGAATAACAATTTATCAAATCCGCAATATTCTTGGTGCCGTCAATATCGCCCGGATGGTCTTTAATGTATTGCGCCGCTACCTCCCAGCCCACCGGAATAATCCTGTATTTTCTTAAAATTATCAGGCTCCGGTAGGGATAGCCTTCGTTAAACCGCGGCTCCAGCCCGTCCGAAGTAAAGCCGAAGACGCCGTTAGGATTAAAATAGCCCTGGGTTAGGGCTTCGCCCACGGTTAATTTATTTTCAATCGCCTGCCTTAATCTCTCGTCAATCACGCAATTAGTCGGCCCGGCTTTGTTCGGGTCGGTGCAGGTTGTTAATTCAGATAAAATTTTATAATCGCCCCTGCTGGCAAAGTTCGGTTCAACCAATCGCCTTAACATTGCTTTAGCTCCAGCTAGGCCGCCGCTTCCGGGCGCCGCATTATAATCAGTTAATCCGTAATCGCCGCTATATGGTTGAGTAAAAGTTGGCAATCCTTGACCAATTTTCTTCATTAAATTATTAAATAAAGTAATAGCAAATTGATTAAGAAATACGTTGGCCGCATCCGTAAGCGCGTTACCCGTATATTGGCCTAACTTTAATTCTCTTATCCTATCTGCCTGTTCTATCATCCTTTGGGCTTGTTGGGGCGCGCTTTCTTGCTTACCTCCCAGATCTCTTAAATTTAACCAACCCTGGTTTATAAATCTTTCATTTGCCGCATTTTGTGCCTTTACTTGAGTATCCTGAACTATTCCTGTCTGTAAAGTTAAAGCTATGCCTAAATCGCTTGAAGTTGGATTAAACATGTCCTGAAATTTAGTCAAAAAATCACCGCTTTGCAATTCCTTCTGCCAATTTTTTGTCATCTGGCTGAAAGTACAAGCTGGTTTTTGCGGCCGGCTGTATTGGACTAATCCAAGATTTATTCTTAACTGAACCCGCGGATCAGGCTGGCAAAGGTTAAACTTAGTATATCCACTCTTTCCTAGGGTTTCTATAAAAGTGCCGGCTGCATTATCACCGATATTTGATAAATATGTCCCCCAACCTTCAGTTATAAACATCGGTTTTTGCCCTTTATTACCTGAAGCTATCCAGGTAGCGGAATCATAAGCAATAGAATTTAAAGCGTTTTGAATTGCTTTATTAAGAGCTTGTGAACCCAACATGGGTAAAGTTTCCAGCCAATATTCACTTTTCGTTAATCCAGTAACAAAATCATTGGCCCGCTCAATAAAGCCTCGCTCGTTTACTGTTTGCAAATATTTATCCCAAACCATTATTTCAGTACCTGCCGGGGACATCGCATTAGTAGGACTGGGACCCCAGAAAATAAAAAACAATAAAATAATACTTAAATTTAATGTTATAAATTTAATAATATTTTTTAAATTTTGACTAAATTTCATAAATATGCTAATGTAATTTTAATGAAATTGTGATATCTTAATATAAGCTTGGAGTGGACTTTAACAATTTTTCAAAAATTTTTGCTCAAAGGAGGGCAATACCATGAAAAAAGTGAATTTCGCATTAATGTCTTTATTTATTGCATCCGTATTTGTTCTAAGCGGTTGTGCTGAGTCGTTACAATTCGTCTCTTTAACCCCATCTATACCTCAAATCCTGCCTAAGGGAATTTTTTCTGAGAGCATTAATGAAAAGGTGTCTGTCGCTACATTTACAACCGGGGTTGATACCAAAGAAGCAATTTTTGCTCAAATCGGAAAGCCAAGTTTTGTCGCCGATCTGAAACAGAATCGGGAAGTACTGGCTTACCTGGGTAACTTCAGAAACATTAAAACCTATTACTTTTTTGCATTAAGAGACGGGGTGTTCCAGGAATCCCAAAAATATTATTATACAGATGTGGAAAAAGATCGAAAACAAGGGATTCTTGAATCAGAGTTACTAAAAGTATTTCTGTGTTACCGTTATACTCCGACTCCTACGATCTCACCTCCAACTCAACCGGTCAGCTCACCGCCTCCTCCAACTTCTCCATCAACCTTAATCCCTCGGTCATCGTTCACCAGATGACCACGCTCATTTTTAAACTCTCGCCCCCGCGTTCTAACAAATGAATCGCGGGGTCTTTTTTTATTCACGGGGGAAACCACCCCTGCCCCTTAAATCACCACCCCAACCCCTCCTTAGTAAGGAGGGGAATACTTGCCATTTACCTCGTATTATTAGTCATCTCTTCCGTATTTCTCCCCTTGCTAAGGGGAGATGCCCGAAGGGCAGAGGGGTTTTTAAACCAAAGACTAAGGGGTTTATCCGGAGATATTTATTCTATTTTAAAAAACTTTTTATTTTATCAATTACTTTTTCAATCTATTTCTCAACTTCTAAATTGCTAAATATTAAAACCTTAAATCCCAATTCTTCAAGTTCTTTTATTTTTTCTATATCATATTCTATTTGCTCGCTCTCAAAATGCGCACCGCCATCAACTTCAATAATTAGCTTTTTTCTAGGGCAACAAAAATCCACAATATAATAACCAATGCCATACTGGCGGCGAAATTTAGCACCAAGCTGCTTGCCCTTTAATCTTACCCATAAAATTCTTTCCGCTATTGTGCTATTGTTTCTTAGCTGTTTTCTTTTCTCTTTCTGACGATGCATGTTATATAAAACCGTCATATTTATTCCCCTTCTCGCCACTCCCGCCCTTCAATATATTCCTCCCCCTACCCCCTCCTTAATCCACCACCCCAACCCCTCCTTAGTAAGGAGGGGGAAATCGTACCATTTTCCACTTTCGAGTAATTTCCACTGTATCGCTCCCCTTACCAAGGGGAGGTGACTGAAAGGCGGAGGGGTATTCTCTCCATATCGCTCCCCTTACTAAGGGGAGCTGCCGAAGGCTGAGGGGTCTTTAAACCGAAGGGCAAGGGGGTCTTTCCTCCGTATTTCTCCCCTTGCTAAGGGGAGATGCCCGACAGGGCAGAGGGGTTATTGAATCATCATCTCCTGATAACTTTTCATCAACTCTTCATCCGTAATTTTATCCAAAATCTCCTTATTCATGCCCGCGTCCAATAGCATTTGCCTTAGAACTTTCGGGTCGGTCGTGTTGCCTAAAACCGAATTAAGCAAATCGCTGTCGTCGGCCGTCGTATTTTCTGCCGGAACCTGTAAATTCGGGGTGGTGCCGAGCTGATTCATTAAATTATTTAAAGTGCTGGTATTGTCCGAAGCGTTTTCCCCGGGATTAACTACGTTCTTATCCCCGCTAACCGCGCCAAGTCCGGCGCAATCCCTGCCGGCCGGGCAATTCGGGTCTTTGCCGCTATCTATTTCCTGCTTATCCGAGAAGCCGTCCGAATCCGAATCTTCTAGGTAGGGCGAAGTCAGATAAGTATTTAGCTCATCCCAGTCGGATAAGCCGTCTTTATCGCTGTCTTTAGTCTTTAGCGCCTCATCACTATTAGCGTCTACGCTACTGGCTTGCTGATTATCCTCTTCGTTATAAATAAAAGGCTGTTTGATGCTATTTTTAAGCTGGGCAAACCATAAAACAAATATAAACAAAGCAAAAACGGCCAGAACAGCGGTAGCGATTTTCTGGTTTTTATTTAAGGGATTGGGCGCTTTCTGGCCTTCCAATTCCCGTTCGCCGTCATTATTAAATTGAGAGTATTCAGGCATGGGGAAAAAATATATGGTTAAATTGTCACATTGTTAAATTATTAATCTCTCGTTGGTAAATTTTATCAAACTATTGATTTCTCTTGGCAATTTATTCAATTCGCCAAAAATAAAATTATATTGTTTAATATTTATAAATTTTCTTATTTTCGATTTTTCATTCCAATCGAACGATTCTTTAATTGAGCCAAAGCTATAATGGTAAAACTTAATTTTATCTTTTCTGGAGTACCTGCCGAATCCTTCAGCGATGTTAGAGGAAATTGAATCAACCGCTTCGACAAACTGTTTACCTACTGTGTCTTTTGAAAAGTAATCCCATTTAATTATAATAAACCAGACATAATTTGCTAAATTAAACGCAATTTTATAAGCTCCAATGTCATTTAACTGTAAATAATTACCGGCCATAAAAATCTGTGATTTTACATTTTAACAATGTAGCAATTTAGCAATGTAACAATGAAGTAATTAATTATTATTATACCATAAATTCTACGAATTCTCCAAACAATCTTAGCCAATCTTCTACGGATAACTCTTGCGCCCTAATTTTTGGATTAAAACCCAATGATATTAGCTTATTTTCCGCCTGGTTTTGGTTAATTCTAAGGCCGGCGGCCAAATTATTTTTTAACATTTTTCTCTTGGCGCTAAAACCATACTTTACCAGCCTAAAAAAATCCCTGTCTTTATCCACATGGCCACCCCCCAACCCTTCCTTACTAAGGAGGGGAAGTCCTATAATTTCCCTCGCTTTATTGCCCCCTTTACTAAGGGAAATTTCCGAAGACCGAGAGGTTTCCGCCTGTATTTCTCCCCTTACTAAGGGGAGATGTCCGAAGGGCAGAGGGGTTTTATGAGGGTTTATTTTTATTATAGCGCTGTCAACTTCCGGCTCGGGCCAAAAATTTTTTTTGGGCACATAGCCGATGATTTCCGGCTTGGCATAATATTGGACTGATACGGCCAATAAACTCATCTTCGGCGGTTTAGCCGTAACTCTTTCCGCCACTTCTTTCTGCAGCATCAAAACCATTAATTCCGGCTTAATGTCAGCGGACCTGTCCCGAGCATTGTCGAGGGATAAGAACTTCCGCAAAAAAATAGAGGTAATATTATAGGGTAAGTTTGCCACGATTTTATAATTCTTAAATCTTAAATCTGAAATCTTAAATCTTAAAATGTTTTCATTAACTACCTCTACGTTTTTTACTGCTTGCGCCGACAGACTTGTTTGTAAAACTTCCGCTAGCTTATCGTCTAACTCCACCGCAATTACTTGCTTCACTCTTTTAGCTA
>JAZDEW010000025.1:0-4752 GCA_043808425.1 Candidatus Omnitrophota bacterium
CTAATCCATGCTCAACCTTGCCCTCATCTACCACATGCACCAGCCATACTACAAGAACCTGCTCACCGCGGAGAGCGGCCTGCCTTGGGTCAGACTGCATGGGGTCAAAGACTATCTGGATATGGTGCAAATCCTGGAAAAGTTCCCCAACATGAAATTGACCTTTAATGTCGTGCCGTCTCTATTCGAGCAGATCGAAGATTACAATCATTCCCGGCTCAAAGATAAATACCTGCAGCTATCCCGAAAACCCGCCCAGCAATTAACTAAAATAGATAAAGAATTTATCTTACGGAATTTCTTTTCCATAAATCCGGATAAGGTCATCTCATTTTCTCCCCGCTACTACCAGCTGTATTATAAAAGAAGGACCGGGCAAGAGTTCAACCTCGCCGATTACCTTGACCTGCAGGTCTGCTTTAACCTTTATTGGATTGATCCGTCTTTTAGGCGAAATATTCCCGAATTAAAAAAAGTCATGGCCCGGGAAAGATTTTTTACTGAAGCGGATAAGCAGATCGTTCTAGGCCAACAGCTGGAAATTTTAAAAGGCATCATCCCCGCCTATAAAAATGCCCAAAATAATCGGCAGATTGAAATCAGCGTTACGCCATATTATCACCCGATCCTGCCCTTGCTTTATGATACGAATATCGCCAAAGAGGCTAATAAAAAAATTCATCTGCCTAAGACAGGATTCAGTTATCCCGCGGATGTCAAATATCAAATTGATAGCGCGGTAGAATTTTATCAACAAAAATTTGGCGCCCCCCCGCTGGGCATGTGGCCCTCGGAAGAAGCGGTGAGCGAGCATATTCTGCCCTATATTATCGAATCCGGAATCAAATGGATCGTCGCCGATGAAGCCATTTTATTTAAATCCTTAAAATTAAAAAAACGCGACACCAAATTACTTTACCAGCCGCATCTCTTAAAAAGAAAAGAAGGCCTGCTCAATGTTGTTTTTCGCGACCGTAATCTTTCCGACATGATCGGCTTTGTTTATCATAAAATGCCCGAGACAGACGCGGTAAATAATTTTATGACGCATTTAGAAAATATCCACAAGGCCTTCAAAGATAAAGACATTTTAGTCACCATTGCCTTAGACGGAGAAAACGCCTGGGAGTATTTTAGAAACGACGGAGGAGATTTTTTGGAATTATTTTATAAAAGAATTTCCGAAAGCGATTTTATAAAAACGGCCACCGTCAGTGAGTATTTAAGGCTTAATCCCGCTAAGCGCTTGATTAAACGTTTAAGCGCCGGCTCCTGGATTAACGGAGATTTTGGAAAATGGATGGGCAATCCTCATAAAGTAAAAGCCTGGGAATGGCTGGCGCAGGCGCGCCGGGCTTTAGAGGAAACCAAAAACCCTGGCGATCTGGCTTGGAAACAAATGTACATTTTAGAGGGCAGCGACTGGTTTTGGTGGGAGGGAGAGGACCCGGACGGATCATTTGACAAGCTGTTTAGGCTGCATTTAACTAACTTTTATCAGCTGATAAACCAAGAGCCTCCGGCATATCTCTTCAGCCCCTTAACCCCTTGACATGGATAGGGTTTTATGTTATAAAATATACTTATACGTATAAAAAAATTTCCATTTGGAGATAAGCTGTCAGCTGGATTTTTTAAAAATATTTTTCTAACTGCTGGCTTATTTAGCTAAAATAGGAATAGCTAAAATAAAAAAAAGGCATGTAATGAACAAAAAAGAAGTTTACGAGCATCTGGCAAACATTTATCTGGATGCTTCTTCAAAATCCTCAAAGAAAAAACGCGAATTAAGCGCTTATTTTAAAATGCTCCCGGCTGTAACCATCGTCGGATTAGTGATCGTTATCGGCTTGGGCGGCTTGGCTAACTTTTCCCGTAACCAAAACCATAACCAGCCGGGGCAGATTGCTTTATTTCTGTATCAGGATACCACAAAAATTAATTTTAATTTTGACCCGGCGGTAAAAGAATCATTCTTATTAAATCTTAAGCATCTTGATTTATCCCAATATAAGGCCCTGGCCTTTAGTATCAGAAAAACTAACCCTACTGATGTAATTTCATTACGGGTGGAATTTACTAATCACTTTAACGAAAAATCCGAAATCTATATCAAAAATATTGAAAATAAATGGGCCGGTCAAAAATTAGATTTTAAGCTTTTTGCTAAAATAAACGACTGGACACAAATGAGAGAGCTGGCCTTTAGCATTGAAGAGTGGAATGCCCGGGAGAAAACAGGAATAATTTATCTGGATAACATTAGGGTGTTGAAATAACCTTATAAAGGAGGAGAGGCCAAATGCGCATTATAACTATCTCGAATCAAAAAGGCGGCTGCGGTAAAACGACTACATCCATAAATTTAGCGGCGGCGCTGTCCACGAACAACCGCAGGGTGCTCTTAATTGACCTTGACCCGCAGGCGCATGCCACCAGCGGCTTAAACATTAAAGCGGATTTGAGTATTTATAATGTGCTTTCTAAAATAACGCATAAAAAAGCACGGCTGGAAGAAATTATTCAAAACATACAAAACAACTTTGACATCGCCCCGTCTTCAATCATCTTAAGCACCCTGGAGCAGGAGCTCAGCGGAGAAATTGGCAGAGAGTCCCGCCTTCTGGATGTCTTAAAAAACTTCAATGGCAACTATGACTACATCTTGATTGACTGCCCGCCAAACCTGGGAATTCTAACCATTAACGCCATCCGGGCCGCCAATGAAATTATTATTCCGGTAGAGGCCAGCAGATTTTCTTTAGAAGGAGTAAGCCAGCTCACCAGTATTATTGATCTGGTCAAAGAAAGATTAAACCATAGCGTGGATTTTAATATTCTGGTCACTAATTTTGATTCCCGCCTGCGGCATTCCTTCACCATGTTGGATAAAATTAGAATCGACTATAAAAATAAACTATACTCCAACATCGTGCACGTAAATGTAAAATTAAAAGAAGCCCAAAACGAAGGCCTCAATGTTTTAGCTTATGATAAATATTGCCGCGGAGCAAAGGATTATTTCTCGCTTTCCCGGGAGATTATCACTCAGGAAAATACGCCGGAGCCGCGGAAGGCCAAAGATAAAGTCTCCATAGAAAAAACCCTGGAAAAACGCATGGGCGAAATTCTTCAGGAAACATTGCCTAAGTTACAAACCGTGACCTTGCGGGTTTCTGCCCCTGATGCCAAAGAAGTTTATCTGGCCGGGGAATTCAACAACTGGAAGCTGGATGATGACAGCCGCATGGAACATAACAACGGCTGCTGGACTAAACATTTAAGCTTAAACAGCGGCAAATACCGTTACCGTTTTGTCATTGACGGCAACTGGTTCGAAGATCCGGCTAACCCTTTGAGCCAATTAAATTCTTACGGCAGCCTGGATTCTTTATTGGAAGTAACTAAATAATTTAAATCTAAAATGTCAAGAACCCAAAACGAACAAGAAATCCTTGAAGGTAAATTTTTTGCCATCATTGCCTACGTCTCCTTTCTTTGTATTCTCAGCCTGGTTTTAAAGAAAAATAACAAATTCGCGTTTTACCATGCTCGCCAAGGCCTGGTGTTGTTTGTCATGGAAGTCGCCGCGTTTATACTCTCAATTATACCGGTATTAGGCTTCTTAATCGGTATTTTCGGCTACGCCTTATTCCTGCTGGTTTCCCTATGGGGAATTACACAAGCGGGCTTAGGCATTTATTGCCGCATACCGGTGATTACCAAGATTTCTCAAAAAGTTATACTATGATTTGATAGTGTCAAAAGTTCTATAACTGATTAGGCCTCCGGGGCCTACATTTAATGTAGGCCCCGGAGGCCTACGGCGGTGATACATTAAAAAGCTTCTAAGTCGTGAATGAAGTGTTCATTTTAGGAGAGAAAGAATTTTTTAACATAATCCTTGTTAGCAAAAGAGTTATAGAAAAACTAAGCAAAAACTTTTGTCAATACCTATAATTTTATAAGGGGGTGTCGCTATGGCTTTAAAAAAGAACCTCAAGAAAGCGGCCAGGAAGTCAACTAAAAAACCACTCAAAAAAAAATCTAAACCCGCGGCTAAAAAGACACAGCTCGCCAAGAAACCGGCAAAGAAATCCGCTAAGTCCGAAGGCAAGCTTATTGGCCTGGTTACGCATTATTTCCCTCATGTCCAAGCCGCGGTGATCAAGCTAAAGTCTCCCTTAACCAAAGGAGACACCATCAAGATAAAGGGGCATACCACCGACGTTACCCAGGTTGTTTCCTCTATGCAGATTGACCGGGTAGATATTCAAACCGCCAAAAAAGGTGATGAAATCGGCCTGCTCGTCAACTCCCGAACCAGGCAAGAAGACAAAGTCTACAAAATTTAAATTAACAACATTTTGTTGCAAAATCGCAACAAACCGGATTTAAGCCCCTTATACAGTTATTTTTTTAGCAATAAATCAAAGTCAAATTAAACACATCTCCTTGCCGGACAAAACCTTACATTTATAGCTAAATTTTTTGTCTTTTGCCGCAACATGGCACGAAAACTGCTGTTATAGTAAGTATATGACAATATCGGACATACCTATACATACACGGACATACTAAGATAGTGTCAAAAGTTCTATGACCGCCGTAGACCTCCGGGGTCTACATTAAATGTAGACCCCGGAGGTCTACGGCGGTGATACAAAAAAGCTTCTAAGTCGTGAATAAAGTGTTCATTTTAGGGGAGAAAGGATTTTTTAACATAAGCCTTGATAGCAAAAGAGTTATAGA
>JAZDEW010000026.1:0-4527 GCA_043808425.1 Candidatus Omnitrophota bacterium
TTAATCAACCCCAGGCACCACCCAATAAAAGGCACCTTAAACAGACTCGCCTTAGCCACCCATTTAAACTGCATTTTCGTCTGATAAAGCACTACGATATCCGCCATGCTCTGATGGTTAGCGATAATCACATAAGTTCTCTTCTGGTCTATGTTCTCCAGGCCATGGACAGACACCTTCCAATAAGGATTGAAGCCGATAATCGCATCCGACCACCAAAAACACTGCCGATGAGTAATCTTTTTTTTCTTATCAAAAGGGAAAAACAAGATATTCAGAAAAAAGACCACGAAGAAAAGCAGGACAGTTAATATACCACTGACCAACCAGATACCTATCGAAATGATTATATTCATACCCTTAATTTTCTTCTTTAACTATAGCTCAAAAATCAGGAGTTGTCAACGCATTACCGCCTGAGGGCAGATTTGATTATAAGCGCAATAAGTGCAAGCTTTGTATTCGGGTTTAGCGGGAAAGTCCTGATTCCGGATTCCTGCAGAGACATCTCTGATATCCTCTAAAACATCGCCTAAATCATCTTCCTGGAGTTCGTACCTACCGATAATCCCAGACTCCAGGAAATATAACGCGACCGCAATAGGCAAAATCCCGTATATCTGCTGATAAGCCAAGGCATAAAGCGCTAACTGCTTGCTTTCTTTAACTCGCTTATCCGCATCTTTTTGGGTCTTAATCGCCGAAGTCTTAAAATCCATAATTACCGCGCCATCTGGCTCCAGATCTATCCGGTCAAACCTTCCGCTAATCTTGTTATCGCCGATGATAAAAGAAAATTTCTCTTCAATAGATTTAGGGATCAGATTACGCCTTTCTTCATCCTTATAAAATCTGATTAAAGCCTCCCTGCCCAGACGAAAACGCTCCTCTTGATGACTAAGATCAAGAAATCCCTGAGGATCAAAATTAGTTTTAAAACTATTCAGGAGCTCAGCTGAAGTGACCTTAACGCCATTAAGCTTGCGCAGCAGATATTCACTGATTGCCTCATGCATGGCCCGGCCGTAAATAACTGTATGATGCTCCATAATCGGCACGCGTAATATATTTACATATTTATATTTTAAGGGGCAGGTCAGGTAATCATCAATCTGGTAATAGCTTAAAGTAACAAGCCTGCCTTCTGGAATTTTTTCAAAAGCGGATTCGGGCAATTGCTCAACCGGAGCAAAACGCTGGATACTTTCAATGGCTGCGGTTTTTGTTTTTTCGACATCTGCCTTAAGCTGTTTGCCCAAAGCCTCCAGCACAAATTGACTAACTTTACGTAAGCGTTTGCCGCCATAATCCTGAGCGCTGGTAAAATATAGCTCTTCTTTTGCCCGCGTCATCCCTACATAAAAAAGCCGGCGTTCCTCCTGAATATGAAAATCTCCGCTGGGAAGAATTTCCTTAATCAGAGCATCCGGCAAGCTAATCTGCTGTGAACGTTTAGGGAGAGGAAATTTTCCCTGCACCAGGCTGACTAAAAATACTACCCTAAACTCCAAACCTTTAGCTTTATGAATAGTTAAAATATTCACCGCATCCTGGTCTAAATCTGCCTCTATTGTCGGGGGGTCATCTCCAGACTCAATAAGCAGATTAAGATGTTGGATAAAACTAATTACCCTGTCTTCTTTAGCCACCAGCTCAAAATTGCGCACTTGATTAAAAAACTTAGCAATATTTTGGATCCTAGTTTCTTTTTCTAGACTAGGGCGATGCGTCAGATCTTTAAGATAACCCGTATCCGTAAGGAAACTATACAGCAGCCTGCCGGTGGTCTCGGAACGCGCCAGGATCAAGAATTTCTCAATATCTAAAAGCACCTGCTCTATCTTTTCCCTAGTTTCATCCTGTATTTGGTTTAACTCCTCAATCTTCTCTAAATTACTAAACACCGCATAAAGCGTGAGATTTCTGCGCCTGGTGAAATGATTACATAAAGCCAGATCCACTAAATTTAGTTTATAGATCTCAGAGCTTACCAAATAATATAAACTTAATGAATCTGAAGGATTGGCGACAACGCGCAAAAAATTAATACATAACTTTACTTCTTCCCGACCATATAATCCCTGATTACCGCTAAACTGCCAGGGGATATTCTGCATATTTAACGACTGAATAAAACTTTGGGCATCAGAGTTAGAGCGCACCAGAATAGCAAAATCTCTATATTTAAACTTACCTAAACTTACTTTTTCTACTATAATCTTACTTACATTATCAGCCTCAGTAGAATGCGTATCAAAATGTAAACGCTTAGGTGGCAAGCCTTTTTTAGTTAAACCAATAAGCTGTTTATTGATTTTAGCTTTTACTTCAAAACGCTCCGGATTATTATGCTGAATTAACTGATAAGAACTATCCAGGATTGGTTGAGTGGAGCGGTAATTCTGAATCAAAGTAATTTTCTCGGTTAAAGGATAATCAGCAATAAAATTAAGCACATTGCTATAGGCAGCCCCGCGCCAACGATAAATGCATTGATCATCATCGGCAACCACACTGATATTTCCTAACTCACCCGCCAAAAGTTTTATAATCTGAAATTGCGCAAAATTCGTATCCTGGAACTCATCCACTAAAATATATTTAAATTGTTTTTGATAATTTTGCAAAATCAAGGGATGCTTGCGTAACAGCTGCAGACTCAAATAAAACTGATTACCAAAATCAATCAGGCCTTGCTTGGTTAGAAGCTCCTGATACAAAACATAGGCATTTGCTATTTCTATCTGCTGCGCTGCTAACTCTTCAGCAGCTTTATCTTCCGGTCCAGCTTTAACCTTAGATCTAAAATCCTGAGCATATTTCAAATATTCAATTTCTGAGATATCTTCATCTTTTGCCCGGCTAAAAAATGAAATAAGCGCCTCAATAAAACGCGTGGGCTCAGCTAACGGCCGATAATAATTAAGCGTAAATTCAAAAAGGTGTTCACGGAATAATACTGCAGCTTCTGCCTGAGCCAGCACCTTAAAATCCGGGTTAAGCCCTGCAACATAAGCATTCTCGCGTAAAACACGATCGCCAAAAGCATGGAATGTAGAAATCCAGATATCTGTGTAACCATAAGGCATGAGAATATCCACCCGCTCCTGCATCTCCTTAGCTGCCTTATCCGTAAAAGTAAGCGCCAGAATTTCATCGGTTTTAGCCAGGTGTTGATTGATCAACCAAGCAATACGTTGAGAAACCACGCGGGTCTTGCCTGTTCCTGCGCCGGCAATAATTAAAAGCGGGCCGTTCTTATGCGTAACTGCCCGCACCTGCTCTGGATTTAATCCTGCTAAAACTTTATCCATAATATTTTTACAATTCAATCAACTCATAATCTAAATTACCCAGGCCTAGTTTTTGAGCATATTTAAGCTGCCGGCTGCCATCGCGTTCCGGATGAAGCTCTTTAAAGATATCCTTACCGCTGGCCTGCTTAATTAAATCAAAGCTTGCCTGATCAATACTTACCGGGTCTTTCGACGCCAATATCCCAATATCTGGGGCAACTTGCGGATCATCTTTGGCTAAACAATCACACTCCTTAGTAATTTTAATAGCAAAATTTATAAATCCCACTCTACCTTGCTTATTTTTCATTACTGCTAAAACATACTCAATCATTTTTTCTTGAATAATCGCTCCCCCGAAACCCCAAGGCACATCTATGGCCAAAACAGGACAAACAGCAATACAAGTTGCGCAGCCAATACATTTTGCGCCATCAATAAATGCTTTTTTATACTTTCGCGGCCGCGAAAATATTACATTTGAGCAACCCTGAGAAACTTCATTTTTTAGGGTAATCGCTTTTGCCGGGCACACTTTTTCACACTCGCCGCAGCCTGTACATTTCTGCTGATAACAAATAGGAGAAATATCAGAATGCTGCTGCAGTTTTCCTTCGCGGGCAGCACAACCCATACCCAGATTTTTTAGGGCTCCTCCAAAACCCGTCATGATATGGCCCTTAAAATGGCTAACCCCCAGAAGAGCATCGCTATCCACAAAAAGCCGCATTAGTTTAGCCGTTTTAATAAATTTTTGATTGATCTGTATTTCAATAATGTTTTCTCTATTTCTATCATCAGGCACGACCACTTCAGCTGATAAAGTTTCCCTAGTAAATCCATGTTCGCAAGCTAAAGCCAGATGGGAAACAGAATTAGTACGCCGGCCACGATAAAGAGTATTAGTATCCGTTATGAATGCAGTTGCTCCTTGAGAAGATATTTTATCACTGACTACGCGCAGGTATTCCGGCTTAACAAATCCGGTATTGCCTTCCTCGCCAAAATGCATTTTAACCGCCACTTTAAAGTTCGGCTGGATAAAATCCAAAACACAGCTTTCCTTAAGCAAACGTTTAAGTTTTTCAATAACCATCTGCGGCTTGGCAAAATTTTCAAGACGCACTAAATATACTTTGCTTTTCATATAAAATACCCCTTTATTTTATTTACGCTCTTTTACAAAAAGCGGCAATGACGCTTTTTGTTGCCCATCAATCGCTAAATCAAT
>JAZDEW010000027.1:0-22323 GCA_043808425.1 Candidatus Omnitrophota bacterium
CACTACTCCAACTACGGCGGCCTCAGCAATATCCGGATGTTTTTGTAAACTTGCTTCTACCTCCGGCTCAAAAACAATTTCTCCGCCGACTTTAATCATCTCTTTTTTCCTGCCCACGATATAAAGAAAACCTTCCGCGTCAAATCTCCCTAGGTCTCCGGTATAAAACCAACCCTTGCGTATAGTCGCCTGGGTTAATAACTCATCCTTAAAATATCCCTGTGTCACCACCCAGCTTTTTACCACCACTTCGCCCACCTGCCCAAGCGCCAATTCCTGATCTTGGTCAGAAAAGATCTTCACCTGAATCCAGGGCGCCGGACGGCCCACGCTTTCGATATTCTTTGAACCCATCGGTAAAACTACCGTCGGAGCATTGGTCTCCGTCAACCCCCAGCCATTCAACAAAAAGGCGTGCGGACAAAATTGCTGGAACCTGCGCAAAGCCTCCGGTGAATTCGATGCGCCAAAAGTGACAATCCAACGCAAGCTCGATAAATTAAATGTCTCAAACTCTTTTAACTGCAGCAGCGCGTAATACATTGAAGGAACAATCCAAAAGAAATTAACCTTATAATTCTGTATGTTCCTTAAAAAATCTAACGGCATAAAACGCTCCATCAATACCATGGTCAGCCCAAAGCTAATCATATTCTGGATGTAGATTAACCCCCCTAAATGCGAAAAAGGCAAAGCGCACAACGTGGTGTCAGCGGAGCCTAAATCCGAATTTACAAAAAAAGACATGGATTTTGGCGGCGCGTCCAACTGGGCATAGCTGATTAAAACACCCTTGGGCTTACCGGTAGTGCCAGAGGTATAAAAAATAATCGCGCAATCATCTTCCCTGGGATTTATTTTAAGAGCTTCATATTTACCTTGAGCAATTAGCTCTTCAAAGTTCAAAGCTTGCGCATCTGTTGACTGGCAGGAGATAATATTTTCCAATAGCGGAAGCTGAGCCTTAAGGGCCGCAAATGAAATATTGGCTTTATATTTAGTGATCAGAATTTTAGCTTCAGCATGACTCAGGCAGGAAAGTATTTCGTCTTCAGTGAGCATAAAGTCCAAGGGCACGCTGCAGGCGCCAATAGACCAAACAGCCAGGTAGCTTAAAACATATTCCGGCCAATTAGGAAGATAAATGGCAATTTTATCGCCTGGCTTTACACCCAGCTTAAGCAGCCCCTGACTAAGCGCAAGGACCTTATCTCTAAGCTGAGCAAAAGACAACTGCTCTTGACGGAAAATAATCGCCGGTTTACGCGCGTATTCTTTTGCGCACTGCTCTAAAATATTGTTTACATTCATATTAAACCTGAATTAGACCTCCGGGGTCTACATACATGTAGACCCCGGAGGTCTGTATCAAAATCCGTACCAATAATTAACCAGCGGTTTACCCTCCACCGACTGGTCTAAGATAACATTTTTAAGGCGGGTATATTCCAGGAACCCTTCTTTGCCCAATTCTTTGCCAAAACCGCTCTGCTTAAACCCGCCGTACGGAAGCTCATTGCAAAACAGGCCATAAGTATTAATCCAAATTGTACCGGCATTTATCTTGCCCGCTAACTCCTGCGCTAAGGTCAAATCTTTACTCCAAATGCAAGCAGCTAAACCAAAATCTACGCTATTGGCTAAAGCTGCCGCCTCATCTGAACCTGAAAATTTATGGATCAAAACTACCGGGCCGAAAACCTCTTCTTTAAAGATATGCGAATGCACGCCTACATTTATTAATACCGTGGGCTCAAAGTAATAACCATTTTTTAATTCTGCGTTTTCCGGTATTTTTCCACCACAAACCACCTGCGCCCCTTCCGTTTTTGCTTTTTCAATATAGGCAATCACTTTTTTACGCTGCGCGTCGCTAATCAAGGGGCCCATCTGAGTTTCAGGGCTATCGGCTAAGCCTAATTTCAGGCGTTTAGCCTTTTCCACAAAACTAATCAGGAAATTATCATAAATTGCCTCTTGCACAAAAATCCGGGACATCGCGGTGCACATCTGGCCCTGGTTTAGAAAAATCGAGGCTAAAGAACTATTCACCGCCACCTCCAGGTCCACATCATTAAAGATCAGGCTGGCAGATTTACCTCCCAACTCCATAATCATCTTCTTCACATTTTTCGAAGCATACTGTAGAATCTGTTTGCCTATTTCATTGCTCCCGGTGAAAGAAATCATGTCGACGCGCTTATCCTCACAAAGCAGCGGGCCTATTTTTGCGCCGCTGCCATTAATAATGTTAACCACTCCTTCAGGCAAACCCGCCTGATGAATAATTTTTCCCAGCTCTAAAGCCGTGAGCGGGGTCATGCTGGAAGGTTTTAAAATAACCGTATTACCGGCAGCTAAGGCCGAAGCCAGCTTCCAACAGGCAATTAAAAGCGGATAATTCCAGGGAACAATTAAAACTACCACTCCCAGCGGCTCGCGAACCAGCTTTGCCCCTGCCTCCGAGGGTATATTAATCTCTTCCTGATCCAGATAATCAATAAAATTATTCGCCACAAATTCAAATGTTTTAGCGCTGGAAGGAATATCCATAAAAGTAGTCTCTTTAATCGGCTTGCCGGTATTCTGCGTTTCCAATGCCGCAAGCACCCCGGCATTGTCCAAAATACCCTGGGCAATCCGAGAAATAAACTCTTTGCGCTCGATTAAAGAAAACTGCGTCCACGGGCCATGGTCAAAAGCTTCTCTGGCGCTGGATATCGCCAGCTCCACCTCTTTTGTGGAAGCCAGCGAAACCTCCGCGATAACTTTGCCGGTCGAAGGATTCATAATATTTTGTTTTTCTAAGGTTTTGATAAATTGGCCGTGGATATAAAGCGAGTATTGTGAGTTCATATTATTCAGGCTCCAGAATTACCTTAATACAATCTTTTGCTTCTGCTGCCAGTTTAAAACCTAAACCCGCGTCTTTGAGCTTTAGCCGATGGGTAATTAATTTTTTCACAGAAATTGCGCCTGTTCCCAATAAGTCCAGAGCCTGCATCTCATCAAGCGGGCTCGCGCCATAAGAATGCATTATTTTTATACTTTGTCGCCAAAATTCATTCACCGGAACCGGCAAGGTCACTCCCGGATCCGTCGCGGCAAAACACATAATCGTGCCCGCGCGCTCAACGCAGGCCAGCCCCTGGCCAAAAGCAGAAACCGCTCCGGTGCAAATAATCACCTGGTCCGCCAGCCGGCCTTGATTTTCCCCGCGCAAAGCAGAAACCACATCATCCTTAGCATTAATTATGGTATCCGCGCCTAATTCTTTAGCCATTTTTAAACGATATTCGTTAATATCGGTTAAAATAATACGTCCTGCTTTTTTTACCCGCGCCAAAAGCAGATGTAATAAGCCGGATATTCCCGCGCCAAAAATTAATACGGATTGACCCTCTTGAATATCCGCGATCCTCTGTCCGCGTAAAACACAGCCTAAGGGTTCAATAAAAGTGCCCTCCGGAAAAGAAATATTTTCCGGCAGAATAAGCATGCCGCGCTCTATATTAATTGCCGGCACGCGGATATATTCAGAGAAGCCTCCGGGATAAAAATTTGTCGACTGCAACGTCTGACAAACCGTGTGATTACCGCTTAAACAATAACGGCAGCGGTTGCAAGGAACATGGTGCGCGACAAAAACCCGGTCCCCGGCCTTAAATTTTTTTACCGCGCTGCCGGTTTTGGCAATTACTCCGGTTACCTCATGCCCTAAAACCAGCGGCGCTTTTTTTAAACGATACCATTCTAAAACGTCACTACCACAGATACCGCTTGCTTTTACCCGGAGCAATATTTCATCATCAGCAATTTCAGGTATTGGCTGCTCCTGGATTCTAATATCACGATTATTATAATAAACTGCTATTTGCATTATTTTTTATGCTTTGTTGCGTTAAATACCTGCTGTGCCTGTAAAACATTCGCCTTCTTATGCACAATCGCCTGTAAAGCAGCGGCCATCGCCTCAGGATGCGGGCTCTGCCAAACATTCCTGCCTAAATTTATTCCGATAGCGCCATTTTGCATCCCATCATAAACAAATTCGAAAACTTCTTTTTCAGTTTCGCATTTTGGGCCGCCGGCAATTACTACCGGAACAGGGCACCCGGCAACTACTTTATCAAAATCCTTATCACACCAATAAGTCTTCACGATTCGCGCGCCTAATTCCGCGGCAATCCGGCAGGCTAACCCCAGATAGCGGGCGTCGCGCTTTTTAAGCTCCCTGCCTACAGCCGTTACTGCCATTACCGGGATACCACAACCCTCACACTCATTCACCAATTTACTTAAGTTCATCAAAGTCTGGTGCTCATATTTACCGCCCACAAAAACTGAAATACCCGCCGCGGAAGCATTCAAACGAACAATCTCTTCAATAGAAGTAGTCAGCCCTTCATTAGCCAGATCCTCTCCGGCCATACTGCTGCCGCCGGAAACTCGTAAAATTATCGGCACCCCTAAATTCGAATCAATCACCGAGCGCAATACCCCCCTAGTCACAAACAACCCATCGCAATACTTAATAATATCTTTAATTGTTTCATTTGGCTTCTCCAGGCAGCTTGTCGGCCCTTGAAAATAGCCATGATCTATAGGCATAAAAAAACAATGGCCATCAGGCTTAATTAGCCGGCTTAAGCGATTCTTTATTCCCCAGTCCATGCGCACCTCCGCTTAATTTTTAATCCTTACCTGCTTAAATAACTCAAATAATCTGTTAAAAGGAACATACCATTTAGATAGTTGTCCCAGCGCGCCCTGCAACTTCATTTTACCCTGGGTCACGGCCACAAATGAATCAAGCTTACCTAAAAATACCTGCTCCCATATTGATGCCGGGGCGGAGATCACAAAAGGCGCACCGCTATCCGTATCTAATTTTATTATTTTACCTTTTTCAAAATTAAACCCCCACACTAATGATTCTGGTGTAAAGGTAAATTTAGAAGCTTCTGCCGGATCATTTAATTTAATCGCTAATTTTACCGTGAGATCCAACTCTTTACCTTTCTGAGCAATAAATTCATCCTGATTGACTAAATCCACGATGGCCTGAATATGTTCCCGGGAAAACATGGGATAAACATCACCGCTGACTAAATCCTCTTTTAAAGCTTTATCTAAATTATCCAAAATATCTTTTTTAAATAGCCGGGCCACCGCGGCCATCTTTACCGCGTCTTCTAAGGTTTCAATTAAATTTAAAGCGGATTTAAAATCATCCGCCACGCAAACTACGCCGTGATTCTTTAAAACTACCAGACTGCTGGTTTTCAAAGCCTCAACCACTAATTCCGGCTTGCTTACCGCGGGAGTTTCCTGCGCAATAACCGGGATATCACCCAGATAAATTTTGCTTTCAAAAGTAAGCGTTTTAAGTTCAGAATATATGGCAAAATAGGCATTGGATAAAACCGGATGGCAATGGATTACCGCTTTATTCGGCCAGGCCTCATGTATTAGCCGGTGCAAAGGGAATTCAGAGCTCAGGCGTTTATTGGCTAAATCTTGCTGATCATGCAAATCTATCTTAATAATATCCCTGCTCTTTAAATTCCCTAATGCCGTGCCCGTAGCCGTAATTAAAATACGGCCCCTGTCTAAGCTAACACTGATATTCCCTGAACTTCCCGCGACGAAATGCAACGCGTAAAGTTTTTTACCGCTAATGATTATTTCTTTTTTTAACTTCCCATCTTTGATTGAAATCATGATTAAACCTTTAAATAAATATGCTTGGTGATTAGTTTTGCCGGTGTGACATCAAAAGCCGGATAATACGCTTTTACGGCTTTGGGCGCAAGCTGCAGCCCTTGATAGGTTTTAAGTTCACTCTCCGGGCGGATTTCTATTTTAATCTCTTTGCCTGTTTTTAGCTTTGACGGCGGCGGACATAAAACATAAAAGGGGATTTTAAAATACTCCGCCACCACCGCCATCTGATAAGTGCCAATCTTATTGGCAATATCGCCGTTTAAGGTCAAATGGTCTGCTCCGACGATAATTTTAGTCACTTTGCCTAATGACAATAAATACGCCACCATATTGTCGGTAATAATCGTTACCTCAAACCCCGCGCGCATAATTTCCCAGGCCGTTAGGCGCGATCCTTGTAAATATGGGCGGGTTTCCGTGACATAAAAACTTATTTTCTTACCCTGTTCTTTGGCAAACTGCGCGATGAGCGGCATTAGCCCGCTAACATTACAGTGCGTCAGAATTACATCGCCATCTTTAAGCAAATTCGCGGTATCTTGCGCCTGCTGAATTCTTTTTCCCTTAAGCATCTCTAAAAAACCTAAGATGCTTTTCTCCAGCGGCACGCCGCTTTTTTCCCAGCCTAAAACTAAATCCGTTAAAAATTTAAAAGACAAAGTCGGCCGCGTGGCATTAATTGCCGCGGCAACCTGGGCCAGATTCTTATTCTGCCGCTTGCTTAAAAGAAAAACATACATTACCAGAAGCACCTGCCCCACCGCGCGGGTTTTCATCTGCTTAATTGCCATACAAGCCTGCTGATAATTCTTAGCCTTGATATAAACTAAACTCTGCGGCAGCCTAGTTTCATCAAGAATGTAAATCACATCACCTTTTAATTGTATGGGCCAGAATAGTGGGGAGAATGTCATATTTGTTTATTTTTGCGGGTGGCTTGGGTGTTTTCGACGCGCCTGCCTGCCGGCAGGCAGGCGTCAGCGCTAGAAAATACCCAAGACAGGACCCGCAAAAATTAATCTATTTACCTTCTAACTTTTTCACTAGCTCCAACGCAATCTTAATTAAATTACTTTCCGCCAGATAATAAAGCGGGTTCATGAAACCCATTTCTCCGGTAATAACATTATCGCTTACCGCTAAAATTGAACCGGCTTTAATATTATAAGTCTGACAAATTGTTAACAGCGTCGAAGAAACCATATCCACTACCCGCGCGCCTTCTCGGCGTTTAGCTTCGACGATCTCGCGGGTTTCGCGCAAAAGCGCATCCGTAGTCCAGGCCTTGCCGCGATGCACATTTAAACCCATGCCTTTAGCAATTTCAAACAAAAGATCCGAAATCTTCTTATCACTGACGGCCTTAAAATCCTTGCCCACATAATACGGGGTTACCCCGTCACCGCGAATCACCTCATCCACCACGAATAAATCCCCCACCTGAATACTCTCATCAAGCGAGCCGCATGTGCCGATGCGAACAATATTCTCTATCCCGGCATTACACATTACCTCTGTGGTAATCGAAGTATCCGTGGAAAATCTTCCGCCGTTAATCCCGGTAACTTTAATTCCCTCGTAGGTGCCGGTGTACATGGTATATTCCATAAAAGAAAAATTGCGCACGGGATTTTCTATTCTTTTCATTAATACATCCAGCCGGTCGCGCGGTCCGGGCACAATCGCGTACTTACCTACATCTTGCGGCCGAAGCTGAACCATCTGCGTTAAATCTTTTCCGGTCAAATGAACTTCCTTCTGCATCTGCATATTATTACTCTCCTTTTATAAAAAATATAAACGCCACTTTTATTCGAATGTCTTAGCCGAGTATTATTTTTGCGGGTCCCCAAGCCACCCGCAAAAATATTATAAAGCAAAAATCTTCTCTAAGTTTCCTCCCAAGATGTCCTGTTTATCATCCAAAGATATATCCAAATCCTTCACCGCTTGAATGCCGCCTGCGATATCCTTTTTAGCCGGCCAATCACTACCCCACAAAATACGTTTTGGGCCCATGAGTTCAAGGGCAAGCAGAAAATTCGCTTTAGTGGCATCGCCGCTGGTATCGACGTAAATATTCTTAAAATAATCTGAAGGACACCCCTGCAAATCTTTAACAAAATTCATCGACCTAAGCATGGCATAGGTTGCGTCAAAACGCTGCTTTAAATAACAGATTGCTCCGCCAAAATAGGCAAAAATAAATTTTACTTTGGGGTACTGCCTTAAAATATCCGACATTAAAAGCTTGCCGGCGGAAATCGTGGTGTCAAAGACATATTCAATCACCGGGGTAAGCAGCGGGTCCTTAACCCGCTCATAACCGATGGGATTTACAATCTGAGAATGCACGAAAACCGGAATATTTTTTTCTTCCGCGTGCTTATATATAGGTAAAAACATCCGATCGTCCAAATAAATCCCATTATAACTTGAAGCCAGAGAAATGGCCTTAAAACCCAACTCTTCGGTTACACGCTTTAGCTCTTCCTGCATATCTATGGAGTTATCTACCGGCAAAATCGCCGCGCCAATAAATCTTTCCGGATAAACTTTTAAAATCTTAGCCACATTATCATTGTAAATGCGCGCCACCTGGCTAATACTACCCAGCTTTAAATGCGCGTCCGAAGTAGGATAGCTTAAAACTGCCCGGTCAATTCCGGCCTCACCCATAATCCTAAGCTGCGCCTCGATATCGCCCCAGCCTTGATGAAAAAAGTGAGCGTTAGAAATTATCTCCTCCGGCAGCCAATGGCTATGCGCGTCAATTAACATTAATCTTTACCCAAATAGAGAATTAATCTCTAGTGGGACTCCGTGCTTTTTAATATCCGTTGGATTATTTCTTTTTCATAGAGCCCCTTGATCTCTTCTAAGCCCCGGCGCCCAAGCTCTTTAACAATTAATTTCTCAATCGCGCTAAGCTTAACATCCAGAAAAATAAACTCCGGGTTCGTCCTTAAGCCCTGATACTTTAATTCCAGGCAGGCCTTTTCTTTGACACAGATATATTCTTGATAATTATTCACCAGCTTTTCCAGCTCAATTTTTTCATGCGGCAGATAAGAGCCCATAAGCATATTTTCGATTTCCCGCAAAATTTCTTTATCAATTTCCGTCTGAGTAAACTTGCGTTCAAACTTATCAAACGCCTCTTTGGTAGTTTTATATAGCCAAACAAAATAACGTTTCCTCAAATGCTTAACATCTAGACTATTCATTTTTCCACCTTTCTTTAAAAAAGCTAAACCGTACGTAGACCTCCGGGGTCTACATTTATGTAGACCCCGGAGGTCTACGTAAATCTAGCCGCTTATAAGCAATAACTTCTGATTACTTTTCCGGATGCTGCTGTTTAAACGGAATTACCGGAGCTGTCCAGGGCGTTTGCTGATTAATCACGGAAATCTCCAACGGGCAGACATTCGCCGGCACCGTTAAAGCAAAACGCACGGCATTCTCAATGGCTTCCGTAGTCATTAAACGTGAAGTATCGGAAGTAATTTCCTGCAATTTGCCGGTTAAATCCGTATCGGTTACTCCGGGCAAAATCGAGGTCACCTTGATTCCATGATCGCGCAGCTCCCAAAATAATCCTTTAGAAAATGCCCTCAAGCCAACCTTAAGCGAGCTATAAACGATAAAATTCCTGGGCAGCGGATCGCATAAAGTTGACCCGGAGACCATATTAATTATCGCCCCTGATTTATTCTTAATCATATCATTAATCACCAGGCGAATTAAACGCACATAACCCAGATAGTTGGTATGCGCCAACCTTTCAAAATCTTCAATGGGCTGCTCGCAAAAAGGATACTGGGACGAAACTCCGGCATTATTAATCAAAATATCTATCCTGCCAAATTGTTCTTTTGCCTTATTAACCAAATTCTCCAAGTCCCCCAGTTTAGTAACATCACAGGCAACCGGTAATACTTGGACCTTATATTTCCTGGCAATTTCATCCGCGGTTTCTTTTAAAAGCCCTTCCCCCCGCGCGGCAATCGCCAGATTAATCCCTAAGCTCGCCGCCGTGCAAGCCAGCGCCTTACCAATACCCCGGCTTGCGCCGGTAACAATCGCCACGCGTCCTTTTAAATCCGTACCCATAATAACCCTCCCTTAATCTTATCTACCTATGTTTTAAGTTTAAACACTCTACTGGAAAATAAAAGTAAAACCAGCGCGCTGCCAAAAACAATAAAGCCTAAATTAAAACTTTTTTGCATAATCAAGCCGCCTAAACTTACTCCCAAACCGCCGGCAATAAAACGCACCCCGCTATTTAAGCTCGCCGCTTCATTTAAAAATTCTCCCGGCAGGTCCGTTAACATCGTCGCCAGGCCCACATGATTAAAAGTCCAGCCCAAGCCCCAAATAATCATCACCCCGCCCAGCAAAATTAAAGGCAATTTTAATAAAAGCAAAAATACACAGACAACCATCGCGATTATACCCAGGCTTACTACTCTGGGCCGGCCAACCCTATCCGCCAAATGCCCCCCAAAAACTTCGCCAAATATTCCGCTAAAGCTAGTCAGGGTAATCAATATGCTAATCGTAAATTGGCTTAAAAATAATTGGGTAGAAAAATAAACCCCTAACCATTGCTGCACCGCGTGATAAATAACGCTGATCAAAAAAATGTAAATAAAAATTTTCAAAACCTTCTTATGCTTCAGCGCCGCAAGGTATCCGAATCGCCAGCGCCCTGAATCTTCTTTAAAACTTGGCAAATAAATATACATAAAAATCCACAAAATTAACCCCAAAACCGCCGGAATTATAAAAATCAAACGCCAAGAGATAATCCCGCTTAAGAATAAGCCTAATAAGGAAGCCACAAATGTCGAGCCAAAAAATATACCAATATAACTCCCGCGCTGATGCTGGCTTACGCGCTTAGCAACCAGAATTAACCCCAAAGGAATAACGCAAGCGCCAAAAATCCCCATCATAAACCGGGCAATAAAAAGCGTGGTAATATTTCCCGATAACCCGGCCATGAGATTAGCCAGAGAAAACAAAAATATGCAAATTAACTCTATCCTCCGGGCATCAAAAACGCGTATCAGCGGCCCATAAAAAAATGCCGCCAGCCCGTACGGGAGCATATACAGCCAAACAATTTTACCCACGACAAATTGAGAAAGAGCAAAATCAGAGGCGATCGAAGGGATCAGGGCCGCGACGGCAGCCACATTAAAAGATAACACCGCTCCTTCTAAGCAAAGAATGCTAAATGTCGCCTTCTTCACTTAAGCGCTTCTTTTTCAATAATCTCTTTAAAAATCTTTAAATTATGCTGCGAGCCTTCATTAATAAAGCCTTCGATCTGCGCGTCATTAAACTTGGCCTTTTGATCCATTTGAAAATGCTGGATCCAAACCATCTCCGTCCCTTGCGGCTTAGGCGTATAAATCCAGATAATTTTCATATATTGGAAAGGAAACTTTGGCTCCTCCCTTTGGGCATAGGCAAAATACTGATCCTTAAACAACAGCCGCCAGGATTGCCAGGATTTGTCATCTTCATCCGTAAGCCGAAAGGTAATTTTATTCGCTTCTTGCTTAACCACCTCGGCCTTTTTATATTCGCTGCCAAATAACTCCGTCCAGCGCGGGATATCATTGGAGATATCAAAAACCAAATCATACGGCGCGTTGATTATAATTGAATTACAAGTATGTCCCATTCTCCCTCCTTACATTTATTAAGCAATTTAATTTAAGAGGTGACCAACAAGCCTAGATAATGGGTGGCTTGGGTGTTTTCGCAGCGCCTGCCTGCCGGCAGGCAGGCGTCAGCGCAAGAAAATACCCAAGACAGGCCCCATTATCCTGGCATACCCGCTTAAATAATTGCCACCACTCTGGCCCAGGCCGCGCCGGTATTTTTTATACGTATCGGAAAACAATTAATCTTGAAACCATAATCCGGAAGCTTCTCTAAATTCGCCAAACGCTCGATATGGATAAATTCTTTTTTACGGCCATAAAAATGCGCCGGATAAAATTTTTGGGGATCTTTTGTCTCTAAAAATTCTTTAAGCATAAATCTGTATGGCCGGTCGATACCCATGGTATCCACGCCAAAAATCTTGATTCCTTTGCCTAAAAGATACTCTATAGCGGAAGGATCAACCCCGGGATAATCCGAAAAATATTTTGTTCCTCCATAGAGCTTATCCGCTCCGGTATGCAATAACACAATATCTAAGGGCTTTAGCTGATAATTTATTTTCGCCAAGGCGCTTTCTATGTCCGCGGCCATGATTACTTCATTAGGTTTTTTATGCCTAAAATCAAGCTTAACTCCATCCTGGTAACAATATTCTAAAGGAATTTCATCCGCGGTCTTAGCCGCCCTGCCCTCTGACTTAGTGCCATAATGAAAAGAGTAATCCAGGTGTGTTCCAATATGCACCGGGGCGTGCACAATCTCTAAAGAAAGAAATTCCTCATCCGGCAGCTGCTCTTTTCTAATAATACGCCAGCCTAAAGCGTATTTTATTTTGCCTAAAAAAGTCTTGCCCATAATCACCCGGTTAAATTTGTCGACGCCGGCTTTATGGGTTATCCGCTCGATATCCACCTTATGCACCTCAAAAGCCTTTTCATCAATAGGCAAGCTCAAATCGATTATTTCCATGTCCAACCGCGTAGACCCCGGAGGTCTACGTAAGGTTACTCCATAATTAAATCTTTGATTTTCGCTAATTCCCTTTGATAAGAAATCCTGTCTTCTGTAAATTTCTTATAATCTGCTGGAGCAATATTAATAAGCTTATTATAATTACAAATTCTCAATACCTCTTCAGTGCACAAATATTCATTATACGATGAATACTGCCATGCTTCCGGCTTATCAGTTAAAAAAGCGGTTACAGGATTTAAATGTACGTAGCGGCTTAAATGTAAAAGCTGCTCGTCTGTCTCAACAAGCTTACTTTTAAATCGCCCCTCCCAAAGAGGCCCTTTTCGTTTATGTTTCGTATTAAAATAACGCGTATAGCTATTGAGAACATTGCTCATAAAACACGAAATTCCATCTTCTTCTAATTGTTTAAGAATTAAATGAATATGCGTTGGCATGAAGCAATAAGCCACGATATTTACAAGTTTCGGTTTATCGTTAAGATAATTAGTAAGCAGCGCGTTAATTTGACAAACATTTTCTTCGCTCAACTCAAGAAAACGCGCTAAACAGGAAGAATGTTTACTTATCGAGTAATATCTTATCGCCGCCAAGATTCTTTGATATTCTTGATTATTATTAAAAATAATGAAACCAGCTATGCTCTTATTATAAACATGATAAGCCTCTCCTGTAACTAATAGATGCTCTCTCTTCATAACTATTTAACCTACGTAGACCCCGGAGGTCTACGTGAATTCCCTCTTTAAACCTACGTAGACCCCGGAGGTCTACGTAGGTTTATGATTTTTTCTATGTCGGTAATGGTGGAATTCTTGGTAATTTCTTTAGGGCTGAGTTTAACACCGAATGATTTTTCCAGGGCAATCACCGACTCCACCATCTCGGTAGAATCTACGCCGATACTATTTATTAAAGATACCTCGTCCTTGAGCTCTTCAATCTTTACCTTTAATAGGCTGCTTAATACTTCTTTTACTTTTTCTTTTATATCCATATCTCCCCCTATATCTGCACTTCTCCCTTGGTCGCGGCTGCTTCCCATTTTCCAACTCCGGCCATCACATCCTGGAAACAAAGCTTGGCTAATGGGTCAAAATTACTTTCCATAATTCTATTTATCCTGCCCGGCTTAGAAAAAAATTCGCGCATACACCAGGAACCTAAACGACCCAAGTCTTCTGTAGTTAAATGATCCGTCGGAATTACCGGATGGAGAAAATCCCACTGTGAGAAATCAACCTTCTTCGGATCAACCCAATTCTTCTTTAAGGCAATCCTCCACATCGGTGAATTTGGAGCGGGAGTAACATAACCCACCCAAAGAATATCCGGGTCAACCTGATCCGTAAATTCAAAACGCTGCTTAACAATCTCTTCCGTATCATAATCAAAACCCATCATAATGTCCGCGACAATCGCGATATCATTTTTACGCAGAATCTCGATAGTTTTCTTAATCTGGTCGATGGTAATACCCTTGGCAATTCTTTTCAGCTCTGATTGAGTGGTAACCTCAATGCCAAAAACACCCATAAATAAACCATTTTCCTTCATCAGCGGCAGGATTGATTCACAGTTAACCCAATCAATCGCCCGGCCCAAAGCTACCCATTTAATCGGATTACGCGCTGCCTTTTTAAGTTCGCAAAACTTGCGCACTCTTTCCGGATCGACATTAAAATTATCATCCTGAATAACCACAACCTTAACCCCGTATTTTCTATGCAAAAGATTGAGCTCTTCCATTACCCTCTCCGGGGACTTCGCTCGCCACTTCAAAAAATCTGAAGGTGAGCGCGGATCAAACTGATCCCATTCATAACAAAAAGTGCACGCGGAAGGACAACCGCGTGAAGTAACCATATCCACAAATGGTTTCCAATAGGTATGGCCGACATATTTATCCATGGGAAATAAATCATAGGCCGGCAAAGGAAGTTTGTCTAAATCTTCCATCAGCGGCTTATGCGGGCCCATAACAATTTCGCCATTTACGCGGGAAGTAACGCCTCCCACATCTTTCAGGGGTTTATTTTTATCAATTGCTTCAAGTAAGTCTCCGAAAGATTCTTCTTCACCCATAACTATAAAATCAACCTCAGGAATTTCTTCTAATGTCGGCACCGGCATGGCTGAATACCATAACCCTCCCAGGATTATTTTAGTTTTGGGCAGGGCTTTTTTAATCCCTATAGCCGCGTCTTTAAAATGCCGCAAAACCCCATATCCGCCATAACCGTGCAGCTGCTCCCCCATCACCACGATATCTGGATTTTTAAGTTTTACCTGTTCAATAAGAGCATCCATGGGAATCTGGTCTGCTTTGCCGTCCAGAACAGCAACATCCGCATAACCTCTTTCGCGCACATAGGCAGCCCAATGCGCGTATAGCTGATTTGGAGAACGATGTGTCCCATGCGTCGCCCAAGCTCCAACTTTCGGCATCACAAACAATATTTTCATTTTAGTTCCTCCCTTGGACTCTAAACCCTGAACTCAAATTGTTAAGCTAATCTTTTGGGTTTGAGATTTATAGTTTCGAATTTGTTTAGTGTTTAGTGTTTCGTATTTAGGATTTAACATTATTATGCTTTCTCAACCACCAATGCCGCGTTAATCCCACCTCGGCCGCGGGAAATAATTAAGGCCTTATCTATTTTGCACTCCCTGGCTTCTTTGGTTACATAATTTAACCCGCTTACGCTAGGCGCATCTAAATTTAAGGTAATCGGAACAAGGCTATGACCCATGGCTAAAATCGTAGTAATCATATCTACGGCGCCGGAAGCCCCCAACAAATTTCCAAACATGGATTTAGGGCAACTCAATGGAATATCCTTTAAGCGCTCCCCAAAAACCATCTTTAAAGCTTTAATTTCAGAATCATCCCAGAGATTAACGGCTAGCCCGTCTAAACTAACATAATCAATTTCTTCAGGATTTACCTGAGCATCCCCTAGCGCCATTTTAATCGCGCGCGCCAACTCTTTTCCGTCGCTAGCACAATTAATTCTATCCACTCCATCACAACTAGTACCATAGCCGCTGATTACTCCTAAAATATTTGCCCCTCTTTTCTGAGCGCGCGCAATACTTTCCATAACCACAATTCCCGCGCCTTCCCCAATCACAAACCCATTGCGGCTTTGATCAAACGGCCGGTAAGCCCCCTGAGGATCTTGGTTATTTTTTGCAAGCGCCCCATAAGTATTGCAACATAACAATGCGTAAGGAGTAACCGGAGCTTCCATCCCTCCGCCTAAAATCATATTTAATTTATTCTTCGCTAAAACCTTCCGGGCATAACCTAAGGCCATTAGCGAACTGGCGCGGTCGCTAACTATTGTTTTAGAAAACCCCTTGATACCATAATAAATGGAAACCTGCCCTTGAGGCGCCGCTGGAAACCAGGCGCTGGCCATATATGGAGAAACCCCCTCCCGGCCCTCCAAATATAAATCCCGTAACTCTGTCTCCGCGTAAAGCCACCCGCCAATAGCATTGCCTAAAAAAATCCCCACTAAATTCGGATCCTCATTCTTAATATCAATTCCGGCATCCTGCAAAGCTAATTCCGCGGCAATTAAAGCCATGTGCGAAAAAGCGTCAATTTTCTTTAAAAGCCTCTCGGAAATATGGCTGTATTTTTCTAAGTCGTCAATTTGCCCGGCAATATGCGAAGGATATTTTACCGCGTCAAAACGGGTAATTTTTTTTATAAATGAACGGCCGCTTTTAATATTGGCCCAAAACTGCCGCTTGCCGATTCCCGAAGGGCTGACCACTCCCATACCTGTGATAGCAATTTTATGCATTTAATATCCTGGTATAATTTTGTGTAATGTTCAATGTGTAATGTGTAATTTAGAATTTTTCATAATACCTTAATCTTACCTTCCACCTACTTTACACATTACACATTACACATTACACATTACACTTTACACATTACACTTTACACATTACACAAACATCATCCTACGAATCTTTTTAGCACTAATGCCGAATGTATCCCGGAAAACCCGCTGCTGGTTTTTAAAATAATATTTACTTTTTTCTGCAGCGCTTGATTAGGAATATAATTTAGGCCGCATTGCGGATCTTTTTCTTCCTGGTTTATTGTCGGAGGTAAAATATTTTTCTCAAAAATCATACTGGTAATGGTCATCTCAATGGCATTGGCCGCGGCCAAAGGATGCCCAATCATGGATTTAAATGAGCTAATCGGCAACTTATAAGCATAATCGCCAAAAATTGTTTTATAGGCATTGCTCTCAAAGATATCATTCATCCGCGTGCTCGAGCCATGGGCATTGATATAATCGATCTCATTAGCCCTGACCCCCGCGTCTTTTAAAGCCAGGCCAATACAAATCTCCATCGCCCGGCCGTCAGAAGGAAGATCCGTCATGTGGAAAGCATTGCAGCTTGTGCCAAAACCTAAAACTTCGCAATAAATCGGAGCATTGCGTTTCAGGGCATGCTCTAATTCTTCCAGAACTAAAATTCCCGCGCCCTCCCCCAAAACAAAACCATCCCGTTTATTGTCAAAAGGGCGCGAAGCTTTTTGCGGATATTCATTTTGTACCGATAAAACATTAACCACATCAAATGCCCCAAAAGTAATCGGCGTTAACGGGGCCTCAGCCGCGCCGCAAATCATCACATCAAATTCCGCGTCCTGAATCGCCTCCAGGCCAAACCCCAGTGAATCCGTGCCGGCGGTACAGCCGGTAGAAATTGTATTACATACGCCTTTTAGTCCGTAGCGGCTAGAGATCTCTATGGAAGGGGTATTAAACATCGCCGCGTCATATAAATCCGGCCGCACTAAGCCCGGATCAATGGGCTTTTTCCCGTCGTCCGTAACCAGGGCAAACTCTTCCTCCATATATTTTGTTCCGCAAATTGCGTTAGCTAAACAAACACCAATCTGCTGAGGAATCTCCCGAGAAAAATTTAATTTGCTGTCTTCAATCGCCATCTTTCCCGCGGCTACCCCAAATTGAACATAGCGATCCATGCGCATGGCTTCTTCATGCGTCAACCCTAATTTAAAGGGGTCAAAATCCATTACCTGCGCGGCAATTTTAGTATTAAAAACCGAAACATCAAAACCCTCGACCCGGCGCACCCCGCTTTTACCTTGAGAAAATCCCTCCCAGGCATCTTTCTTTCCGATACCGTTAGGTGAAATCACTCCGATACCCGTTATCACCACTCTACGCTTATTCATGTGATATTCCTCTTTGCGTCAACCTTGGGTCGTCCCCGCGCACTTCTTGTCATTCCCGCGCAAGCGGGAATCTATTTCTTTTAGATCCCCGCTTGCGCGGGGATGACGCGGGTGCTAAACTTAAACTTTCTCCACCCGCGTCACTTTAAAAACGATATTTCCACCATCCGGGCAAGTGACTGTATCAATCGCGTCTGGATTATTCATAAAATGAAACTTGGCTCCAAAATTTAAGGCGAATAAAGCCGGAAAGGCGGTATGAAAAGCTGCTCCACAAAATCCGGGAATACACTTTAACCCTTGCGTCTCCCACTTATCCCCGACTTTATAGCCAAAAGTACACTTCCCTTTTGCCGCCACCACCTCTAAAATCATTTTCTTAGGCTCAGGGCCCTTATGGTTAAGGTCTTTGGGAAAAGTCTCTACGTTCCCCTGCTGATCAAGCACCTCCGCCTTAAACTCCAGCTTTCCCCCATCCGGGCAAGTAACTAAAAGCGAACGTGAATTATCGCGAAAATTAAATTTTGCCCCAAAGCTTAAAGCGTAAATCACCGGAAAAAGAGCGTGCGCTAACCCTAAGCAGAAATGCTTAGGCCCATGCGTAAAATCTTCTAAAATAATCTCCTCGCCGATTTTATAACCATGATAACACTCACCCAAAACTTGGGTTACGGTAAGCTTTAATCTCCGGAAGGGGGTCTTGACTTCATCCATTCTTTAAACCAAATCCTTAGTCTTCTGAATTAAATCTTCTTTGCTGAAAAATCTTTTGTCTGCTTCTACCTGATGCACCATCTCCACCAAAATTTTATTCAAGGGCGCCTGCATATTATTTTCCTCAGCCAGACGCACGAATTCACCGTTAATATAATCAATCTCCGAAAGCTTGCCACGCATGATGCTCTGCAATATCGAGCCATATAACGGATCCTTGCTTAAATTCCGCATCAACTCTGAAAAAATCGCCGCGGCCTGCGCGCTGGGCATGCTCGTAAATTTGGTGAGATTCTCCACCGGAAACCCGGGAAGAGAAACCAGATCTATTCCAATTTTATCAAAAACCCAAAAAGCCTCTTTCCAGATAGCGATGCTGATCCGGCTAATTGTTAAATCCCTAAAAACTTCCTGCATACTCTTGCCGATGATCGCCGGCAGGCAATTGTTGGCATTAACAAAGATTTTTAAATATTTCATACCCTGTATATCCTGGCTGATAACCGCCGGAAACGCCTTATTCAAAACTAAGCTTATGGAAATCAGGGATTCAGTAGGACAGGGATTAACAAGGCTACCCAATACCCAGCTGCCTTCAAAATTATGCACTACCTTGCCGCTTTTTAGATTAGTCGCGCCGAACATAACAATACTCGATATAATTTTTTCCGCCGACAAATATTTAACCGCCAACTTATCTGCCTGCACGCCATTTTGCGTGATAAGCAATAGAGAATTCCGCAATAAATGCGCGTTATCGGCAAGAGCCGCATCCATATCTTGTGTTTTAGTCGTTAAAATCGCTAACTCCGGAATATAGTTTAAGGTTTCAGAGATATTTACGCGCACTAGGAGATTTCCTCGAACGCCAGAAATAGAAACACCCTGTTCACTGATCGCTTTAACGCTATGGCTATGGCCGACTAAAGTTACATCCTCGCCTTTATTTTTAAGATAACCTGCGATTAAACAACCTAAAGCTCCGGCACCAATAACGGCAATACGCATTATTTTTTAATGTTTTTTTGGAAAACCATATTTTTTATAATCGAATCCATTTTGCTCAAGCAGCCGGAGCATCATGCTGTAGAACGGCGAAGGAACATCCGAAAAAAAAGCTGCCACCACATCCTGTTCTTCAACTTGAAAAGCATTCCGCTTAACCGTCAGCTCTTCGGCTTGACGCCTAACCACAGATTCAGTAATATGCCGATGAAATATGGGAATTTTAGAAATCAAAATTTTAAACTTGTTCTCTGTTGCCGCTTCCCAAATCATGATTTAACCCTATTAATATAAATGAGTTCTATGCCAGCTAAATTTCATAGCCCCCATACCGTCATCCCCACGAAAGCGCGAATCTTAGATCCCCACTTTCGTGGGGATGACGCGCGTTGCTTTCACGAGGATGACAACTTGCGCACCATATAGTAAAATTTTACTATATAATTTTAGTAAATACCCGCTTCTTTGTCAAGTAAAATTAAAGAGAAGTGTTGAAATATTGTCATTGCGAGCCTCAAAGGGGCGAAGCAATCTCTTAAAAAAGCTTTCTTCTGCTAATTTTAATGCTCGCTCCAGGAAAGAACTTTCTTGGTAGCCGGATAAATAATTATACTATAGTGCAATCCTTCTTGGCCGCCAGAAACAGTAATAACATTAAAACGCAAAAATTCCGACTTAACATCGAATACCGGAAGAAGCGTCAAAAGATCCTGCTCTTGGCGTAAACCCAAACCGGCAAAATCCCTCAAATCATTTAACAAGTTCGCCAGACTAGGAATGCCATAGACTATTTCTTCAGGCTGTTCTTCGGATTGCTCTTCGGATTGCTCTGTATCCGCGGGTTTAATTATATTTTCCCGGCGGAAATGTAAAATTGCATTAGCCGCCTCTTCATCCAGGCCTAAAGCCATAAGCACCGTTTTACTCACGGTATTGATATTCACCTTACCCGCCCCATAGACAGTAATTAAATCCTTAAAGAGCAAAAATTTATCCTTGGTAATTTCCTTAACCAGCAATACTTCATTAATGGTGCTAAACGGCCGTAAACCAGAATCAACTACTGCCTGGGCTAATTCTTCATCCATTCCCGGTAAACGCGCTAAAACATCCATGGAAACAAGGTTCAAGTTAATCAAAGCGCTCTCGTCGATAATCTCCCCCAGATCAGAAGAATTATCCTTATCGACAAAAAAATACCGGTAAGAATTATTCATGCCAATATTTACTTTTTCTTCTTTGCTTAATTCATCCCAAGTATCATAGGCAGGAGTAAGATCCTTGGCCCTAAGATAAAAAATTGTTTTTAAAGCGCCTTGAGCTGTAGGCAAAGAGGTAACTAAGCGCTCATAAGCCTTACCAAACCTGATCTCCTGAAAAACCAGGCCGGTAATCCCCAGGCCTAAAATACTCAAGATCATCACCACCCAAAGACAAATTACTAAAATGCTGCCCTGCTTAGGCTCTCGGTAAATAAACTGTCGACTCATAATTTTGTTTCTCAGTAAAAATAATAAACTTTACGGCCAATGGTAAAGATAAAGAACCCTGCTCCCACTGATCCGCCCACAGATAAACATTTTTAGCTAAATCCAGATAAAGATAACTAAATTTGACTTCTTTAACATTAGGTAAAAAAATTACCGGCTCAGCGTGAAGCTCCGGATTCAACTTGCCATCCGGGTCAATAATTTCATCCAATTTATCCGCCACCCGCATAAAAGTATCGGCCGAATTATCAAAATAATAAGTTAACCGGCAAGGAAAATAATCAACCAGGGCAGGAAAACTAATTTTGGTTTTATCTCCTTGAAATAATTGTTTACGGCAGGAAGGATGCTCGCGTAGCTCCCGAGACAACCTTTCTTGTTTAAGCAAAATCCGTTGCTGGACAAAATCAATATTTTTTACTCTCCGCAAAACCGCCAGCCCGGAGGAAAAAGTCGCATAGATGGCGATACTCACTACCGAAAAAATAGCCACTGACATCAATAGCTCGACTAAGCTAAAGGCCCGGCGGCAAAATCGTTTCTTTTTGTTTAAGTAAAAAAGATGTAAGGGTAACATTTTTTAAAGAATTTTTCTCCCGCCAACTAACCGTTAGGCATGCTGAAACCAAATGTTCAGCCAAATCCACAGATTCGGTTATTAGAGTAATCTCTTGCTGGTAATTATAATCTCTGGAGGAAGATTTTATAATTTCCGCGGGAGAAGAAAATGGGATTGCTCCTTTTAAACTCGCAAATTCTAAATTTTCAAATTTTTCTTTGGCTATAATTAAAGCGGTAATATTATTTTCTACGAAAGCTGCCCCTCGCAAAGCCAAAATATAAGAATTGGCGACTGAAGTTAGGCCTACGCCCAGGATCAATACGCTAATCATTATCTCAACTAAGGTAAACCCCCTTAACCTATTCATCCCAGTTTACAATATCATCCGCTGTTCCTGGCTGTCCATCGCTTCCGGAAGAATAAAGATCATAGCTATCTTGATTATGTTCACCCGGAGATTTATAAATATATACCCTGCCCCAAGGATCCAAAGGCTTTTTCTTTAAATATGGCCCGTGCCAGCTTTCCCCGCCTGTTCCGGGGTAAATCTTTAAGTAATCAAGCAATTCCGGATATTGCCCCAGATCCATCTCATAAAGGTCCAGCGCCAGCGGGATACTGGAATTAATATCCGTTTTTGCCGCCTGTATCCGCGCCTGTTCCGACCGGCCAGCCAAACGCGGAACCACCATCGCCGATAAAACACCGATAATAATAACTACCAACATCAACTCAATCAAAGTAAAAGCCTTCTTCATTGTCTCCTCCTGGACTATGTAGACCTACGGGGTCTACATTTGATGTAGACCCCGTAGGTCTACATCGGTCATAAAACTTTTGACACTATCTAATTATTACGCGAATGCCACCCCTAAAATAATCATTTCAATTTTTAATAATCCGGAATTTTCATCCTTAACCGA
>JAZDEW010000028.1:0-30737 GCA_043808425.1 Candidatus Omnitrophota bacterium
GTCGGGCTCTTTAAATCAAACGGAATAAGATTCTTATTCACGGTAATATTAACTTCGCCGAGAATTTTTGAGGCATCTGCTCCGGTAACATTCTTGGCATTTAAATCTACCAACATTAAGTGCGTATCCGTACCCCCGGAAACAATCCGAAACCCTTTTTTCTCCAGGGCTGCGGCCAACTCTACGGCATTTTTCATTAACTGTTGCTGATACTGTTTAAATTCCGCGGTCATTGCCTCGCCAAAGGCTACCGCCTTAGCGGCAATCACATGCATCAATGGCCCGCCTTGGATTCCGGGAAAAATCTGGCTATCAATTTTTTTGGCAAACTCTTTTTTACACAAGATAAACCCGCCGCGCGGGCCGCGCAAAGTCTTATGCGTTGTCGAAGTAACAAACTCAGCATACGGCACAGGAGATGGATGCAAACCGGCGGCAATTAACCCCGCGATATGGGCAATGTCCACGAATAAATATGCTCCCACGCTATCGGCAATCTGGCGGAATTTTTTAAAATCAATCATGCGGGGATATGCCGAAGCCCCGGCCAAAATCATCTTAGGTTTATGCAATTTAGCCAATTCTTGAATTACATCATAATCTAAAACCTCGGTTTTCTTATCCACGCCATAGCCGACCATCTTAAAAAATCTTCCGGAAAAATTATGCGGATGGCCGTGAGTAAGATGCCCGCCGGCAGCTAAATCCATCGCCAACACCGTATCTCCCGGATTAAGCGCCGCAAAATAAACCGCCATATTGGCCTGCGAACCGGAATGCGCCTGAACATTAACATGCTCCGCGCCGAATATTGTTTTAGCCCGCTCAATCGCCAGACTCTCCACTATATCCACGTATTCGCATCCGCCATACCAACGTTTACCCGGATAGCCTTCGGCATATTTATTCGTTAACACTGATCCCTGCGCCTCTAAAACTGCCAAAGAAGCAAAATTTTCCGAGGCAATCAGCTCTAAATTATCATTCTGACGGGCTAATTCTTTTCTAATTGCGGCATAAATCTCCGGGTCTACCTGTTCTAAATGTTTCACTTTACATCACTCCTTATCTACTTAGACCTGCCTGCCGGCAGGCAGGTAACACCCGCGCAATTCCAATTAGCGCGGAGTGTCTTGTCTACCCAAACCTGCCTACCCTGACTGCCGTCAGGCAGGCGGCAGGCAGGCAACACCGACGCAATACCGCTTAGCATCGGGTGCCTATTGTTTTATCGATCTGGTTAATTAATTTTATTCTTCTTAAATGCCTACCCCCTAAAAACTTAGTATTTAGCCAGGCCCACACCATTTTTTTGGCTAAATCCGTTTTTACAAATCCTGAACCTAAAACTAAAACATTGCTATCATTATGTTGACGGCTAAGCTTAACTATTTTAAGATTATCACAAAGCGCGGCGCGCACCCCCGGCAATCTATTGGCCACAATGGAATTACCAACTCCGCTTTTACAAATAAGTATACCACGCTTGAATTTTTGGCTGGAGATATTTTTAGCTAAATCATAGGCATACAACGGATAGTCGCAACGCTCCTTAGAATAAGTGCCTAAATCTTTTACGCTGATTACCTTCTTTTGAAGATAGGTTTTTAATTTTTCTTTTAAAGCAAATCCGGCATGATCTGAGGCAATCAATAACTCAATCATAATATTTTACTTATCCTTTCTACCGCATCCTTGATCGATAAAAATATTTCCTGATAAAACTCTAGAGAGCCGCCAATAGGATCAACAATATTCAAGTCACTGCCATTTATTTTTTTTGAACTAGAAACTTTTCCACGACTATTTATTGTATCATTATTTCTAATGGAGCTGGCAAATTCCTTTAATAAAAAAAGCCTGTTTTTTGCCTCCGGAGCCAGCTGTAGAATTTTACTCTCATGCGCATCCTCCATTACCAAAATGATATCTGACTGCCCCACTAATTCTTGAGTTACTCTTTGCGCACGGTGCCCCTGGGCATCAATACCCTCTTGAGCCAATACCTCCCGCGTTTCTACACTGGCACCCATTCCAGCCAAGGCTATCACTCCGGCAGAACTAACCTGAATATCTGTTCTTTGCTGTTTTTGCAAAAGCTTCTTTAAATACTCCTGCGCCATAACTGAGCGGCAGGAGTTTCCCGTGCAAACAAAAAGCACAGTTTTGGATTTTACTGTCGCCATGATCTCTTCATCCTTAATTGCCCCACTCCTGACAATCCGCGGCGGTTCAATAGTTAAATCCACCACAGTAGATTCCAAACCCACTTTGACCAAGCCAGCATCAATCGCTAAATCCACCAAGCCATCCATATCTTTAATCGCTTGCTCAAAATTAACCGGCGCCGGCTGATCTAAGAAATTCGCGGAAGGACAAACCAAAGGAACTACCGACTGATTAATAATCCCTAAAGCAATTAAGTTATCCGGCATACGCAAGCCCACCTTGCCCTGGCTGACAGATTTTAATATCACGGTCAACGGGCCAGGCCAAAATTTATGCATCAATTTATAAGCCGCGACAGGAACCTCAACCGCCAACTCCCGCACCTTATGTTCTTGCGCGATCAGAAAAGTAAAAGGCTTATAATTGGGCCGGTTTTTTATTTTAGCCAGCCTCTCCAGTGCCTTTTTATTCAAAGCATTAGCGGCAATCCCATAAACCGTCTCGGTAGGAATAATTACTAATCCGCCCTCAATTAAAACTTGAACTGCCTGCCGAATAGATTCCTCCTGAGGAGATAAAGGATTAATCTTAATAATTTTTGTTAAACTCATAGTTTAATTTTGGTTTGTTTAATTTTAAGGCGCATCTTTTTTCTATAATTAATCAGCTGAGCATTGATTTTAATATCCTGGATACCCAGTATCGCCAAAGCAAAAAGCGCGGCATTCCTGGCCCCCGCCTTACCAATAGACATGCAAGCCACAGGAATCCCCGCAGGCATCTGCACCGTCGATAAAAGAGAATCTAAGCCTTTTAAATTTTTAGTTTCAATCGGTATTCCAATTACCGGCAAAGTGGTATGCGCGGCCACCACGCCCGCTAAGGCCGCAGACATCCCGGCAGCAGCGATAAAAATCTTTGTCCCGCTTTGAGAAACTGACTCCACATATTGCACCACCTCCTGGGGCGTTCTGTGCGCGGATAAAACCTTGACCTGAAAACCTACCTTAAATTCCCCTAAGAGATTAATCGTCTCATTGACTGTTTCTAAATCCGACTGGCTCCCCATAACAATACTAATCACTTTAGACATGCAATCCTCCTTAATAAAATCTAACAAAAATAAATAGTAGTTAGGAAAAACACACCTACCAGCTACCACCTACTAGCTGCTCTTTATCGCCTTTTCCCCTATATCCTTGCGAAATTGTATCCCTTCAAATTTAATTTTATCGACGGCCTGATAAGTTTTGTTTATCGCTTCTTTAATTGTTAAGCCTAATCCAGTCACCCCTAAAACTCTACCGCCACTGGTTAAAATTTTATCTTTTATCCTTTTGGTGCCAGCATGAAAAACAACCAAATCATCTAATTTGGCCAACTGATCCAAACCGCTGATCTCTTTATCTTTTGTATAATTACCCGGATAACCTGCCGCGGCGCAGACCACGCACACACAAGCGCGCTTGTCCCATTCTAAAGCACCAATTTTAGAGAGCTTTCCTGCGCTAGCAGCTAACATTACCTCCACTAAATCGGATTTCAACCTAGGTAAGATGGCCTGTGTCTCTGGATCACCAAAACGCACATTGAATTCTAAAGCTTGCGGCCCCTTTTTCGTCAACATTATACCGGCGTATAATACTCCCCGGTAATCGATTCCTTCTTTAGCTAAACCATCAATAGCCCGATAAATTATTTTATCCAGCACTTCTTTTAAAATATCCGCCGTAACGATTGGCGCCGGCGAATAGGCGCCCATGCCCCCGGTATTCGCGCCCTGATCATGATCAAATATTCTTTTATGATCCTGCGCCGCAGCCAAAACCACCACTACTTTAGAATCTGTAATCACCAAAATGGAAGCCTCCTGGCCAACCAGGCATTCTTCAATAATTATCTTCTTGCCGGCATCACCAAAAACTTTATCCTGCATCAAAACAGTTACGGCTTCCTTGGCTTCAGTAACTGTTTTGGCCACCACCACCCCTTTACCCGCCGCCAATCCATCAGCTTTAACGACGCAAGGAGCGCCATTTGCCTCAATATATTTTTTTGCCACGTCCGGAGAATCAAAAACCTTAAAATCAGCCGTAGGCACTTTATATTTCGCCATCAATTCTTTAGAAAAAACTTTACTCGCCTCTAAATTCGCGGCTAATTTATTCGGCCCAAAAATTTTCAATCTGGCTTTAGTAAACTCATCAACAATTCCTAAAGCTAACGTTTTTTCCGGCCCCACCACGGTAAGATCGATTTTTTCTTTCCTGGCAAATTCCAACAACCCAAAAATATCCTCAGCCTTAATCTCAATACATTCCGCAATCTGGCTAATTCCGCCGTTACCCGGAGCGCAGAAAACTTTATCCACTAATTTAGATTGCGCGATCTTCCAGACTAGCGCGTGTTCTCTTCCACCAGAGCCAACCACTAAAACTCGCATCTATCTCCCCTTATCTATATCTTACCCACAGACTAAGATCAAAAAGTGACTTTGGCAAAAATGATTTTAAAAACATAACCAAGAATATTACGATGATCGGTGAAATATCAATACCGAGTCGAAAATTTAAAGGCAAACGGCTTCTGATCGGGTCTAAAATCAGATCCGTTGTCTTATAAAGAAACTGCACGATAGCGTTGCCAGGATCAGGATTTACCCAGCTAATCAATGCCCGGATAAGTACCAACCAATAGATTACATTTAATAAAACATCCAGAATATTAGCAACGGCGGATATAAAATTAGAAAGTACAAACATCGTCAAGTAAGCCCTGGTATATTAAATCCGGTGACCTCCTTCATTTTTTGCGCGGCCACTTCCTGCGAACGCTTAATTGCGCGGTTAAAGGTATCTTTTAATGCACTCGCCAGACGCGCTTTTTCTGATTCTCCAAGATTATCTTTAAGCACAACCTCTTTTACCTCTTGAACGCCGTTCATCGTAATTTTTACTAAACCATCAGAACTTTGTATATCAAAGCTTATATTATCTAATTCACGTTTTACTGCTTGCATCTTCTTCTGCATTTCAAATAACCCCTTCATCTTATCAAACATGGGAACCCTTTCATTTTTTTACCGGATAAATTATTTTGGCGCTCTTAATCCCGCCTTTTTCCAGTGTTTCAATCATGGCCTTAGCCCAAAGCTTCGTTTCCTCCAGCGGAGGGTCTTTCGGAAGGACTAAAACAGCAGAACTTGAATCTGTCAATACCTTTACATTAATTCTAGTTTCATAACCATTGGAATCTATATAAGAAATATAAATCGCCGAAGTAGCTTTGTTGGCAAAAGTATCCGCCAATAACTTATTCCATTCCGGGCCGCTCACGCATTCAGTCCTAATCGAATACATGCCTTTTAGCTGATTTAAAGGAGATAAAATTTTCTGGCAGCTCTCCGGGTTCGAAACCTTAGTAATTGTGTTCATGGCATAAGTTAAACCCGTATCATTTTTAATCATTACTTCTACCAGGGCATAATGATCCTGGGCAAAACACACTACCGTGAAAAAAAAGATCCCTAAGGCCGCTAACAATATCTTTTTCATCTAGTCTTCTCCAAGAAAACTGTCAGCGCCCTATTCTTAAACTTAATAACAATATAGAAACAGATAATACCAATACTATCAATCAAAACATCGCCCATAGAGCAACTTCTACCCAAAATATAATATTGATGAATCTCATCAGATATAGCATAAAGAAGCGAAAAGGCCGCCGGATACATAAAAAGACGGAAAACATTCATATTAAATGAACCCCTAAAAGCCCTGTATAAAAGAAAAACGAAAATAAAATATTCAATAATATGGGCTATTTTTCTTAAAGCAAAATCATATTCCAGGCCTGTTTTTAAATCCGGAATACTTGAAAAATAAAAAATAACCCCCGCCCAAACTCCCACCGGCACCCACAATTTAAATAATTTCACCAGATTACTCCTTGATCATTACCAAAACTCTGTAGACAGTTTACGTAAGTTCTTTCATGACAATTAGTTATACAAGAAATATTTTAACGTTACTGATCCATTTATTTCTTACAGATCTAGTTGAGAAATATATAGTTACATACACTGTCTACAATACTGTTATTTCTTTTCTTCTTTGGTCTTAATCGGCAAAAAGCCGGCCATTTCACCAATCACATTAACCAGCTCTGTATTTGCCGGAACTACAATCTTGGCATTATGCTGCAAAGACTTCTCCACTGCTTCTAATTTACGCAGTACTTGCGCGTTGCCGGTAAAATATCTCTCGGCTGCCTCATTAACTAATTTTATCGCTTCTGCCTCGCCTTCCGCCTCAAGAATTCTCGCCTGTTTAATACCTTCAGCTTTTTTAATTTCCGCGCGCTTTTGGCCATCGGCGACCGTTTCAGTAGCCGTGGCATAATCCACCGCGGAAAGTTTTTCATTTTCCGCTTTAACTACTTTGTTCATCGTTTCCTGAACATCTTTAGGCGGGTCAATTTCTTTTAGCTCCGTCCTAACAATCTCCAATCCCCAACTGCCGGTTTCCTCACAAAGCGTCTTATGCAGCTCCGCGTTAATCTTGCCTCTTTCGCTATTGGCGGATTTTAAAGTAAGCGTACCGATAATATTCCTTAAAGTGGTGCGCGCTAAATTAACAATCTGCCACTGATAATTATTCACGCTATACTGACAATTTTTAACATCCGCCTCATCCGCCTTTACTTTAAAATAAACCTGCGCATCTACCTTGGCGTTCAAATTATCATTAGTAATAATTTCTTGTGGCTCCGCATCCACCATCTGCTCAGTTACATTCACCTTATAAATAACTTCAATCACTGGAATAATCCAGTTAAAACCCGCGCTAGCAAAACGATTATACTTACCCAGCCGTTCAATTAAGCCTCTGTGTGTAGGGCGCACAATCCGGATACCCAGAAAAAAAATCACTACTGCTCCCACAATAACTAATCCCATATAGTTCATTGCTACCTCCTTGCCCGCAAGGGCATACCCGCGCAATACCAATTAACGCGGGGTATCTTAGATAATCTTCACCTGCTTATTTCCTTTTACTACCGCTCCAATCACCCAGGATTTTAACTTTAGCTCGGCTAATTTCTTCATAATCCCAATGACCGCCTCCTTTTGAATAATTAAAACCAAACCAATCCCCATATTCAAGGTGTGGTACATCTCTAAATCATCAATATTGCCCTTATACTGAATAAGCCTGAATATTTCCGGCACTCTCCAGGAACTTTTCTCAATACACACATCAATATTTTTCGGTAATATCCGGCTAATCTTATCATAGAATGCTCCACCGGTAATGTGAGCGATTCCTTTGATAGCTGATAGCTGATAGCTGATAGCTGATAGTAAAGACAAGACCGGTTTGACGTAAATACGGGTCGGCGTAAGCAGCTCTTTGCTCATCCGCTTAAGCTCAGGCTGTGAAAAAATTTTGCGCACCAAAGAATATCCATTAGAATGAACTCCGCTTGATTCTAAACCGATGACCACGTCGCCCGGCTTAATCCGGCTTCCATCAATAATTTTCTCCCGCTCAACCACCCCCACGCAAAAACCGGCAATATCGTATTCACCCTCCCGATACATTCCCGGCATCTGCGCCGTCTCTCCGCCAATTAAAGAACAACCTGCCTGGCGGCATCCGTCATTAATACCTTTGACTATATCCACCAGCACATCTTCTTTAACTTTAGTAAAAGCAATATAATCTAGGCAGAATAATGATTCCGCTCCGCTGCAAAGGATATCATTCACATTCATCGCCACCGCGTCAATACCTACAGTATCGTGCTTATTGGCTAAAGCGGCGATCTTTAGTTTTGTGCCCACTCCATCGCTTGAGGAAACCAAAACCGGATCCTGATATTTACTTTTGTCTAATCTAAAAAAACTTCCAAAGCCGCCAATATCCGTTAAAACCTCGGGCCGAAAAGAACTGCGCACCAAGGGCTTAATTTTAGATTTAAAAATGCTGGCGCTTTTAATATCCACACCAGATGCTTTATAAGTAATTTTTCTCATCACCATCTCCCCTGTGCATAAAATAAACGCTTAGTTTTACGGGTGGCTTGGGTGTTTTCGCCGCGCCTGCCTGCCGGCAGGCAGGCGTCAGCGCAAGAAAATACCCAAGCCAGGCCCCGTAAAACTCTAACTATTTATTTTACGTCTAACTCTATTTTCTAACCTTTGCCGGGGATTTCCCGGTCCAGCAATATAAACAAAGTTTGCTCTTATCCAAACCAATCGCCTTAATCATATCATCTAGCTTCTGGAATTTTAGGGTAGTTGCTCCGACATCATTAGAGATCCAGGCCACCATCTTTTTATATTCCTTAGAATTCTCATCCAAATATTTACACACGCTCTTAGGCTCTTTGCCCTCAATCCCCTTAATTGCCCTGCGGGCGGCCAATTCATTAATGCTGCGAGTAGAATAATTAAATTTACAAGGAAACATCAGCGGCGGACAGGAAATACGTAAATGAATTTCCTTAGCCCCGTGACTTTTAAGTTTCTGGATAGTGTAATTCTTAAGCTGCGTGCCACGCACAATCGAATCATCGCAGAACACAATCCGCTTGCCTTTAATAATCTCAGGAATGGGAATAAGTTTCATCTTAGCCACTAAGTCCCTGCGCTCTTGAGTCGCGGGGGTATAGCTGCGGTCATAACCCGGAGTGTATTTTACCAGGGGCCGGCGCAAAGGAATCCCCGATTGCATGCTATAGCCAATGGCATGGGCAGTACCGGAATCCGGTATTCCCGCGACCATATCTGCCTGGATATCATCATCTTTAGCCAGCTGCGCTCCGCATCTTTCCCGCGAAGTCTCCACATTAATCGCTTCATAATTAGAAGCCGGAAACCCCGTATAAATCCAAAGAAATGAACAAATTTGATTATCCTTAGAACCTAAACGTTTTATTTCCAACCCTCTAGAAGTAATTAAAACTATCTCTCCCGGTTCAAGATGCTTTACTAATTTATATCCTAAATTAAGAAAAGCCGAAGATTCCGTGGAAACCGCCCAACTACTCCCTTTTTTTCCAATCACCAAAGGGGTTAACCCTAGCCGGTCGCGGCAGGCATAGATACCCTCTTTATTTAATAAGAGCAGCGTGCAAGACCCCTGAATCTTGGAAAAAATTTTTTCAATGCCTTCGATAATAGTTTTACCCGAAATAATAATCTTGGCCGCCATCTCGACAAAATTTATCTTACCTTCTCCCACCTCGGAAAAAGATCTTCCTTTTTTAAATAGTTCCTTAGCTAACCTTTCAGCGTTATCAATAAATCCATTAGTCACAACCGCAAATGGCCCAAATTTAGAGTTCATCACAATTGGCTGTTCATCACGGGCGCTAATTACCCCAATCCCCTTATCCCCCGGCATTTTAAGATAGTCTTCATGAAACTTAGCTTTAAATTGACTGCCTTTAATATCATGAATCTTGCGCGTAAGCTCTTGACCATAAATTGCCAATCCGGCAAATTGTGTGCCTAAATGCGAGTGATAATCCGTGCCATAATATAAATCCTCATTACAAGACTTCCTGGCCACCACTCCAAATATTCCACTCATTTTTAAACTCCTTGTCTACCTAGGCCTGCCGGCAGGCAGGCAACACCGGCGCAATACCAATTAGCGCCGGGTACTTAAAAATTTTCTTTAATAAAATTAACTCCGTTTTTAAAAATCTGTAAACCATCTACTTCTTTGTTTAACTGATCCTTACGCGGATGCTGCGTAAAGTAGACATGCCTTTCCGGATGAGGCATTAACCCAAAAACCCTGCCCGTTTCATCGCAAATACCCGCGATATTCTCGATTGAACCATTGGGATTATCCGGATAGCCGGAAAAATTACCCTCCGCACCAACATACTGAAAAACAATTTGATTATTAATCTTCAGGCGCTTTAATACCTGATTATTGACAACCACAAATTTTCCTTCACCGTGAGCTACCGGTAAATAAATTATTTTTTTCAAACCCTTAGTCCAAACACAGCATGATCCGCCGGATTTTAAATATACCCAACGCGACTCAAATTTACCAGAATCGTTAATAATCAAACTGGTAGATTGCTCAAGATCAGCAGTCCCTGGTAAAAGCCCGCTTTTTACCAAAACCTGAAAGCCATTACAGATACCGATGATCAACTTGCCATCAGCGATAAACTTACGCAGTGAATCAACAAGCTTGAACCTTAACTCATTGGCAAGAATTTTTCCTGAAGCAATATCATCGCCATAGCTAAAACCTCCGGGCAAAGCCAGAATATGAAAATCATTAAGGTTTCTACTACCACCGACTAGGCTATTAATATGCAATAATTCCACTGAGGCAGCCGCCAATGAAAACGCCGCCGCCGTTTCCTGATCGCAGTTTATCCCCGCGCTTCTTAAAACACAAACCTTAGGCTTGAGCACCCCGCATACCTCCCAATGTACCCGCCTGATTATAAAATAACTAACGGGCCGCGTAAAATTTTTTGATTGCTCGCGCTACCTCTTTGGGCTCATCAACTAAAATAAATAAATCCAAATCCCCTTGATCAATATTTCCATACCGGTAAACCGTCATCTTCAGCCACTCTAATAACGGCTTCCAATATTGGCGATTAAAAAGAATCACCGGAAATTTAGCAATTCTTTCAGTTTGAATAAGAGTAATCGCCTCAAAAAACTCATCCAGCGTGCCATATCCTCCGGGCAAAATTACAAAAGCCTTAGCATACTTTACAAACATCACTTTACGCACAAAGAAATAACGAAAATCTAAAACCGTATCCACATATTTATTCGGCTTTTGCTCGCAGGGCAAATGAATATTCATACCGATAGAATGCCCCTGCGCGCGCCGGGCGCCTTTATTCGCCGCTTCCATAAGCCCGGGGCCGCTTCCGGTAATAATCGCATACCCGGCTTTAGCGATACGATACGACACTTCTTCAGCCAGCTTATAAAATTGAGCATCCGGCTTGGTGCGCGCTGAACCAAAAATTGAAACTGCTTTTCCGATTTTAGAAAGCACTTCAAAACCATCCACAAACTCCGACATAATGCGAAATATTCGCCAGGTATCTTCCCGCGTAAAATCTTCCTTTTCCAGTATATCCTTGGCATAAGATTTATTTTTTACCATTTTAATGGCGCCCTCCAGGCTTCTTTCAGTTCAAATATATCCGCATCCACGCAAACTTTACCATCTAAACCATATATCTTAAAATCCGGCTTGGCGGTTAAACAACCTGCCAGGCCAAAAGCAGTGCCTTTTAAAAGTTTTTCAAAAGCCTGTTGATTTATCTTCTCTATTTCTACGATAAAGCGTGAATTCGACTCTGAAAATAAAACCATGTCATTCTGAGTCCTGCCAACGGCAGGACGAAGAATCTTAGATCCGGGATCCTTCGGCTTCGCCTCAGGATAACGAATTGCTTCAGTAAAAGGTACCTGCGCTAAAAATATCTCCATACCCAGTCCGCCGCTAAAAGCCATCTCCGCCAAAGCCACCGCCAAGCCTCCATCCGAGCAATCATGCATAGATTTAACTAAGCCTTTTTCCGCCGCTTTGCTTAAGGCGATAAAAGTCCCCTTTGCCTCATGGCTATAAACTTTTGGCACATTATTTCCCAATGCTTTATATATATCATAATAATGGCTGCCGCCTAATTCATCGCGAGTATTGCCCACAACATAAATTAAATTACCCGCTCCTTTTGCGTACATCGATACTGCCTTGTTCACATCATTCATTACGCTGATTGCTGAAATCAGCAGTGTGCCGGGAATCGGGATAGACTTACCATGTACGCTAAATTCATTATAAAAACTATCCTTTCCCGAAATAAACGGTACTCCATAGGCTTTCGCGGTATCATAACAACCATAAGCCGCGCGCACCAATCCGCCTAAGCGATCCGGCTTATCCGGATTACCCCAGCAAAAATTATCCAGAACCGCCACTTCTTTTAGCGAGCCGCCCACGCTGATAATCTGACGCAGGGCTTCATCAATACAGCTTGCCGCCATCCAATAAGGATCAATAAAGCCAAAACGAAAATTTATGCCATTGGAGATAATAATCCCTTTATGGGAATCAAATAAAGGCTTAGTTACGCTGGCATCGCTTGGCCCATCATTTTTAAGGCCCACCAATGGCTTAATAACCGAGCCGCCCTGCACCTCATGATCGTACTGCCGGATTACCCACTCCTTAGAACAGATATCAAAATGACCTAAAAGTTTAAGCAGGCAGGCGGTATAATTTTTTTTCAGCGAAATTTTTGGCTCTCGGTGCCTGGCCTGGATATATTCTGCTTTCTTGGCAATCTGCGGTATACCGTCGTGCAAAAACCGCATATCTAAATCGCAAACCCGCTCCTGCTGATAATAAAGTTCTAATCTTTTAGAACCGGTAAACTCGCCAATTACCGTTGCCTGAACATTTTCATTGGCAAAAACACTAATTAACTGATCAATATTTTTTGCCGGTACGGACAAAACCATTCTCTCCTGCGATTCAGAGATCCAAATCTCCATATAAGTTAGCCCGGAATATTTTAAGGGTACTTTATCCAAATAAACTTTAGCACCCAGCTCCGCGCCCATCTCTCCAATAGCGCTAGATAATCCTCCGGCTCCACAATCGGTAATCGCGCTATAGAGATTCAAATCACGCGCCTGTAAAATTGTATCTAAAACTTTTTTTTCTTGAATCGGATTGCCAATCTGCACCGCGCCGCTAGAAACAGTTTCAGATTCATGGGTCAGCTCACCGCTGGAAAAAGTTGCCCCATGTATGCCATCGCGGCCGGTTGCGCCCCCCACGACTACCGCTAAATCCCCGGGATTAGTTTGTTTAAAAGATTTATCTTTGGGCATAATTCCCACGGTGCCACAATAAACCAGGGGATTTCCGACAAAATTTTCATGGAACAGTATCGCCCCGTTTACTGTGGGAATTCCCATTTTATTCCCATAGTCGCGCACTCCGCTAACCACGCCTTTCATCACCCGCTTAGGATGCAACGCCCCAGGCGGGACTTTATTAAACGCTAAATCCGGCGGAGCGAAACAAAAAATATCACTGTTTAAAATCGGTTTTGCCCCCAACCCGGTACCCATCGCGTCGCGGATTACTCCGCCGATGCCGGTATTAGCTCCACCGAACGGCTCTAACGCGGAAGGATGATTATGTGTCTCTACTTTAAAACAGATATTATTTTTCTGATCAAATTTAATCACCCCGGAATTATCCTTAAACACAGAAACACACCACTCCTTATTTAGCTCCTTGGTAACTTTCATAATTGTCGACTTAAGGAGATTATCTATTAACCAGGTTTTTGGTTTCAGGTTTCGAGTTTCAGATTTCGGGTTTCGGATTTGTTCAGTGTACTTTATCTTTCCCCTGAAGGTTTTATGATAACAGTGTTCAGACCAGGTTTGCGCGATAGTCTCCAGTTCACAATCCGTAGGATTGCGCTTTTGTTTACGAAAATAATCCCGAATCTGGCGCATTTCATTTAAATTTAGAAAAAGCTGCCCTTTTTTACTTATCTCTAAAAGCTTAGTATTCGAAGCCTTAATTAAATCTACTATAATTAGTTTAAATTGATAACTAATCCCCCCTAACCCCCCTTTTTTAAAGGGGGGAATGGAGGGATTTAACTTATCGGGCATTACAATATGTTGAATAAGTTTATTATAGAGAAATTTTTCTGAAATGACCTTCAACTGCGCAGGAGAAAGTTTTCCGAAGATGATATATTTTTTTGCGGTGCTAACTGAATCAACGGTAGTAATCCCTAAATCTTGTATCCCTTTTAAAACGCTCGCTTCCACCGGATCCATTACTCCCGGATTATAAGCTACTTCTATTATATAATCACCTTGGCCAACATTGCGAGTCCCCGCAGGGGATGAAGCAATCACGTTTTTAGATTGCCGGCTGGCTGGTAAGGCGGATTTCTCTTCGCTCGCGATGACACTGTATTCCTGCGCCACCTTATCTGTTAGAAGCTCCCGGCAGATACGGGCCACCTGGCCAAAAGCCAGATTACCCCGCAAAGTATAAACTTGAATAAACTTTACTCCTTTAACACTGTTGATTCCTAAGTCAGCAATATCCCTACTTACACCCTGACCAACAGCATCAGTCCTTCGACTAAGCTCAGGATTGATGGTGAGCAGAGTCGAACCATCAAAAATACCGGGCTTATCTACAATCTCAATTTTGTATAACATAATTACTGTGTGTCATTCCCGCGCCTTGCCTGCCGGCAGGCAGGAAAGCGGAAATCCATAAGGAAGGTTATTTAAGTAATCCGACTTTTCGAAAAATTACATTGACATTGCGCAAGTAAAAATCCAAATCAAATATCTTATCCAGTTCTTTAGCGCTTAAATATTTAGCTGCTTGCGGCAAAGACAGAAGATTATCCTTAAAATTATTTGTCCCCTTCCAGGTCTGCATCGCCGCCTTCTGCACTAAATCATAAGCCTTAGTTCTTTCTAAGCCTTTATGCATTAAAGCGATCAAAACTCGTTGCGAAAAGATTAGTCCGCGAGTTTTAGCAAGATTAACCAACATATTATCCGGATAAACTTTCATCCCCGAAACTACTTGGATAAATTTATTCAGCATATAATCTAAGGCTAAAGTAGAATCGGGAAAAATTACACGTTCAACCGAAGAATGGCTGATATCACGTTCATGCCAAAGCGCCACATTTTCTAAAGCAACCTGAGCATTCGCGCGTAAAAGTCGGGCTAAACCGCAGATCCGCTCACAAATTACCGGATTGCGTTTATGCGGCATGGCACTTGATCCTTTTTGCCCCTTACCAAACGGCTCCTCAACTTCTAAAACCTCTGTCTTTTGTAAATGCCGGATTTCAGTAGCAAACTTTTCCAAAGATGCCCCAATTACTGCCAGAGTAACCATATATTGTGCGTATACATCTCTTTGTATAACTTGAGTAGCAATATTTACGGGCTTAAGCCCAAGTTTTCTACAGACATAATCTTCCACAAACGGCTCAATATTGGAATATGTACCCACGGCTCCGGAAAGTTTCCCTAAACAAACCCCCTCATTGGCTGATTTTAACCTGGTTAAATTACGCATAGTTTCATCAAACCAAAGCGCTAGCTTCAAACCAAAAGTAGTCGGCTCGGCATGTACTCCATGTGTGCGGCCAATACAAACCATATCTTTATAAAGACGAGCCTTCTTGGCGATAACCTCAAGCAGCTTCTCTAAATCTTTAATTAATATTTCAGACGCGCTCTTTAATTGTACGCCTAGCGTAGTATCTAAAATATCAGAGGAGGTTAACCCCAGATGCAGATATTGGGCGTCTTTACCTATATACTGGGATACATTAGTAACAAAGGCCACAACATCATGTTGTGTCTTAGCTTCGATCTTCTGGATTTGGGAAAGATTAAATCTAGCTTTTTGCTTAATCCGTTTTACGGCTTGGGTCGGAACGATCTTTTTCGCGGCATAAGCCTCTAAAACTAAAATCTCGATCGACAACATAGTTTGGAACTTAAACTCCTCCTGCCAGATACTCTTCATTTTAACCAGGCTATAACGCTCAATCATTGCGGGGTTCTCCTTGCCCACTAGGGGCACACTGCGCTGCATAACGCTCGCGGAATATTCATCGTTTGAGAAGTTAATTATAACAAAATCCATCCACCTTTGCAAATACTAAATATTGGCTTTTCTGATCCATTTTAATTGTTCCTTGCAATCCGGGTATTTTAGCTTATAATCAATAAATATAAACGGAGGAGTAAAAATGTTAAAAATATTGCGCAACAAAAAAATCGCAAGAAAAATTTGGATTGGACTGGCTGTAATTATTATCCCGGCATTTGCTTTCTGGGGCTTTGGAGGAGGGGGCAACCGGCAAGAGGCCGCTGCTGTTGGAAAGATTTTTGGCAAGAATATCACAAATTCAGAGTTCCAGGATTCCGTGGTCGCCGTAAGAACTTCCGCGCTTATGCGATTTGGCGATAAGCTTCCGGAAATCGAAAAATATTTAAATTTCGAAGGCCAAGCCTGGGAAAGATTAATCCTTTTACATGAGGCAAAAACGCGCAGGATCAACGTAAAAGATAAAGAAATTATAGAAGAAATTCAAAAAGCTCCGTATTTTAAGGATAAAAATGGCTTCAGCAATAAAATTTATCAGGAAATCCTGCGTTACGCCCTGCGAATACAACCGCGTGTCTTTGAAGAACAAATGCGCCAGAATTTGATTCTGACAAAACTTTACAACCAAATTACTCAAAATCTAAAATTGAGCGACGAACAAATCTATCAAGATTACCTAAAAACTAACGAAGAACTAAATGTTTATTACATTTCCAGCCTTTTTTCCGATTTTACTAAAAACATCAAGCCCAGCGAGCAAGAAATTAACAGTTATTTTGATCAAAATAAAGCTATGTTTAAAGAACCGCCGACTAAAGATGCAGCCGCGCGTATTCCAGAGCTAGCCGAGATCAAGGATAAGGTTGAAGCGGCCTTAATCAATATAACCGCCAAACAGATCGCTCAAGAAAAAATAAATGAATGCGCAGAAAAATTAAAGAAACTAGATTTTAACCAGGCCGCCAGCGCTTGCGGCTTAAAAAGCGCGGAAACGGATTTTTTTAAATACAGCGGAACAATTGAAAATTTAGGTGAAGCTCAAATATTCTGGGATACCGCTAAAAAATTAAAAGACGACCAGCTAAGCAATGTAATCTCTAACAACCAGGGCTACTACATCATTAAACTTAAATCCGTTAAACCTATCGATAAAAACAATTTTCTAAAAGAAAAGGAAAGTCACTCCCAAAAATTATTATCCGTCAAGAAAAGTGAGCTTTTCGCTACATTCACTGAAGAATTAAAGAAAAAGGCGCAATAAAAATAAAGTGGACGGTTCTCTTAATGAAATAACAAAAAAGAAAACCGTCCACTTTATTTCTAGTTTTATTTATTAACTTATTTTTATGGAATTAACCGGACAGGAATCCGCTACTTCCTGCAATTTACAAGTCGCGCAAACCTGCGATTTGACATGGGCAACCCCATCACCCTGTATTTCAAAAACATCCGCGCATAACTGCTCGCATAAACCGCAACCTACGCATGTAGAAACATCAACAGTAACCTTGGGCATCTTATTCCTCCGTTTAATTAAGCCCTAAATACTAAACAAATCTTAAACACAAAATTTTAAAACTAATACTTAATTCCTAATTTATAGTTTAGAGTTTGTTTAGAGTTTAGGATTTCAAATTTAGAGTTATTAAATTTATCTTTCTAAAAGGTTTTCAAACATCTCTTCATGGCCTACTTCTTCACTTAATATATGCGTAACTAAATGGTAAGTCAGGTTATCTTTACCCAATGTTTTCTTGGCCAGTTTATTATAAACTTCAATTGCCCCTGCCTCGGCCTCGGCGACAATACGAATAATCCGATTAATATCCGCGGTGTTTTTCGGCGGCATTGGATATGCGGCATTCGCCCCTTTTTCTAAATCCATAGGATTAGCCACGGGCACATCCCCTAATTTAGTAATTAAATCCGCTAGCTCACCCGCATGCTCTAATTCATCTTTGGCTAATTTTTCCAGCATCTCTTTGGTATCTTCATAGGCCCGCCCAGAAACAATTTGAGCCATATACCAATAAAGATAAAACGCCAGCCATTCATCGCAATATGCTTTATTTAAATCCTTAACCAGGTCTTTTAAGCTTAAATCAACAATTGCCCTTGCTTGTTTTCCCATATTCTCTCCTTCCCTGCGTGTATAACGGCAAGCAGGCCTGCCTGCCGGCAGGCTACCCTAAGCCTCTACTTTTAAATTATATTTCTTTATATTATTATCCGCAATCTCCTGAATTTTTTTAATTTCTTCAGGATTATTGAGAAGGTGTTTAAATCTGCCCTGGCTCTTTAAATATTCTTCCACCGGCTTGGGTACAATCTGCTTACGATTAACTAAAACACAATTTTCATATTCAAACAAGGGATAAAGTCCAGTCTCTACCGCTAACCTTGCTACCGCTAGCATCTGATTTGTTTCATGACGCCAGCCCAGAGGACAAGGCACATGCACTTGAATATATTTAGGCCCTTTGATCGAAATAGCCTTTTTTACTTTACGCGTTAAATCCTGCGGGAAACCCGCGGAAGCGCAAGCCACATAGGGTATTCCATGCGCCAAGCAGATCTCCGGCATAGGTTTTTTCGGACGGATGTTTCCCGAAGACCGCGCGCCCGAAGGGCTAGTCGTAGTATTGGTATCGAACGGAGTAAGCCCGCTACGCTGAATTCCCGTATTCATGTAAGCTTCGTTATCATAGCAATTACTAATCACAAATGCGCCTTCCGGAACAAAAAGGTGCGTATTGTCGACGGTAATATCATAAACAAACTTGGATTTAGACGGAATAATTTCAATTTTTTTTATGGGGTCGAGATAAAAATCGTCCTCTAAATATAAATCCAGCTCTTTAAATAAATTCTTTCTGTCCTGAGGAATAATCTTGATTAAATCTTCCCGATATCTTTTAAATCTCTCTTTAGTGGCCCTTCTTACTCCAGCGGACAATGAACAGATATTTCTTTTTTTATCCAACCTCGTGATGGAAATACCCTCTTCCTTGCAGATACGCGCAATAATTTTGCCGCAGTTTTTTGGCGCGATAGAAAAAAACTTACCGCGGGATTCTCTTGTCTGCCATAATTTCTTTATTTTCTCCATGGCATCCCTCTGTTTAGGATGCCTGCTGGATACTAGATTAAAAAAGTTCTTGATATCTTCTTTGGAATAAATAACCAGATCAAATCTATCCGTCCGCCCAACCCCAGAACAGGCGATTCCCAATCGCTGGAGCATAAGACGCAGCCTCTTGGCAAGTTTCTCTTCAACAGTAGAAAGTATAATTTTGGCATCAAAAGAATGTTTAGTTTTTGTAATCCCGCAATAGCCATCCCCGTCAAAAAATCCTCTTATAAACCCGGCAATGAGCCTCTCGGGTAATTTTATTAATTCTTTGGGATCAGTTTTTATCTGTAACCTTTCCGCCAAAGCATGCAGGATAGGATTTGAGATTGTTAAATAAGTTATCCCATCGTTATTTACAAACCGCGAAATTTTTCTGCCATAAAATAACTTAGAATATGTTTCCTCGAATTCCTTGAGCAAAGAATCGTTTTTATTGATAAAAATTACGGCATGGGTTTTATTATCCAGAGAGCCGTCTGAACTGATCAGGCCCAAAAGATACATAAGTTCCTCCGTAAACTTTTTATCTTTTATTTCCATAGTTTTTCCGCCTTGGATGCCGAAAAAAAACAGCTCTTCTCTGATCTCTTCCCATTTCAGGGCGGTTGACGCCTTAAATATTTTCTTCAGGCCGACTAAATCTATCAACCTATTTCTTTCTTTCATCTGCCAATATTTAAACCCAATAACTTTGGCCGCTTCTTTTATGCTCCCATAATTCTTGATTAAAACTTGATTGATCTTCTCCTTTGTTGAGAGGCTTATCTTCGCCTTTATATTGCCGTCAAGAAAGTCAACCAGATAAAATTCATTCTCAGTATCGAGCCAAATTTTACGCGGGGCAAAAAGCTCATCTTTCACTTTTAACAAATCTGCCCTCTGCCATCTTGGGCCATCAAGCGCGTCTATTAAAACCTTATGCTCTCCAGTCAAACTTAATTTCTGCCCGGAAGCAGTGGTAATTTTAATCAGAGACCTTCCTGACTCTTTCCTCTGCGCGCAAATCACATTCATCGGCAGAAATTGATTCTTATCCCAAGACAGAACCCTGCCTGTAGCCGGAGCAATCTCTACTCTCTTTAGGCCATCCTGCTTTACCTGCTCTACCGGGATAACCAAATTATTAAAAATGGAGACTCCATGAAAACAGGATATTTTCTCCTGAACAACCCTATCACAATAGAGCAATAGTTTCTGAGTTTTTAATTCATTCTGGGAAATAAGGTTATCCACAAATTCGCCAATCTCGACAATTGAACCATCTCCTAAGATAAGTTCTGTTTCAGGAGGAAGACAAACATACAAAATATCATGGCCGCGCTCAAGCATGCCGCTTAAAGCCTGTAAGCCAATATCTCCGCTTGAGCCGTCTCCCCCCTGCGCAATCACATTAACCGTATCTTTTTTACCTAAATATATTAATGCTGCCTCAATGCCCGAAGCAACCGCCGCGGAATTTTCAAACAAAGAATGAATCCAGGGTACCCCCCAGGCAGTCTCCGGATATTTAGTAGTAAAGACTTCCAGGCAACCGGTATTATTAGCAATAATCGTATTTGCCCCGGCCGCTTCCACCACTAAACGCGCGGCAATCGCCTGACCGCAGCCAGCGCAAGCAGTATGCCCGGATTTAAATAAAGGGCTATTTTCCATACTCTTCCTTGAGCAACTCCGGTTTTAAATCTATAAAATCAGAGTTAACTTCCTTAGCCATCAACCTTCTAAATACTTCATGTATAGATTCTAAAGTAATATCTCTTCCACCTAACCCGCCCACAAAACTGCTGACTACTTTAGGGCCGTTCTTTTTACCGTAAAATGCCGCCTTTATCTCCACGGCTATCGGCGCATAGGCTCCCAAAGAAACAGCTTTATCTAAAACTGCTACCCGAGTCACATCTTTTAACGCTTCATAAACCCTGGCGTAGGGAAATGGACGATAGGTAATGATGCGCAAGAGCCCAACCTTTTTTCCTTTGGCGCGCTGTTCATCCACCACTTCCTTGATCGTGCCGCAAACCGAACCCATGGCGATAATCACTTTATCGGCATCCTTAGACTGGTACTCTTCGACTAGTAAATCTTTATAATCCCGGCCAAAAACCACGGTAAACTCACTACTAATTTCAGATAAATAGTCCAAAGATGCCTTCATAGTTTCCTGAATAGCAAATCGCGTTTCCATATAATAATCCGGGTCAGCTAAAAGCCCCATAGAGATAGGATCCGCCGGATCTAATTTATACAAAGGATTATAATTTGGTAAAAATTTATTTACTTTATCTTGCTCCGGAAAATCCACTGTTTCCATGCCGTGGGTGAGTATAAAACCATCCATACAAACCATTACCGGCAACATCACTCTTTTATCTTCGGCTAAACGATAAGCGATCAAGTGAAAATCCACGGCTTCCTGGTTATCCTCAGCGTAAATCTGAATCCATCCGGCATCCCGCAAAGATATAGAATCCTGCTGGTCATTCCAAATGTTTATGGGAGCGCTTATCGCGCGATTCGCGCAAGTCATGACCACCGGCAGGCGCATTCCGGCGATATTAAAAACTACCTCCTGCATATAGAATAATCCTTGAGAGCTGGTGGCGGTGTAAACCCGCACACCGGCAGCCGAAGCACCTAAAACTACCGAAGCCGCGGAATGCTCACTTTCAACATTCACAAACTGCCCCTTAAGATCTCCATCGGCGACAAACTTAGCCAAATCTTCAACAATATGCGTCTGAGGCGTAATGGGATAAGCAGAAATTACTCCAGGCTGACAAGCCTTAATAATTTGCGCTATCGCGTGAGACCCCTCTACAAATTCTCTCATTTATCTTCACCCTTAGATTCTTCAGAAACCATGGCAATATCTTTCTTCGGACAAATTTCCGCGCATAATCCACAACCCTTACAAAAATTATAATCCGCCCAAAAAGCATTCTTCTCTTTTCCGTGCACGCAGCCTTCCGGACAAATCACCAAACACATCCGACAGGCAATACAATCCTTATGTAAATAATGCGGCCGCAGCTGAGTTCTCCAGCTGCCGGTTTTGTCACCCTTGCTTTCTGATGGCCTTACATTTAACGGTCCAAACATTTATTCTTACCTGCCAGCGGGCAAGCCTTTAATTTATTAATAAATTCAAAACCTTCTTTAACTGCCTGTATATTACCTTCCTGGGCCTTGCCGCTAAAACGATTTTTAACCACGGCAATAAGATTATCTAATTTTAATTCTCCGGTCGCCGCGGCAAAAGCACCAATCAGAGCAGTATTTCCCAGTGGGCGGCCGATATTTCTTAAAGCAATTTCATTAGCCGGAACCAAGAAAACCTTCTGCTTAGCCTTTAACTTCGGCAGATCCATGTCCTCTTTGCCATTAATAATCGCAATCCCATCTTCTCTTAACCCGGAAAAGCAATTAAACCCGCGCAGCAACGTAGGATCAACGATAATTACGTAATTCGGCTCATAAATCTGGCTGCGTAAACGCACCGGATTGCTATCGACCCGCACAAACGCATTCATCGGCGCACCCATCCTGGCTGCCCCAAAATTGGGAAAAGCATAAGGGAATTTACCTTCATTAAAATAGCTAAACCCCAATAATGTCGCCGTAGTAATGGCGCCCTGTCCGGCGCGGGCATGAATCCTAATTTCCTTCATCATACTCCTAATTGAGTAGTTTTTCCTAATACTGTAAAAATCGACCAAAACGATTGTTTAATTATATAACTTAAGCTGCTTTTGTCAAATGATTTATTTTTAAAGGTTTTTGCGGATAAACAGGCTAGTTTGGTTAAGCAGGCTTAAAATTCCTTCTGCCTTTTGGGCATCTAAGGTGCCTAGGCCACAAGCCGGGCTGATCAAGAGCCTTTCTAATAAGAGCTGGCGGTCAATTCCCTTCTTAACCAGCAATCCCAAGCCAAATTCTATCTTTTGCGCCAGTAACTCGGGACTCTGCTGAGTATTAAATTCCTGAGTAGGAACAATTCCCCAACAGATAATCCCTCCATTTTTAAGGAAACGATTAAGGTCATCCGCGTAAAGCACAAACCTCTCCTGAAAATTAAAAGCATCGAAATTAATAATATCAATACCAGCAACATCGGTAAGCATTGACCAATCAGTATTTCCACAGCAATGTATGCCAATTAAGCTGCCTTGATTTTTTAGGGCCTCTACCAATTCAGAGTAAACATCAATAACCTGGTTACGCGTAACCGGCGTATAAGCGGAACCTACTCCGGTTAAATAAGGTTCATCAAAAAACATGATCATTTTTTTGCCAAATTTCTTAAAATACTCCAGCTGCCAGAGCGCCTTCATCCCTAAACCTTTAACCATTGCCTGCATCAGCACTGCATCATGCAAAATAATTTTGCCTTCGGCATCCTTTATTCCGGAACAAAAAGTAAAAGGCCCGGTAACCTGGCACTTGATAAACTCTACGCCGGATAAATCCATGCTATTAAAACGCTCATAAAGAGCATATAAGCCCCGGGCAAAATCCGGATTTATTCTAAAATATTCCAGATCCTGGGAGATAAATCTTTCATAAAACAATTCCAGCTCTTTATCTTTATCCACGGAGATGAACCCTAAATTACCACCCTCAAGCTTAAGCCCGGGCAGGTTTTCGCTAAACTGCGCCAGCATCCCTTCACGCGCATTACCCTTAGGCAGTTGCGGCCAAAAGGGAGCGGCAGGAACATAGCGCAGAATTAAATCTACGGCGCTTTGGGCATCAATTAAAGGAAGGCTGCCAATACCGATGGCCAGGCCTTTTAAATTCGTCATACTTTTTCCCGCCGCAATATACCGCTAGGATGCATTTGAACTATCTCCCCAACTTTAACCTTCAAAATTATAAATTGATTAGAAGCAGCTACCTCATAAGCCTTGTGCGCCTGCCCCTTAATTACCCCATCAATAATTCTGGTTGCAGATAAGTCAATTTCTTTGCAGGCTAAATCATGCAGTGCGGCCGAATACTCCGGGCCGCTATCCACAATCTGAACCTCGCCATTCATCTGATACCCCACCAGAGTATCATTATCAAAAAATGAAAGCGAAACATGCGGATTAACCATAAGATTACGAAAAGTCTTTCCGATAATATAATCTACCAGATAGATGTAATTAGTTTCTACCTTTAACAGGAACTTGGGCGCAGCATTAGGCCTAGCCTTCAAATCACAAGTTGCTACATTGATAAACCCCCTGGATTCAATAAGCTCCTTAATATTTTTATTAATCATGTTCTTCCTTTAAACCCCTCAATTACGCTATCCGCTAAAACATTGGAAAAAGCCGTCTTAAAATCATAAACCGCATCAAAATCAAGCAGAACATCTTCTTTAGTCTTGGATAAAAGTTTTTTTCCAATCATATTAAAAACAATATTGCCAAAATCCTGCGTCTGGTTTATTCCCCAATAAGATAAAACCCTACCCGCTAAAGCCCCATACTGATTAATGGCGTAATCACGCAAACCCCCGGCAAGCTCAACGCCGGAAACATGCGATGTTTTTTTTAGCTTATTCTGCGTAAAGCCTAAACCTTGTAGTACAAATTCATAGGCATCCGGCTTATACCGCGCGTCCTGAATACAAATCTCCTCAACTAAATCGTAAAATTTACTCATTTTTCGTAAATTACTTAAACAATAAACTTTTATAATTCTCAGGTAAAGTATGGTACTGCGAAATCACCTGGCCGGTTTTATCTAAAAATACATAGGTAGGAACACCGAGAACACCGTATTTCTCGGCCAACTTGGCCTTTGAATCTAAAAGTATACCAAAGTTGAGCGGATAATCCTTAAAAAAACCCCGTACCTTATCTGGCGACTCGCCAATATTAACACCAAAAACAACTATACCTTCCTCCTTTATTTGAGCATACCCCTGATTCAACGCCTTAATTTCCGTACGGCAATAAGGACACCAGCTCGTCCAAAAGAAAAGAATCGCCGGATGGCCATTAAAGGTGGAAACATTCACTGCTTTGCCGCTTAAATCATTTAAGATAATATCACCGGCTAAGGCTTCTTTAGCAAAGCCTAAAACTAAAAAAATCAATCCCGTAAATAACCAAACTCTAAATTTTCTAAATATTTGCATTAAAATCTCCTTATGGCTGTTAAAATAAAATACACACCGGTTAAAACAATAATTACCGCGCAAACTTTTTTAATGACAACCATCCACTTGCCGCTCTTAGGCAGCCCGGTAAAACTAACTCCAAAAGTACCGATTAAAATAAAAACCATACCCATGCCATAAGAAAAGCTAAGTAATAAAAATCCACCGTAGAATATATTTTTCGTAGTTGATAAATACGTCAAAATCGCGCCCAAAATAGGCGTAAGGCAGGGCGAAATCATTAATCCTGAAATTAATCCTAATAATAAAGCCAAAAAATAACTTTTTTTTCGGTGAATGGGAAGCTTTAAATTTAAAGTAAAATTAAAATGAAACAAATCAAACATAGAAAGCCCGAAAATTAAGATGAGGACTCCAGAGATAAGATTAACTAAAGGATTTACGCTGAATTCCCCAAATATTCTGCCGCTTAATACGGCCAGGATTCCTAAGAAAGAATATGTAATGGCGATACCGGTAACATAAAATAAACTTAATAAGAATCCTTTAATTTTAGAATTCTGCGCGTTACCGACTATGTATCCGGCGCTAATGGGAATAAGCGGATACACACAAGGAGTAAAGGAGGCGAGTAATCCTCCAAAAAAAGCAAGAATAAAATCGAACGGACTACCGGAGAGCAGCATCAATCCACCTTAAGTATGGCCGATCTCCGGCAATTATAGGAATAGCAATAATTTCCGGGATCTCATAGCTATGCAAAGACCTGACCAATTTAATAATTTGGGATAATTTCTCTTGCTTGGATTTGATCAGCAGCAGCAATTCCTTAGCCTGATCGATTTTTCCCGCCCAGAAAAATATGGAATTAACTCCATCAACAATATTAACGCAAGCGGCTAATTTGGCCTTAACCAGGCCGACGGAAATCTTTTGCGCCTCTTTTTTATCTTTGGCAGTAACCAAAACAATAATATACATAACTTTAGTTAACCTCTATATTGAAGTAATCATACCATGTATAATTACGGCATTCAACAAATACTCTCATTCACCTTAACTGATCTGATTCTACCCAATTGCGAGCAGAGGTCAAAAACCAAAGTAGGATCCTGCGTAGTCATGCTCACTTGATAATTGCAATTCTCATCCGCATTTTGACAATCCACAACTACCAAATCATTGCCAAACTCCGCCAGCGCGTTCTTAATGATTTTTGGCGAGCTATCTTTAGCGTGTAAAACAAATTCCAATACGTATTTGACAATCATTTAAGCATGATCACCGAAATCAACCTGCCGGCATCCTTAGCTTCTTTACGAAATGAAAAAAAATCATCATCAGAGAAAGTACAAAACTCAGGATCAAAAATATTATTTTCTCTTACGCCGCAATCAACCAACTGTCTTTGATTAATCAAAGCGATATCCATGAAAATCCGGCCATCTTTCTTTAATAGTCCAAAGGTAAAATTGTTTTTAAAGTCTTTTTCAACTTCAAAACAACACGCGCGAATAGACGGCCCAAAACCAACCTGTAAATCTTCGGGCTGGCTGCCAAATTTTTCCCGCATCCGGCTAACCCCTGCTTGGGCAATATTCTTTTGAGTGCCGCGCCAACCCGCATGTAAAATGGCAATCGCCGGACGTACAGGATCATAAATGAAAACGGATAAACAATCCGCGGTTAATATCGCTAGCGGAACGCCCGGCTGATCAGTTATAAAACCATCCGTATCCATAATCGAACTTTCGTAATCTAAAGCGCCCATACCCTTATCTTTTTCAATTACATATTCGACATTCTTCCCATGCGCCTGTTTGGCGGTAATTAATTTTCGATAATCAATACCTAAACCGGAAAGAAATTTTTTACGATTCCCTAAAGAATCCCGAGTGTCTCCATAAGAAAAAGACATGTTCCCATCCTGCCGCTTGCTAAAAGCCGCGACCACTGAGCCTATGCCAAATTTTTCCAAGGGATTAAATGACGGCATCTATTTCTACCAGTTTATGGCGGCATCTTAGGCCGCTTTTTATACTAATCTGAAATTTTTTAATTTTAAAATGCGCGCTTAATAAATCAATCAACTGCGCGTTAGCCTGGCCATCGGCCGCCGGCTTAGTTAAATGAACCTTCAAAATATCTCCAATTTGCTCAACCCGATTGCGGCTGGCGCGCGGGCTTACACGAACACTATAAATCACAGGTTAACTTATCGAATAAAGGGACCGGTTCTATTTTTTTAAAATAGTCTCGAAGAAAAAATAGAACTGGTACCTTTATTCTTTTTATTTTAAGGTTCTATAGACTTAGTATCCTGAATATTTATCAAGCGCTCAGAAACCTTATCAAAACGCTTCTGCGCATCATCATACTTGGTTTTGGCATTAATCAGATGGCTGCCTAAAATATTAAAGTCTTCTTTAAATTTATCCGTTTCAATAGAAAGAGCGCCTAAGCTTTTTAAAATCATTTTGGCATTCTCTTCAACTTTGAGGCCGCGTAACCCCAAACAAATTACCTGTAAATACGCGTAAAAGGTATTCGGGGAGACAGGAATTACTTTTTTTGACATGCTATAGGAAAAAATATCTTCCTTGATAATTACCTCATAATAAACATTCTCCGCCGGAATATACATCAGGGCAAAATCATAAGTATTTTCCGCCGGTAAAATATATTTCGCGGCAATTTCATTGATGCGATTTTTTATATCCTGAATAAATTTTTTACGAAAACTTTCTTTATTTTGCTCATCCGCGGCCTCGATCATCTTTTGAAAGTTCTCTAAACTAAATTTAGCATCCACCGGAACTAACCGCTCCCCCAGCCGGATAACCGCGTCTACGGCATCACCATTTTTAAAATGATACTGCGCCTGATAATGCTCTTTAGGCAAAACCTGGGAAAGTAAGTTCTCTAATAAAGTTTCTCCCATTGCCCCGCGAAACTTCGGGGCGCGCAGAAGATCCTGAAGGCTGGAGATATCTTTACTTATGGCAATAATCTGCTTATTGGTCTCCTCTAATTTTCCCAGCTGCTCTTTTACATTGCCAAAAGCAGAAGTGGCGCTGCCTAAATTCTGGCCGATAATTTTATTGGCCTCCTGAATAGACTGATTCATTTGATTCAGGCGCTCATTAACCTGAGAGGAAATTTTTAGCACCACCGCCACAATAAATCCGGCTAAAACCAAAAATAATACTGCCACCAGGATATTCATAAGATTATTATACCACCGCTCGCTTAGTGATTAAAGCAAATATTCCGATCTAATTCTTTTTATGCTTCTAAAAATATTAGTCTTTATATCCGGACAATCCTTTTTTAACCCCTTGATTATTTCGGTAATTTTAGTACGTTTGGAGGTAACCGAATTAGGGCAAGTACATTTATGATGGGGAAACTCCAACTCCTTGGCCACCTTTACGATTAAATCCTCATCTACATAAGCTAGCGGCCGGATAATGGTTATTGCCCCCTTAAAAAGCACCTGCTTGGGATTCATTGACGAAATCTCGCCATTAAAAAACATATTCATTAAAATAGTTTCAATAATATCATCCTTATGATGCCCCAAAGCCAACTTGGTGCACTCAAAACGCTTGGTCACCTCAAAAAGCGCCTTACGCCGGTTCCAGGAACACCAGAAACAAGAGATATCCTTACGGCTCTTGCCCTTTAATATATCTATTTTTTCAATATGATACTCTACTCCAATCTTTTTAAAATACTCGGCGAGAATTTTTGGATGATGGCAGGGATACCCCATATCCACGTGCACCGCCAATAATTCATATTTAGCCGGCACGAATTTCTGCCTATCTTTTAGAAATTTAAGCAAGGTCAAGCTATCCTTACCGCCAGAGATAGCCACCGCTATTTTATCGCCGGCAGTAATCATCACGTAATCCATGATCGCCTTGCCCATACTTTTAGAGATATAATATTCTGCGCCTTGTAATGTCCCCATACGTTAACCCTGAACCTCCCATTTATTTTTTTGCTTTGCCTATACCCTTACTCATTTCTTTTTCAATCTCCTCAATCGTCGGAAGGCTTGTCTTCAAAAATTCGGGCAATGAATGGGTAATCTGGGCCTGCCATTGCGCAACGCCAATTAGTTTTGTATATCCGCGCAAGGCATATTCAGCAACGAGTTTGTTTTTTCGTTTTACCAATAATAAACCGATAGTTGGCTTATCTTCTGGATGGCGCAAAATATCATCAACCACGTTCAAATACATATTTAACTTACTTACATATCCCGGATCAAAATCTCCGGCTTTAAGTTCAATCACCACAAAACAGCGAAGTTTGAGGTGATAAAACAAAAGGTCAATATAGAAATCGCTGTCACCAAGCTCAAGGTGCACCTGTCGGCCGACAAACGCGAACCCTTGTCCGAGTTCCAACAAAAAACGCTGAATATGATCCACTAACGCTTGCTCAACTTCTTTTTCTCTGCGCGTATCGGCTGTACCTAAAAAATCGAATATGTAGGGGTCTTTAAAAACCTGCACAGCCATATCAGAATCAGCCGGAGGCAGAGCTAATGAAAAATTATTAATCGCCTTGCCTTTTCGCTCATAAAGCTTCAAATCAATTTGCGCGGCAAGAATATTCCGGCTCCAACCATATTTAACAGTATTACGCGCGTACCAAATACGTACTTCAGGATCGGCCAATTTATCCAGTAAAGCGAGATTATGATACCACGTTATTTGTGCAAGCGCCTCTTGCACAATTGACTTTTCCGGCCAAGCCGCGGCAAAAGCACGCATATATTTAAGATTACGCGGAGAAAATCCTCTCATATCTATAAACTCTTTTCTTAAATCAAATGAAAGCCGGTCAATAACTTTCGCGCCCCAGCCTTCTTTCTCCTGTTTTTCGAGTATGGCCTTGCCAATATCCCAATACAGATTGACTAAAGCGGCATTGCTTGCTAAAACAACCCTTAGCCGCTCTTGGCGAATTCGAGATTTAAGGGCGCCAAGGAACGAAGCATAGCTTTTAGAAACAACAGCTACAGGTGATCCGACAGGAAACCCAACTTCTGACTTATTGTTTCCAAAAAAAACACGCTTATCTGAAGTGCCTTCAGGATATTGTTTTGGAATAATTTTCTTACCGATTTTTTTAGATTTCATATCCGAGCCTTTCCCGACTCACCAACGCGAACATACGCGCGGTCATTCATATTAAACATAGCCGCGATCGCGACGACCGCTTCTTTAAGCTCCGCGGCCGATTTCTTAAACTCTATTGTTTCCGGTTCCTTATGCGCCATTGAATTCCTTCTTCATCTGGCAAAGTTTTATTTCAATTCGCGTAACAAATTATGTATTATGTCCCCGGAACTCCCCAGGCATAATTAACCCTACTGATTTTGATAAAACAGATCTTTGAGAAAATGGATCCCGCGCCTGCCATAAGTGTTACAGATATTATCAGCGCCTGCTTTAATAACAATATCCTTTTCACCAACCTTATAAAGCCGCTCAACAAGTGACTGAATATCTTCCTGTCTGAAAGTAGGCGTGGCGGTCTCTAAGACTTTTAGAAATATCTTACCGATACGCTTAACGCTTTCCTCATCATCAAATTTCGTCAAATACTCTATAAAAAA
>JAZDEW010000029.1:0-5520 GCA_043808425.1 Candidatus Omnitrophota bacterium
ACTAGCCCGAGAGATAAAAAAAGAGCGTTTTGATATTTGCCTTGATTTTTCTCTTGATCACCGCTATAGTTTATTGGCAAAAATACTGGGGATTGCTAAGCGCATTGGATTTAATTATCAAGGCCGGGGGAGATTTCTTAATCAACGCGTGGATCTAGATGGCTATCAGGATAAACATGTGGTGGAATATTATTTAGAGTTGCTTAAATTTTTAGATATTCCGGTTTTTGAGAAAAATTTATCTTTGACTGTTTCTTTAAATAGTGAATTAAAGGCAAGGGATATGCTTGCGGCATCTAAAATTGAAGAAAATGATCTGGTAATTGGTATTGCGCCAGGAGCCGGAGGAAGTTGGGGCAAAGACGCAGCTTATAAACACTGGCCGGTATTAAAGTTTGCTCAAGTGGCGGATAGATTAATCGATGAGCTTAAGGCCAAGGTAGTAATTTTGGGTGATGAATCAGAGCGCAAGATTGCGGAGGTAATGGTGCATGCGATGCGCAATAAACCGATAGATTTGACGAATAAGACAGGGTTAGAGATCTTACCGGGAATAATTAAGAATTGCAATTTACTGATTTCCAATGATGGCGGGCCAATGCATATGGCAGTAGCGTTGGGGGTAAAATCAGTTTCAGTATTCGGGCCGGTGAATGAAAAAGTATACGGGCCGTTTCCTTTGAGCAGCGGCCATGTAGTTTTAAAATGGGATATGGTTTGCCGGCCGTGTTATAAGCATTTCCGGTTGCCGGTTTGTGATCAGGATAAGCAATGCTTAAAACAGGTGAGTGTGGAGGCAGTGTTAGATGCAGCGGTGAGGTTATTAAGTAACCAAACAGTTAGCTAGAGCGTCTAATTTGTTTATAAAAAATTATGAAAATACCAGCTTTGGATCTTAAAAAACAGATTGCGCCAATTCGTCAGGAGATTGAGGCGGCGATAAATGAGGTGATTGATAATACCAGCTTTGTTTTGGGCGCGGGTGTTAATAGGTTTGAGGAAAATGCGGCAAAATACTGTAATGCAAAATATGCAATTGGAGTTTCAAATGGGACTGATGCTTTAGCTCTGGCTTTGATTGCCTTGGGAATTACCCCCGGAGACGGGGTGATTTGTCCTACCTTTACCTATTATGCTACGGCTGGAGCTGTGGCAAGTATCGGGGCGCGGCCGGTTTTTGCGGATATTGACCGAGATACTTATAATATTTCGTGTAAGAGTATTGAAGAGATACTCTTAAGAAATAATCGGCGCAGGAGGCTAAAAATTAAGGCAATTATCCCGGTGCATCTTTATGGGCAGTGCGCGGATATGGATGGGATATTGAAGTTGGCGCTTAAATATAAATTAAAAGTAGTTGAGGATGCGGCGCAGGCGTTTGGCGCGGAATATTTACCTAGCGGCAGGCGCTCAGGAGCTAAGAAAGCCGGGACATTGGGTGATTGTGGGGCAGTGAGTTTTTATCCAGGTAAGAATTTGGGGGCTTTTGGCGATGCGGGATTAATTTTGACGAATAATAAAGTGGTGGCTAAAAGGCTGAATATTTTACGTAATCAGGGGAATGAAAATAAATATTATCATCTGGTTTTAGGCCGCAATAATCGCCTCGATACAATTCAGGCAGTCGTGTTGGATGTTAAGCTAAAATATTTAAATAAGTGGAATAAGGCAAGGCAGGAGGTTGCACAGTATTATAATAAGAGTTTGAACGGTTTATCAATCATCACAACGCCGTTTGTGCCGGATTACTCAACACATATTTACCATCAATATGTTTTAAAGTCGACTTATTCAAATAAAAAATTTATGGATTATTTGCAGGCCAGAGGCATTGATTCGCGGGTATTTTATCCGCTGCCGCTGCATCTGCAAAAATGCTTTAAATATTTAGGGTATAAAACGGGGGATTTTCCGCAGGCGGAAAAGGCGGCCAAGCAAACATTTACTTTACCAATTTATCCGGAGTTGACTCAAGAAGAGCAGGATTATATTGTTCAATCAGTGAGAGAATATTGTAAAAGCGCATATTCAGGAGAAAATTAATGGCTAAACTATCCGTGGTAATTTTAACTAAGAATGAAGAGGCTTGTATTTCCGCCTGTCTTGAGTCAGTGAAATGGGCAGATGAAATTATTGTGGTTGATGATGAGAGTACGGATAAAACGGTTGAAATTGTTAAAAAGTGCGTAGCGGAAGCCAGAGTTTTGCACAGGAAAATGGATATAGAGGGCAGGCATAGGAATTGGGCGTATGGGCAAGCTCGTAATAATTGGGTTTTGAGCTTAGATGCAGATGAAATCGTTATGCCTGAGCTTAAAATTGCCATTGAGCAAGCAACCGAAACGGATGAATTTGTGGCTTATGATATTCCTTTGCGTAATTATATCAGTAATTATTGGGTAAAATACGGTGGCTGGTATCCGGCGTCCAAGGTGCGCTTGTTTAAAAAAGATAAATTCAAGTATGAAGAGGCATTGGTGCACCCGCGGGCTTTTATCGATGGGGTTTGTGGGCATTTGCATGCTGATATTATTCATCAGGGGTATCCTGACCTGGAGCACTTTTTAGCCAGCGTTAATCGGCAGTCGACTTTGGAGGCGCAAAAGTGGCTGGATACTGGCCGCAAAATGACGTTGCTTTGGGCTACCTGGAGAGCAGTGGATAGGTTTTTTAGGAGATATTTTGGAAAGAAGGGGCATAAGGATGGTATGTATGGATTTATCATTGCTTTCTTTGACACCCTGTATCAGATTTTAAGTTACGCAAAGTTTCTGGAAATGAAAAATAAAAAAAGCTAATTGGTCCTGTTGCTAGCGGATCCTGCCGATGAATGTTTTTCGGCTGCATTTAGCCTCCTCTTAGTGGGTTAAAATTATGAAAAACATTTTTTTAGATCGAGATGGAGTTATCAACAAATATCCCGGCGACAGGTGCTATGTTACTTCTTTAAGAAAATTTAAGTTTTTGCCCCGCGCTAGGCAAGCAATCGCTCTTTTAAGCAGGAAGGGATATGGAATATTTGTAGTATCTAATCAGGCCGGAGTGGATAAAGGCACTTATTCTCAAAAGACGTTAGATAGAATAACTTCTAAAATGCTTGAGGATATTAAGCAGGCAGGTGGTAAAATCACCAAGGTTTATTATTGCACGCACCGTAAAGAAGCAGGCTGTTCCTGCCGCAAGCCCAAGCCGGGTTTGCTTAAGCAAGCCGCGCGGCAATTTAAGATTAACTTGAAGAAATCCTATTTTGTGGGCGATACGATTCGCGATGTGCTTACTGCGCATGCTGTGGGCGCTAAATCCATTCTGATTTTTTCCGGTAAAGAGAAATTGTCTAATCAAAAGAACTGGGAAGCCAAACCGGATTTTGTGTTTAAGGATCTTCTGGAAGCAGCAAAATTCTTACTTTAAATATTTGTTTTGTATCTTAAAGAGCTTGAGATGGTTATCTACACTGTCTACATATGAAAGTATTGATTGTTCATGCTTCAGCTGGGGCGGGTCATCGCCGGGCGGCTGAAGCGATTTATAATTATTTAAAAGAGCATTCGCCGGATTTAGATTTAGTGCTTTTGGATGCTTTGGATAAAACCAATGCCTTATTTAAATTTGATTATACTAAAGGTTACTCTTTTTTAATTCAGTATGCCACTACTTTATGGCACTGGGCATTTTGGGCTACGGATTCCAGATTTTTGCGGCCATTTAGCCGTCATCTAGCGCGAATAATTAATTGCATTAACTCTCAGAGATTAATCCGCTATTTTATTAAGGAAAATCCTGAGGTGATTATTTCTACGCATTTCCTTCCCTCAGAGTTAGCGGCAACGCTTAAGAAAAAAAATAAAATTACCTCGAAATTAATTACGGTTATTACCGATTACGGGGTACATCCTTTTTGGGTTTCTCCTGGAACAGATTTGTATGTGGTGGCTTCAAAGTTTACTCAGGATAGATTAGCTTTAGAAGGGGTGGGAGTTGAAAAGATCAGTGTTTTGGGCCTGCCATTTGACCCGAAATTCTTACGGCATTTTGATCGCAGAATCATCTGCCATAAAATCGGGATAGATTATAAGAAGTTTACTGTACTCTTAATGACCGGTTCTTTTGGTTTTGGGCCGCTAGAAGAGATTGTGGAGGCGTTGCATAAAGATTGTCAGGTATTGGTGGTTTGCGCCGGGAATAATAAACTCTATGCCAGGTTGCTTAAAAGGAACCTGGAGAATGTCAAGGTTTATGGATTCGTTACAAATACCGAAGAGTTAATGGCCGCGTCGCAGGTGATGATTACTAAGCCCGGAGGAGCGACAATTACTGAAGTATTGATTATGGAGTTGCCGGTGATCTTTATTAGCGCTATCCCGGGCCAGGAAACAGCTAATCTAAAAGCTTTAGCCGAATATAATATTGGAGTAAGCTTTAAAACCATTGAGGAAATAAAGAATTTTGTTCTGGATTTAAAAAGCAATCCGCAAAAAATTTTAGAATTAAGGCAAAGGATCAGAAAGATCCAGAAGCCTTTTGCCTGTCAGGAGTTAGCTAGTGTTATACGCTAAGGTTGGATTAGGCCTGCCTATTGCAGGCCCATTTGATTATATTGTTCCGCTTAGCTTAGAAGATAAAGTTAGGATTGGCTCCAGGGTTTGGGTTAACTTCCGGAATAAAAAAGAGGTTGCCTATATTTTGGGGTTAAGTCATAGAACGACTATTAAAAAGTTAAAAGAAATTTCAACCTTAATTGATGCGGAGCCGATTTTAGGCGAGAAAATGCTTTTGTTAACTTGTCAGTTAGCAGATTATTATTGTTGTTCTTGGGGGGAAGCAATTGAAGCGGCGTTGCCGAATGAAATAAGGAAAGGGAAAGGGATTAGCCTCGCCCCTTTGGGATTAGCACTTACTCGGGCATTTTGCCCTCGGTCGCTTCTGCTGCAGGGGTATAATCGGATGGAGGTTTATCTTGATGAGATTAAGCTTGCAATTTCAAACCGAAAATCAGTTATTGTTATATTCACTGATGTTAACGCGGTGCTTAAAGCTAAGGAGATAATCCAGCAGGGGTTAAAGATTATTCCTCAGGTTTTATATCGTAAACAGCCTAAGGAGCTCGATGTTTGGATATCGATAAAGAGTTCAGATTTTAGTGTGGTTTTGGGCACGCGCTCCAGCGTTTTTGCTCCGGTAAATAATTTAGGTTTAGTGATTGTTGACCAAGAGGAAAACCAGGTTTATAAACAGGAACAGGCGCCGCATTACCATGTTAGGGAGGTAGCCAGGATGCGCGCGGATATTGAAGCAGCTAAGATTATTCTGGGCAGCCACAGCCCTTCTTTGGAAAGCTTCTATCTTGTCGAGAGGAATAAGTTTGAATACCAGATTATTCGGTCTAAGTTTGCCTATCCGGAGGTAAAGGTAATTGATCTACGCCGGCTTGCTTACGCAGAAAGAAAAAGCAAAGCCTTATTTTCAAAATTTCTCATTGATGCTATAGCGGATATTTTAGCGCAAAAAGGCAAAGTCTTA
>JAZDEW010000030.1:0-26560 GCA_043808425.1 Candidatus Omnitrophota bacterium
GCGGGCTGGCAATCTTAATTGAAATACTATCAAAGGATACGATCTCTTCCATTATTTAACCTTTTCTGTCCGGATATCAAGGCACAAGCCTTGTAATTCTTTGATTAAAACATTAAATGACTCTGGAGTCCCGTGCGTTAGGCGCTGCTCCCCCTTAACAATCGCTTCATAAATACGCGTTCTGCCGCTGACATCATCGCTCTTAACCGTAAGCATTTCCTGCAAAGTGAATGCCGCCCCGTATGCCTCGAGCGCCCAAACTTCCATCTCCCCTAATCTCTGCCCGCCAAATTGCGCTTTACCGCCTAAAGGCTGTTGCGTAACTAAGGAATATGGCCCAATCGAACGGGCATGAATTTTCTCATCAACTAAATGGATGAGTTTTAAAATATACATATACCCTACCGTTACTCTTTGATCAAAGGGCTCTCCGCTATAACCATCATAAAGAGTAATCTTGCCATCTTCGGGGAGCCCGGCTTTTTTAAGTAATTCTTTAATCTCCCACTCCTTGGCCCCGTCAAATACCGGACAGCTAACTCTTATGCCCAAGGCATTCGCCGCCCAGCCTAAATGGCATTCCAAAATCTGGCCGACATTCATACGCGAAGGCACACCCAATGGATTCAAAACCACATCTACCGGCGTACCATCGGGCATATAAGGCATATTTTCTTCCGGAATAATCCTGGCGACCACACCTTTGTTGCCATGACGGCCGGCAAGTTTATCACCTTCAGAAAGCTTACGCTTAGTGGCCACATAAACCACCACTCTTTTTAAAATACCCGTAGGTAATTCATCCCCGCGGCGCACCTTCTCAATCTCCTGATCCTCTTCAGAGATAAGCTCCTGCATTTGCTCGTCAAAAGAAACCGCTAAAATCTTGGCTTCGGCATGCTCGCTAAAATCAAACTTTTCTACTTTTTTCTTATCAATCCCCAATACTTGAGACAAACGTAAAGTTTTCTCGGTCTGTATAAATTCAATCTCCTGTTTATAATAAGCTTTGAGCTCGCGGATTTTAGCTAACTCTTTAGTTTTTTCTTCTTTGGTTTTACGCCCGCGATCCTTGCGCGCAAAGACATGCACATCAATCACTACTCCTTCCACTCCCGGAGGAACAATCAAAGAAGTATCGCGCACATCACCGGCCTTCTCGCCGAATATCGCCCGCAGCAATCTTTCTTCCGGGCTAGGCTCAGAATCAGTTTTAGGCGTAATTTTACCCACTAAAATATCTCCGGCGGCGACTTCTGCCCCCACGCGGATAATCCCCTCCTCATCCAGGTTCCTTAAAGCCTCCTCGCTGACATTGGGAATATCACGGGTAATCTCTTCGTTGCCTAACCTGGTTTCCGCGGCTTCAATATCAAATTCTTCAATATGAATAGAAGTAAAAGCGTCAATCTTAACTAATCTTTCGCTAATCAAAATAGCGTCCTCAAAATTATAACCTCTCCAAGGCATTAAGGCCACCAGGACATTTTTGCCTAAAGCCAATTCACCTTCTTTAGTGGCAATACCATCGGCAATCGGTTGATCCGCTTCCACGTGGTCGCCTAATTTCACTAACGGCCTTTGATTTATGGAAGTGTCCGCGTTGGTGCGCAGAAATTTTTTCAAATGATAAATTTTCTTGCCGATCGTAATGGCGGCCGCATCCACGCTGGTTACTTTCCCGCTAGCCTGGGCCATAACCACGGTTCCGGAATCCTGCGCCACCTTGCCTTCCATATCCGTGCCGACTAAAGGCGCTTCCGTAATCATCAATGGCACCGCCTGCCTCTGCATGTTTGATCCCATAAGGGCACGGTTAGCATCGTCATGTTCTAAGAAAGGAATTAAGGATGCCGCTACCGAAACCAACTGTTTCGCGGAAACATCCATATATTGCACATCTTTACCCGGCACCTTAGGAAAATCATCCTTATAGCGGCAGGTCACAAATTTATCCGTAAAGCGGCCTTCACTATCTAGCGGAACATCCGCCTGGGCAATAAATTTATCCTCTTCAATATCAGCAGTTAAATATTCAAACTTTTTCGTTACCCGGCCGTCTTCAACTTTACGGTAAGGAGTCTCAATTAAGCCCAAAGGATTGATCCGCGCAAAACAGCTCAGCGAGGCAATTAAGCCGATATTAGGCCCTTCCGGTGTCTCAATCGGGCAGACCCTTCCGTAATGCGAAGGATGAATGTCCCTAACTTCAAACCCTGCTCTTTCCCGTGAGAGCCCTCCTGGGCCTAAAGCGCTTAAACGACGCTTATGCGTCATTTCCGCCAAAGGATTAATCTGGTCCATAAACTGAGATAACTGACTACGCCCAAAAAAATCGCGAATCTGATTGCTCAACAGTTTAGAATTAATCAAATAGTGCACATTTAAATTATCAAACTCACCTAAAATGCTTAATCTTTCTTTAATCGAACGTTCCACCCGGGAAAGGCCGATGCGCACCTGATTTTGCACCAATTCCCCGACACTTTTTACGCGGCGATTTCCTAAATGGTCAATATCATCAATCTTGCCGGTGCCATCATTTAACTTAATCAAATACTCAATGACTTTAATTACGGTATCCGAATCCAGTATCCTTTTCTCCAAAGACACTTCCATACCGAGTTTACGATTTAAAATAAAACGTCCCGCTCTCTCCAAATCGTATCTAGCGGGATCAAAAAATAATCTATAAAATAATCCTTCGGCTGCCTCTTTAGTTACCGGCTCCGTGGGACGCATTTTACGGTAAAAATCAAGGTAGGCTTCCTCTTTATTTTTAGTATAATCTTTCTTTAAAGTATTAACGATTTCCGGATGCTCTTTTCCAAAAGCAGCAAATATCTGGCTATCTTCGGAAAAACCCAGGATCCTTAAAATCTGGGTGGCGGGAAAATTTCTGCGCCGGTCCACATAGGCAGTGATTGTTTCCGTAAGGTCATATTTAAACTCCAGCCAGGCGCCCCGATAAGGGATAACCCGGCCATAAAATATCTTCTTACCGGTAGGATGCAGCTCCTCTTCAAAAGATACCCCCGGAGACCGCTGCAGCTGGCTAACTACTACACGCTCATCACCATTAATAATAAAAGTTCCGGTTTCCGTCATTAAGGGTATTTCGCCAAAATAAGCGTCCTGCTCTTTTGTTTCATGCGGAGTAGTTAAGCGAAATTTTACCTTTAATGGCGCGGCATAAGTTAACGAACGATTTTTAGATTCACCCATAGTATACTTGGGCTTACCCAAAGAATAGCTGACAAACTCCAACTTTACGGAACGGTCAGAATTTTCAATCGGAAAGATTTCACCAAAAACTTCCTGTAGCCCCTGGTTCTTCTTTTCGCTTACCGGAACATCGATTTGCAAAAATTCACGGTAAGTATCCAGCTGGACATCTAAGAGATCCGGTAAATCATAAACTTCTTTAATCTTAGCAAAATTTCTTCGTTTAATCATCTTTTTAATGAGCGATCCTTAAATCTACTCGTCACTCCCATTATATCTACTCGTCACTCCCATTATATCTACTCGTCACTCCCGCGAAAGCGGGAGCCTAAGATCCCCGCTTACGCGGGGATAAGTTCGCGCATTGTGTTATGTCGTTCTACGAACCCCATAACACAAGCACTCACTTACTTTAATTCTACGGTAGCGCCCACGGCTTCTAACTTCTTCTTCATCTCCGCGGCTTCATCCTTGCTCACCCCTTCTTTAATCGCCTTCGGAGCGGCATCCACTAAATCTTTGGCTTCTTTCAAGCCTAAGCTCGTGATGGTGCGCACCTCTTTAATCACCGCTATTTTATTTGCGCCACAGCTGGTCAACATCACGCTAAAAGAACTTTTTTCTTCCACCGCCGCGGCTGCGGGGCCAGCAGCGCCAGGAGCAGCCATCACCGGCATATTCGCACTCACTCCGAATTTCTCTTCCAAAGCCTTAACTAAATCCGAAAGCTCCAACACGCTCATCGTTTCAATAGATTTAATTAAATCTTCCAATTTTGCAGTTGCCATTTTAAAAACCTCCTTCGTCGGTTTTAGTTGATAGGCCGATAGTCAATCGACTATTGACTATCGACTTTTATTTTTTTTATCTGATCCAAACAATAAACAAACTTCTTCAACGTTTGATTTAAAACCACCACAAACTTTAAAATTGGAGCATTTAAGGTGGCCACTAATTTCCCTCTTAACGCATCTTTAGAGGGCAAAGTGCTCATCACTTCAATATCTCTTAAAGTCAATAATTTATCATCTGAGAGTCCACCCTCCAATATCAGCTTGGCATGCTCTTTACGAAAAGCGCATAATATCCGGGAGGTATCCACAGGCTCGTCTTTGAAAAAAATCAACCCGCATGGCGCCTGGATAGACGGAATTAACCCCTCAAAGCCTAACTCCTTCATTACCCTGCGGGCAATGCTATTCTTCACCACAAAAAGATCCGCGCCGGAGCCTTTTAGCGTCTTTCTCAAGCTGCTCATATCCGGGCTAGATACTCCGGAATATTTTACAATAATTAAACCTTGGGAAGCTTTAAAACTATCCTTAATCCGGTTAGCGGAGGTTTCCTTAACTAATTGACCGATTTTTTTCATAGTCTTAACCCTGAATTATACGCCACTTCAAACATTGCTCTAGCAAATTACGCGCAAAACAAATTTTTCTTCTTAGCAAACAAGCCTTAATCCGGGATTCATAGAAGTAGTTATACTTAGGCCTTTAACAAACTTACCTTTTACGGAAGCCGGCCGAGACTCCGTAACCGCCTCAATCACTTTAGCGGCATTATCGTTAATTTGATCTTCCTGAAATGAAATTTTACCCACCGATAAATGCATCCCGCCCTGCTTATCGACGCGAAACTCCACTTTCCCTCTTCTTAAATCTTCAATGGCTTTTGAAATATCATTGGTCACCGTACCGGTCTTGGGACTAGGCATTAATCCGCGCGGGCCTAATACTTTACCTAATTTACTTAAATCTTTCATCATTTCCGGGGTGGCAATCGCGCAGTCAAAATCAAGAAATCCAGCGGCTACCTTATCCATCAGTTCCGTACCCCCCACATAATCTGCATTGGCCTCTCTGGCCTGACGCTCATGCTCACCCTTACAAAATACGGCGATGCGCACTTTCTTTCCTGTGCCATGAGGAAGCACAACTGTACCGCGAATCATCTGATCGCTTTTTTTAATATCTACGCTCAAATTAAAATGCAAATCAACTGAACCGTCAAATTTCGGCTTAGGTAACTTTTTCAATATCGCCACTGCTTCCTTCAACTGGTAAAACTTATCCCCAGTAACCTCTTTAGCCGATTCTTTATATCTCTTGCTTTGAGCTTTCATTAACGTATCTCCCAAACAATATTTATTTTAGCGCGGGACAATTCCCCGCGCAAACGCCCCCACTGGCAAAACTATTCTAATTATCCTTCAATGGCAATACCCATACTATGAGCAGTGCCTTGGATAGTTTTTATTGCTTGCTCCATACTATTGGTATTTAAATCCGGCAGCTTGAGCTTAGCGATTTCCTCAACCTGTTTTTTCGTCACCTTGCCAATAGTCTCTTTACCGCTAATACCGGAGGCTTTAGCCAAATTCGCCGCCCGCTTCAATAAAATAGATGATGGCGGACTCTTAATAATAAAGGTAAAAGATCTATCTTCAAAAACACTGATCACCACCGGCAGGATTAACCCATCCCGGCCTTTGGTCTGATCATTAAATTGCTTACAAAACTGCATAATATTTACGCCATGCTGGCCTAATGCCGGGCCCACCGGGGGAGCCGGATTAGCCTGCGCGGCCGGAACGTGCAACCTAATTTGCGCCTTAATTGCCTTTGCCATAGTTATACCTTCTCCACCTGCCAGTACTCTAACTCTACCGGCGTAGAACGGCCAAAGATAGAAACGCTCACCTTAACTTTTCCTTTTTCAGGATAAACTTCTTCGATAGTTCCGTTAAAATTCAAAAATGGGCCTTCATTAACTCTCACCTGCTCACCCTTTTGGAAAACTATTTTAGGTGAAGGCTTAGCAGCGGTTTCCTTAGTGCGCTTAAGTATGCTATCCACTTCTGCCTGAGGAAGCGCCACCGGATGCCTGCCTAGTCCGATAAAACCGGTAACCCCAGGAGAGTTCTTAACAAAAAGATAAGTTTGTTCATTAAGATCCATCTCCACCAAGAGATAGCCCGGAAAAAACTTTCTCTGCGAAATCTTCTTTTTACCCGCCCGTACTTCAGAGACCTGCTCGGTAGGAATAATTACATTAGTAATCAGTTCCTGTAAATTTGCCGCCAAAACCCGCTTATCTAGCGAAGTTTTTACTTTTTCTTCTATTCCGGTTTGTGTGTGAACAACGTACCAATTTTTCACCCCGCACCTTCTCCTTTATTATGCCTGCCCCCACACCTTTTAATATTTAAATATATCAAAGGCGCGAAGTTTATTTAAAAACCACGCTTAAGAATCTGGATAAACCCAAGTCCACTATTCCAATAAAAACCGTCATCATTGCTGTAACGCTAATGACCAGAACCGTGGAAGCCATCAACTCTTTTCTCGTGGACCAAGATACTTTAGTTAATTCTGATCTTACTTCTAATAAAAAACCTTTTATTTTTTGGTAATTTTTAATTACCAAAATCAATACCCCGGCCGCAAGCACGGCTAAAATTATTGTTTTCAAATTACTTATTATAAAATCCACCTTGCTAAGCCCTTCTTTTAACCATCTGCCCCTATAAAACCACAGGAGCGGCAGGACTTGCCATTTATTATGCCGCTCTTTTTTTCAAAACCACAGGAGCGGCAGGACTTGAACCTGCAGTCACGGTTTTGGAGACCGTTGGTTTGCCATTAACCGACGCCCCTATATTTTCTGTGTAATGTTATTTGTGTAATGTGTAATGTTGTTTTTCTATTTTAATTACGCTTTACACTTTACACCTTACACAAATTATTTTATTTCTTTGTGCGGGGTATGCCTATGACAGGAATTACAGAACTTACTAAGCTCAAGCCTATCCTGATGTAATTTTTTATTTTTACTCGTCGTATAATTTCTATTCTTGCAAACCGTACATTCTAATGTAATTGTTTCACGCATATTTTTTAAATGTTGTGTTCCTTCGTCTCTACTGCTCCTTGAGATACCGTCATCCCCACGAAAACGGGAATCTTAGATCCCCACTTTCGTGGGGATGACGCGCTTCGCGCGTCATTTAAGCTGGAGACGAGAATTGAACTCGTGACCCCGTCCTTACCAAGGACGTGCTCTGCCAACTGAGCTACTCCAGCAGAAATGGATTCGCTTTGTCGGTCAAGCTATAAAAACAAAAAAAAACCCTAAGAAATTATTCAAAACTCTTTCTTTTTTAACCAATACTCTAGTTTTAACGCTGATTCTTTGGATATTTTCTACGAATACAAAAGTTTATACTAAGATAGAATATTTGTCAAGATATTTTTTACTTTTTTTTACCTTTTTTTTAAAATTTGATTTAAATGTTGTCAGTTACCTTGGAGCTTTAAGTCTAGTAAAATTTAAAAAGCGCGGTGTTTAACCCTCCGGGCCCAAATAATTACTCAGGCTGGCAAATTCCTCCAGGGAAAGATCTTCCGGCCGCACATTATTATCCAAGCCAAAACTTTGCAGAAAATTATTTAACCTGTCTTGAGCTACCAAACCATCCAGGCTATTTCTCAGAGTCTTTCTTCTTTGATTAAAAGCAGCGCGGACTAATTTAAAAAACAGCTCTTGATCTTTGACTAAAACCGGCGGGCTCTCTCTAAACTTCAGAGATAAAAAACACGACTCCACATTCGGCGCGGGCTTAAAGCTATTCTTTTTTATGGCAAAAAGAATTTCGCATTGACAATAATACTGCAGAAAACAGCTAAAAGACCCGTATTCTTTTGATCCCGGAACAGCCCTGGCCCGGCGGCCAAACTCTTTCTGCACGGTGATAAAAGCTTCGCTGATTACCTTCCGATACAAAATAAGCTGCTGAATAATCGGGCTGCTGATATAATAAGGTATATTGCCGATTACTTTTATTTTCTGCCTTATCTTATGCTCAAGCAAAAATTTACTTATATTAAATTTTAATATATCGGACTTAATAATCTGGCAGTTATCGTATGCCGCCAGATTCTGCTCCAGGCACGGATAGAGGCGCTGATCGATCTCTAAGGCATAAACTTTTTTTACGCTTTGGGCGAACTGTGCCGTTAAATCCCCTTTACCGGATCCAATCTCCAAGACAATATCTTCTTTAGCCAGATGGCAAGCGCGGATTATTTTCTTTTGAATATTTTTATCAATCAGAAAATTTTGGCCTAAGCTTTTTTTTGGTTTGATGTGCATTTTATCGCCAGCCTTATCGCCGCCACCAGGGAACGCGGATCCGCCAATGCCGGCCTAGCGGCAATATCAAAAGCTGTGCCATGTAACGGAGAGGTGCGCAGGAAAGGCAGCCCCAGGGTAAGATTTACCCCGCTTGCAAAACCGGTCAATTTTAAAGCAATTAAGGCCTGGTCATGATAAGCGGCGATTACACAATCAAATCTACCTTTAGCGGCGCTTAAGATAGCCAGATCCGCTCCAAGCACTCCGCCGATCGTAAAGCCGCTTGATTTTTTATTTAAGCTTTTAATTACCGGAATAATTATATCTTGCTCCTCGGTGCCAATGACCCCATTATCCGAAGCGTGAGGATTAACCCCACAAACTATAAGCCGGGGATTTTTTATTAAAAATAAACTCTTTAAGCCTTGTACGGTATTTAAAATATTATTTTTTAATTTTTCCCGCGTCAACATTCCGGAAACATCACGCAGCCGGATATGCCGGGTCAGAAGGCTAAACTTTAACACATCATTCAGCAGCATCATCACTAAATCCTTGGCCCCTGACTGCCGGGCGAAATATTCGGTGTGCCCGGAAAATTTGCTGCCCGCCAAATAGATGGCTTCTTTGGAGATCGGACAAGTAACTAAACAATCAATTTTATTACTTTTCAGCAGCCCCCAGGCTCTATCCAGATACTCTAGCGAAGCCTGGCCGTTTTGAGCATTTAAGTCCCCAAAATTAAAATTTTTCTCGGCAACATTATTTAAATCAATTAATTTTAGCGGCTCCGGAGCAATTCTTAAAAGCTTAGCCGCTTTGGCCAATACCCGGCTATCGCCGATAACCGTAATATCCGCTTGCGCTTTTAGTATTTTAAGCGCCCTTAAGCTGATCGCCGGGCCGATCCCCGCGGGATCGCCCATCGTCAAGCCAACTCTAATTTTCGAGGATTTTGATGTAAGACTGTTTTTTAAGCTCATCTAGCCACTTTACTAATTCTTCCTGTAACTTCTTTTCGAATAAATACTCCTGAATCTTATCTTGAGCCTGAGCGAGGCTTAACTGCCGGCTGCCAATGATATCATCTAATTTAAAAATAAAATACTGCGCGTCAATCTTAACCGGATTAGATGTCTCGCCGATCCCCAGCTTAAATACCGTCGCTTCAATCTCCGGACGGAGCTGCTGGCCAAGCACAGCAGAAAGTTTATCGGCCGTAAATGAATACTTGCCTGCTAAATCCTCTAATTTTGTCCCCAGCCGCAGCTGATAACTTACTGTTTTAGCGATTGATTCATTCTGCAGAATAAACAGCGTTAAAATCCGCTCCTCAGGTTTTAAAAACTCGCCCTTATTCTGAGTATAAAAAGAGGTGACTTCATCCGGCCGGATAATGATCTTACTGCGCACCTTCTGCTCAACAAAATTATACATCAACATCTGCTCGCCCATCTTACTCTCTAAATCTGCCTGAACCAGCCCCTGCTTGGCTAGGTCCGCTTCAAAATCTGACTCCGAGGCATAGCGCCTCTTGATCTCATCAATTTTGGCCTTAACCCTGGATGGCTCCATTGCCACCTTGTCCAGCTTAGCCCGCTGGAGTATAAGGCGGTCTTCAATTAAGCGCTGCAATAAATCATTCCGCATGGAATTCACCTTTTCCTCTAAAGCTTTTCCTTGAAGCTGCCGGGCATACTGCAAGCGTGTAAAATTTAAAAAATCCGCCAGATCTTTTTGCGTAATTATCTCCTGATTAACTACCGCGATTATTTTATCCTGCGCGTAAAGGCAGCCGTTAGCAGATAGCAAATAACAGGCAGGTAAAAAAACAAAAATAATAATAAGATTAATTACGCGCTTTCTCATCAAAAACCCCTACTTTTTTAAAATTAATGATCGCTTCTTTTAATAAACGGCAATAAAGATCAAACCCTACGGCCACGATAAATCCGTGTTGCTCCTGGCCCAGGAGGTTACCCGCGCCACGAATCTCTAAGTCCTCCATGGCGATGTTAAAACCTGCCCCTAAATCACTATGCTCCTGAATCGCCTGCAGCCTTTTCTTAGCATCCATCTCTAAAACTACGTTGCGATTATGAGGAACCATAAAATAGGCGTAGGCGGAACGATTAAATCTGCCCACCCTGCCGCGCAACTGGTGCAAATCGCTTAATCCAAACATCTGCGCGTTATTAATAATAATCGTGTTGGCATTCGGTATATCAATTCCGGATTCAATAATCATGGTAGAAACTAAAATATCAATTTGCCCGGAAACAAAATCTGACATTATTTGCTCTAGCAGCTTCGCGCTCATCCGGCCGTGAGCAATGGCAATGCGCGCGCCAAAAGGCAAATTCCTGCTAATCCTATCTTTAATCTTTTCTAAATCCAAAATACGGTTATGCAGAAAAAACACCTGGCCCTGACGCGCCAGCTCGCGCTTAATGGCCTGAGCGATCAGATCAGCGTCATATTCTACCACAACCGTTTTGATAGGCAACCTATTTTGAGGAGAAGTATTAATCACCGAAAAATCTTTTGCCCCCATCAAGCTCATATATAAAGTACGCGGAATAGGCGTAGCCGTCAAAACCAGAATATCAATGGTATTTTTAATTTTTTTTAATTGCTCTTTAGCCTTAACGCCAAAACGCTGCTCTTCATCAATAATTATTAAGCCTAAGTCTTTAAAGCTGATATCGCCTGAAAGCAATCGATGCGTGCCAATAACGATATCCACGAGCCCTAAACGTAAATTTTTAATAATTTCATTCTGCTGGAGCTTCGTCCTAAAACGGGAAAGCATTTGCACATTTACGGGATAGTTTACCAGGCGCGCGGTAAAATTTTTATAATGCTGCTCCGCTAAGATCGTAGTCGGAACCAGATAAGCCACCTGCTTATTATCCATCACCGCCTTAAAAGCCGCGCGCATAGCTACCTCGGTCTTGCCGTACCCCACATCTCCGCAAAGCAGCCGGTCCATCGGCCTGGATGACTCCATGTCTGACTTAACCTCCACAGTAGCTTTGAGCTGATCCGGAGTTTCCAGGTAGGGAAATGTTTTTTCAAAATCCGACTGCCACTGCGTATCCGCGGAAAACTTAAACCCCTCACTCGCCAAACGTATCGCCTGCAAGCCCAACAGCTCCCAGGCTAATTTTTGAATACCTTTACGCGTATGTTCCTTGATCCTTTGCCACTTTTTATTGCCTAAACGATAAAGCTTGGGCCTGCGCGTACGAAAAGCAATATACTTTTGCACCAAATGCATCGCCTCAATCGGCACATAAAGCTTTTCATTACGGTCATACTCAATCACCAAATGATCACTAAGCACGCCTTTTAATTTAATCTTTTGCATGCCCTGAAATTTTCCAATTCCATGCTGGTTATGCACCACAAAATCACCAATATTTAAATCCAGAAAATTTTTTAAAGGGAACGCTTCGTTAAATGTCCCGCCGCGAATACCGGAGGATTTTTTAAAAGGCAGGATGATCACGATATTATGCGGCCAGAGCGGCTGGCCGCTAGAGGGGTCAAAGGCCTTAATAGAAATTATCTTTTCATTATCCAGCTGGATACGAATGGGCAGTTCAAAAGAAACCGGAAAGATATCAAAAACTAAGCCGCGCCGGCTAAAATCACCTTCAGAAGAAACCATCTCCTGGCACTGATAACCAAAATCAATTAAAGAGGCGGAAAAATCTTCTAAAAGCAGCTCTTGATCAAGATATAGCTTAAGCGATCGAAATAGCATATTATTAAAATCGTGGGGACAATTCTATTTTTTAAATTTAATAAATAGAACCGCCCCCACGATTTACTTAATATTCTTACGGCTCCAGGCAAGCACTAATGGAGAAGCAATAAAAATTGTAGAGTACACACCCGAAATAAATCCTACAAATAGAGCAAAAGAGAAATTACTCAAAACCTCACCGCCATAAAACATAAAAGAAATAACCACCAAAAGCGTAACTCCGGAAGTAAGCAAGGTCCGTCCAAGAGTTTGGTTTACGCTTAAATTAATCAGCTCTTTTAATGAGAGTTTACGATAGAGGCGCGCATTTTCACGCACGCGGTCATAAATTACGATAGTATCATTAATCGAATAACCGGCAATAGTCAAAAAGGCCGTAACGCTTAAAAGGTCGATCGGCCGTTTAGTAAGCACCAAGAAGCCCAAAGCGATGAGCACGTCATGAATAAGAGCAGCTACGCCGGCTACGGCAAAGTTTACATGCTTAAACCTGAAACTCACATAAACCAAAATAGCGATTAAAGACCAGAACAAAGCCAAAACTGCCTTATGCTTAAGGTTCTTCCCGGCTACCGGGCCAACCCGTTCAATCCTTAGTATTTGAATATCCTGGTCAGGAAAAACCTCTTTAAGCTTATCCGTTAAGATCTGATTTTTATCTTCCGAGGTCCTGATCAAAACTACCCTAGGATTATCCTTAAACTGCTGAATATTGGCTTGCGCTAAATTTATATCTTTTAACACCTGGCGCACTTTATCCATAGACGGAGGATTCTTAAAACTATACTCCTGAAGCTGCCCACCGGCAAAATCAATTCCGTAAGCTGCCGGCCCTTGCTTAAAATATGAAAAAAGTCCTACCGTAATAACGATAATTGATACGGCATAAAACATTTTTCGCTTACCGATAAAATCCAGCTTAGTTTCACCGATAAATTTAAACATCGGTAAAGAATTCTTAATCCAGCCTAAATGTAATAAAATTTCAAATATTACCCGCGTAACCAAAATAGCCGTAAACATGCTGGCCAATAAACCAATCGTCAGAGTAACCGCAAAACCCCGGATCGGGCCTGTTCCAAACTGAAACAACATGAAGGCCGCGATTAAAGTGGTCAGGTTGGAATCAAGGATCGCGCTAAAAGCGCGCGCATAGCCGTTACTTATCGCCGCGCGTAAATTCCTTCCGGTAGTAATCTCCTCTCTAATCCTCTCATTAATTAAAACATTGGCATCTACCGCCATACCTAAAGATAAAGCAATACCGGCAATGCCCGGTAAAGTTAAAGTCGCGGATATTCCCGGAAAAAGTAAGGGCAATAAACCTAGCCCCCCCAGAATCATAACCAAGTTCAAAAAAAGCGCGATATCGCTGATCAGCCCGGCCAAAAGATAATAACCGGCCATAAAAATAAAAACCAGGGCACAGCCGATTAAACAAGCCTTAACTCCCTTATTTATGGAATCCTGCCCCAAGAGCGGGCCGACAGTTCTTTCTTCTTCCACATGCATCGGCGCAGGCAATGCTCCAACTCTTAAAATAAGCGCTAAATCTTGAGCGACTTGCGCGTCAAACCTGCCAGTAATCACCGCTTCGCCCGAAGGAATCGCTTCCCTGATCCGCGGAGCGGACTGCACTTTACCGTCTAGAACAATCGCCAGGCGCTTACCCACGTTAGCGGCAGTTACTTCAGCAAATTTCTTGGCTCCCGCGGCGTTAAACTGCAAAGCCACGATTGGTTCATTAAACTGGCTCTGATCAAAACGCACCATAGCATTCGTTAGGGCATCTCCGGCTAATACGGCCTGTTTTTCCAGTAACAACGGCTCATTCTCCTCCGGAGCATACTTTAACTCAAACCCTTCCGGAACTGTCCCGGCAATGGCATTTTTAAGTTTTTCAGCATCATCAGCAACAACTTTAAACTCCAGCATCGCGGTTTTACCAATCAAATCAATGGCGCGTTCACGATCAGTAATCCCGGGAAGCTGAACCACAATCTCATCTTCACCCTGCTTTTGAATAGAAGTTTCCCTGACCCCAAACTCGTCAATACGGTTGCGGATTACTTCCACGGCCCGGTCACAGGCATCAAGCTTAGCCTGGCCATCAAGATGGCTAGTGTCAACTTTAAGTAAAAGATGCATCCCGCCTTGTAAATCCAGCCCCAGGTTAATACGCTTAGACAAAGGGAAAGTATAATAAGCGCATAATCCCACCACCCCAAAAATTAGCAATATTTTATAAATCAGCTTTCTTTCCATTATCCTAAACTCCTGTTTAGTTGTAACTGAATAACCCATTTCCCCATCTGCCGTCATTGCGGGGAGCCGCAGGCGACGCGGCAATCTCAAAAACGGGATTGCCTGCCTGACGGCAGTCAGGCTTCACCCCTTCGGGGTTCGCAATGACACGCGTTTTAAGGCTTCTTAATATAGGCAATGCTGTTTTTTTCAATCTCCATCTTTACATTCTCATCAACGCGTAAAATTAAGGTCTTCTCTTTTACGCTGACGACAGTGCCATGTATACCGCTTGAAGTTACCACGGCGTCATTCTTATCAATACCCGCCAGCATCCTCTGATGCTCTTTCTCTTTTTGTTTTTGCGGCCGGATTAATAAAAAATAAAAAATAATAAAAATTAAAACTAAGGGGAAAAACTGAAGCAAAGGGTTGGCGACACTGGACTGTGGCATATTAAGCTCCTTTATCTAATTTGTTTGATTTCTTTAATAAACTTTTCACGGTTGCCGATAATTGCGCGCCGTTCTTTATCCACTCGGCAATTCGCTCTTTCTTAAGCACTGCGGTTCCGGTTGTCGGTTTATAATAACCCAGCTCTTCGATGATCCGGCTATCCCGGCCCATACGCTCATCAAAAACCGTAACCCGAAAATGCGGCTTACCTTTAGGATTCTTTCCGATTCTTCTTAAACGAATATGTACTGCCATTTTTACCCCCCTTTGTTATTTTTGTGTAATGTTAAATGTGTAACGTGTAATGTGGGTTTAATGTTTTATTGTGTAATGCAAAAGGGTAGTTATTATTTAACGTTACACATAGTTACTTTACACCCGCGTTACACATTACACTTTACACATTACACAGATCTTATTGCTTCCATCATAGCCTTAGCTTTATTCACTGATTCCTGATATTCTTTTTGCCCCACAGAGTCAGCGACAATCCCTGAACCGGCCTGCACATAAGCAAAACCATCCTTGATTACTATTGTGCGGATAGCAATGCAAGTATCTAAATTACGTGAAAAGCTAAAATATCCAATTGCCCCGGCATACAACGACCGCCGTAAATTCTCCAACTGATCAATAATCTGCATAGCGCGGATCTTCGGGCTTCCCGAAACCGTGCCAGCCGGAAACGCGGCCTTTAATACATCATAGATATCAAACCTTTTTTTGTCAAGCACGGCGCTTACCTCGCTGACCAGGTGCATCACGTGAGAATATTTTTCTACCCGCATAAAATCATCAACTTTAACCTGGCCCAGCTGGCTAATCCGGCCTAAATCATTTCTGCCTAAATCTACGAGCATCAAATGTTCCGCTCTCTCTTTTTCATCCTTCAGAAGCTCTTTTTCCAGGGCAGAATCCTGTTTTTGGTCCTTTCCCCGCCGGCGCGTGCCGGCAATCGGACGCGTCTGGACTAAGCCATTCTCGCTGCGCACAAGCATTTCCGGGCTTGAACCAACGATAGAAAAATCTTTTAATTTTAAATAATACATATAGGGCGAAGGGTTAAGGTTGCGCAAGCTCCGATAGATAGCAAAATCATTCTTTTGCGTCTTAACCTTGAAACGCTGCGATAAAACTACCTGGATAATATCGCCCTGCTTTATATGCACTTGCGCCTGCTTAACCATCCGCAGGAACTCTGACCGCTTAAGGTTGCTGCTCACCCGGCCTGGGCCAGAATGGCTTTTTTCTTCTTGCGGCGGAATAAATTTATTAAAATTGCCATGGATGGCTTCGATCTTTTTTATGGCTTTTTCATAAAGTTGTTTTTTCTTCAGGCAACTGCAGCTCTTAGATAAAATAACATTGCATAAAATTTTAATCGTATGGTTAAGCCGGTCAAAAATTAAAAGTGAATCCGTTAAGATCAAAAGAGTATCCGGAATTTTTAAAAGGTCCTTATTCTTATCCGGGATATTCTCAAAGAACCTCACCGTATCATATCCGATATAACCCACCAACCCGCCATAAAAACGCGGCAGGCCAGCTACCTCCACGCTCCGAAAATCCCCCATTATTTTTTTAATCTCATCTAAGGGCGTTTTTTGGGTAATAAAGCTCTTTGTCTTATTCTGCTCTGGATAAATAATTTCTATATTTCTGGAGCGACTTTTAAAAATCAACCCGGGGTTAGTACCCAAGAATGAATAACGGGCCATCTTTTCCTGGCCTTCCACGGATTCCAAAAGAAAAGAATACTCCCCTTTTTCCATTTTTAAAAAAGCAGAAACCGGAGTATCCAGATCCGCGTTGATTTCTTTATAAACCGGGATAACATTCCCCTTTTTTGTAAGCCTTAAGAATTCTTTTAATGATGGTTTATACATGAATTAATAATATAGAATAGCTCATAGCTGATAGGTCATAGCTGATAGGTCATAGCTGATAGGTCATAGCTGATAGGTCATAGCTGATAGGTCATAGCTGATAGGTCATAGGTCTCAATAAATAATATCTTTTACCTACGAGCTATGAGCTATCAGCTATGAGCTCACATCATTTTCCTATAAAAACATGACCTATTTCCCGTATGGCAGGCTTTGCCTACCTGCCGGACCCGGATTAAAAGCGCATCCAGATCACAATCATAAGCAATGAATTTAATAAACTGAAAATGCCCGCTGGTTAACCCTTTAGTCCAATACTCTTTTCTCGAGCGCGACCAAAAACAAGTTTTTCCCTGTTTTAAAGTGCGCCGCAGCGATTCCTTATTCATATAAGCTAACATCAAGACTTCTTTATTCTTATAATCCTGAATAATCGCCGGTATCAGCCCATGCTGATCAAACTTTAAGCTGGCCAATTTGAATATTGCTTTTTTCACTTAATTATCCCTTCCTGATTTAAAATCACTCTTAAACTGTAAGCTATGAACTATGAGCTATAAGCTGTAAGCTACGGGCTTACCGCTTACGACTTACGGCTTATCGCTAAATTTCTCTCAATCCAACCTTACCGCCACTCCTCTTTCCTTTAAATAATTCTTTACCCGCTGAATACTCAGCTCCTGATAATGAAAAAGTGAAGCCGCTAAAGCCGCATCCGCGTTAGACTTTACAAAAACATTATAAAAATCCTCTAAGCCCCCCGCCCCACCGGAGGCAACCACCGGAATATTTACTTTTTGAGTAACTGCCCGGGTCAGCTCCAAATCATAACCGTCCCGGGTTCCATCGCAATCCATACTGGTCAAAAGAATCTCACCTGCGCCAAGCCGGGCAACTTTTTCCGCCCAAACTAAAACATTAATCCCGGTAGGCGTCCGGCCCCCGTTAATAAATACTTCCCAATTATCAACAGCTATCTCTTCTGTCTTCCGTCTTCCGTCTTCCGTCTTCCGTCTTTTCTTCGCATCAATCGCCACGACAATACACTGGCTGCCGAATCTTTTCGCCGCAGTGCTGATTAACTCCGGAAATTTTACGGCTTGAGTATTCAACGAAACCTTTTCTGCTCCGGCATTTAAAAGATTACGAATATCTTCAATTTCTCCTATGCCTCCGCCAACTGTAAAAGGCATAAAAATATTAGAAGCTATTTTTTCCACCAGTTCCACCAAAGTTTTTCTATTTTCAAAACTGGCGGTAATATCCAAAAATACTAATTCATCGGCCCCCTGCTCATCATAAGCTTTAGCCACTTCTACCGGATCACCAGCGTCGCGTAAACCCAAAAATTTCACCCCTTTAACTACGCGGCCTTCTTTAATATCTAAACAGGGAATGATACGTTTGCTTAACATGGTATTAGCTCATAGCTGATAGCTGATAGCTGATAGCTCATAGAAAGACAGAATACAGGGTCGATGGTCGATGGTCGAGAGCTCATAGAAAGACGGAATAAAGGGTCGATGGTCGAGAGCTGATAGGTCATAGAAAGACGAAATAAAAGGTCGATGGTCTATGGTCGATAGACGATAACCGATTTATTTAACTTTTTTATCCAGATATTCCTTTAAAAGCATCCAGGTATTCTTACCCACTTTACCATCGGCGCGGAGATTATTCGCTTTCTGGAATTCCTTGATCGCTAAGCGCGTTTTCCGGCCCATTTTTCCATCCGCGATATCCTGAAAATAACCCGCGTTCTTTAAAGCCGTCTGAATCTGTTTTACATTCATGCACTGTTTAACTTTGCCGGCAGGCTGAGCGTCCCGGTCGGCCCCCTGATCACTTCTGGCGAGCGCTTCCTTCAAGGTATCTACTTCGCTATCTTTCTCGTTTAATTGCGTCTCCAACGCTAAAACCTTATTGCGTAACCCCTGATTTAACAACGTATCATCTTTATTCATCGTCGCGCACCCGCTTAAAACAAATACACCCATCGCTGCTACCCCTAACCACAAAACTTTTTTCCCCATGCCCCCCCCTTTTTTTCCGTTAGTATTAAACAAATTAAGCACGCATTACTTTTTGCGCTTGGCTGAAAGTAAATTTACCTTCATACAGAGCTTTACCAATAATAACTCCGGACAAACCGTTCTTATGTAATTTTTTAAGCTTAAGCAAGTCTTTTAAATTCGCTACGCCACCGGAAGCAATAACCTTTAACCCGGTTTCTTTAATTAATTCCTTAAGGGCTAAAATATTCGGCCCGGCTAGCGTGCCATCCTTGGAAATATCCGTATAAATTAACTGCTTAAAACCTAATGCTTTTAGCTCCTGGGCAAAAACCCGGGTAGTTTTATCTGCCCGGCAATTCCACCCTTGCGTTAAGACCTTCCCGCATTTAGCATCAATGCTCACAATAATTTTTTCTCCAAATTTTTTCCAAGCTTGCTTTAAAAATTTCGCGTCGCTTGCTGCCCGGGTGCCTAAAATCACCCTCGCAACCCCCAGGCCCAACAACTTAGATATAACTTCTATGCTTCTAACCCCGCCGCCGAATTCCACCCCAATGCCTACCTGGTTAATAATCTTCTTTAAAGCCTTGATATTCTTCGGCGCGCCGCTTGCGGCCCCGTCTAAATCCACAATGTGTAAAAACTTAGCCCCCTGCTTAGCCCAAGTTTGCGCCACTCCAACCGGATCAACCGAATAAACCTTCTCCCGGTCAAACTTACCCTGAAAAAGCCGGACCACTTTACCGCCTCTTAAATCAATCGCCGGTATAATTAACATAATTCCACAAAATTTTTAATTATCTTTAATCCTATTGTCTGGCTTTTTTCCGGATGAAACTGCACCCCATAAACATTATCTTTATTCAAAACACAACCAAACTCTACCCCGTAATGGCAGGTTGCGGCAATCACCGATACATCAATGGGCACAGGATAATAGGAATGACAAAAATAAACCTGCTGGGCGCTGCTGATACCGCTTAATAAAAGACAGTCTGGGGCAATAACTTTACAATCATTCCATCCCATATGCGGAATTTTTAAACCCGGCCCAGAAGTAAACTTAACTACCTGGCCTTTTAAGATACCCAGCCCCTTATTCATCTTGGCCTCTTGGCTGCTCTCCAACAAAAGCTGCATCCCCAAACAAATTCCCAAAAACGGCTTTTTACAAGCAATCTGCTGGCAAATAACATTAATTAAATCCAGTTTCTTTAATTCCAGCATGGCATCATCAAAAGCGCCTACTCCGGGCAGCAGTATTTTATCCGCGGAAGATATTTCGCTTTTTTTATTAGTAATTATCGGCTCAACACCGCAAACCTGAATGCTCTTGGCCACGCTATGAATATTGCCCATGCCATAGTCGATAATTACGATCTTCATTCAGCAATTAGTAAATAACAGGCAGCCGCTTGGTTAGGCATCTAGTCGATAACTCCTTTTGTCGAAGGAATTCCTTTTCGACGAGGATCTATCCGCGTTGCCTGATCTAAGGCCATACCCAATCCTTTAAAAATAGGCTCTAAGTTAGTATGTAGATCCGGGCTAAAAAGATCAACCCTAATATTCAAATTCATGCCTAAGTGTTTAGCAAAAGATTCAAAAAAATGTTCCGCGTCTTTTATAGCATAGCCCTCTTTATCATCTTCTATGGCCAGACAAACTGCCGAAGGTTTAGACAATTTAAATGACCCTCTACCGCTAATATCCACTGTAACAGTAGCCGTCACTTCTTCCATAGGCACGGATGCTGAGCCAATGCGATTAATCCCCACTTTTTCACCGAGCGCCTTCTTAAAAACTTGGCCTAAAACTATCCCCACATCTTCATTGGTATGATGAATATCGATATTAAAATCACCCCAATTAACTACTGCCTCTAAATCAAAATGCCCCCAGTAAGCAAATAGATCCAACATGTGGTCAAGCAGGCCAATACCGGTTTTAATTTTCCTAACTTCTGTGCCATCAATATTTAATTTAATCGCTATTTCTGTTTCGTTCGTTTTTCTAATAATTTCAGCAATTCTATTTTCCATCTTTCTCCTTACCTATATACCTGCCCACCTATGAGCTATGAGCTATCAACTATCGACTATCGACCATCGACTATCGACCCTTTATTTCATCTTTTCAATGATCTATCAACCATCGACTATAGACTATCGACCCTGTATTCTGTCTTTCTATGACCTATGAGCTATCAGCTACTTTGTTTCTAATCATCATGCAAACCTACTCTTCACCGAATCCACGTGCTTTTGCAGGCCCTCAATACCAGCAATCTTTTCTAAAGGCTCGCGTATTTTCTCCAGCGCCTTTTTGGAATAACTAATCACGTGGCTGCTCTTAATAAAATCCGTAACGTTTAGGCCGGAGAAAAACCTGGCCGTGCCAGAAGTTGGCAATACATGGCTGGGGCCAGCAACATAGTCTCCCAGAGCCACCGGGCTATAGGGGCCTAAAAATATTGCTCCGGCATTTTTTATACCTTTGAGCAGCTTTTGAGGATTCTGCACCAGGATCTCCAGGTGCTCCGGAGCAATCTTATTGGTAATTTCCACCGCCTGTTTTAAATTCTTGGTCAAAACAATATACCCATTGCACCCATCCAGTTGAGATTTTATTTCCTTGGCTAAACTTTTAGAATTAGTAATTAATATCGCCAGGCCTTTAGCATGCTCACTTTGAGCGCGCAAATCGGCCACAATAAATTTCGGGTCGCTAAAACGATTGGCAATCACCACTAGCTCCGTAGGGCCGGCAATCATATCAATATCCACCATGCCAAAAACTTGCCGCTTGGCCTCACTAACATAAATATTGCCCGGGCCAACAATCTTATCTACCTGAGGAATAGTCTTAGTCCCGTAAGCTAAAGCCGCGATCCCCTGAGCTCCCCCCACGCGATAAATCTCATCCACCTTTAAAAGGTCAGCCACGACTAAAATATGCGGGTTAATATATCCATTCTTATCCGGCGGGCTAATCAAAACAATCTTTTTCACCCCGGCCAGCTTTGCCGGCAGCACCGTCATGTAAACAGTAGAAACCAACGGAGCGGTCCCCGCCGGAATATAAACGCCCACTTTTTCCAGAGGTGTATAATTTTCACCCAGCACTACGCCTTCCGGCCCTTTGATTCTCCAGGATTTAGGCAGCTGCCTACGATAAAAACGGTTTACGTTTTCAATAACCAACTTCAGCGAGCTGACAAAATGCGGGCTGATATTCGCGTAAGCCCCGCTGATTTCAATCTGAGAAACCTTTAGCTGGCGCTGGCTAAATTTCACCTTATCAAACTTACGCGTGTATTTAATTAGCGCCTCATCCCCAAAAAGGCGCACATCATCAATAATCTTTTTAACCTTTTCTTCCAGGCGGAGCTGGCGCAATTGTCCCCGGTTATAAATCTTATCTAATTTTTTACTCGTAAACCGGATTATTTTCATTATTTTTTTATCAACTATAGACCATCGACTATCGACCATCGACTATAGGCCCTTTATTCCATCTTTTCAATGATCTATCGACTATCGACCATCGACCATCGACCATCGACCATCGACTATCGACTATCGACCATCGACTATAGACCCTTTATTCCATCTTTCTATCAGCTATGACCTATGAGCTATTACCTATCCACTCTTCTCTATCTCCCCCTTAATTATATCTCTTAATTTCTCAAAAGCCAACACCAAATTCTCAGGCTGCGTCCCGCCGGCCTGAGCAAAATCCCCTCTGCCGCCTCCCGAGCCGCCAATAAGCGGCGCAACCTGGCGAATCAACGTTCCCGCGTCTATTCCCCGAGATAATAAATCCGCCGTTACGGCGATAACTAAAAAAACTTTTTTTTGCTGCCGATCAGCCGAGCCTAAAACAACCACCGCGCAAGGCAACTTTTCTTTTACCTTATCCGCTAAAAGCCGCAAGGCATGCATATCCAAATCATCTTCAACCGAAAAAACAGCCTCTATTCCGCTTATCGTTACGCTCTTGCCTAAAAGTTCAAGTGACCTAGCCAACAGCAGATTATTAATTTCTACGCTACGCTTTTTTTCCCGCGCCTTTAGCCCCTCTAATTTGTCTTTCTTCTTAGCTTCTTCAATCGCCTTCTGCTCCTGATTCTTAATAAACTCTTCCGCGAATTTAGCCGTAACCGCCTCAATCCTTCTTATGCCGCTGGCTACGGAGCTTTCGCTAATTATCTTTACTCGGCCGATTTGTTTAATATCCGTAAGATGCGTACCACCGCAGAGCTCTTTAGAAATATTCCCTATTTCGACCACACGGACATTTTCACCGTACTTCTCTTCAAAAAACGCTAAGGCCCCCGCTTTTTTTGCGTCTTCAAGCGCCATATCTTTAAAATCTACTTCATAATTCTTTAAAATATAGCTATTAGCTAATTCTTCAACCCTGGCGATTTCTTCCTTGGATAATCCTTTAAAATATGTAAAATCAAAACGAAGTTTTTCTTCCGCGACTAAAGACCCCTGTTGTTGAACTTGATTGCCTAAAACTTCTCGTAAAGATGCCTGTAAAATATGGGTCGCCGTATGATTCCTGGCAATATTTAATCTACGCTGGGCATTTATTTTAGCAATAACGCTATCCTCTTTTTTAAAATTGCCGAATTTAATTCGGCCGGCGTGCAGAATAACATTATTAATTTTTTTTGTGTCTAAAACTTCAAAAACATTTTTTCCGTTTATCAATTCGCCGGTATCCCCAATCTGGCCGCCAGATTCCGCGTAAAAAGGAGTTTTATCTAAAACAATCTGCAATTTATCCACGGGTGAAACTTCCACAACTTCTTGGCCATCTTTTAATATAGCCAAGATTTTAGCTTCCGTGGAATTATCTTTATAACCGGTAAATTCACTCTCTTTAACTTTTATATTTAAACCTTTAGCGCCGAATACATCACCCTTCATCGCGCTGCCTAATTTTGAACGCGCCTTCTGCTCATCCATAGCTTGATGGAAAGCCTCTTGCGAAAAAATTATCTTATGCTTATCCAGCCATGCCTTAGTCAGATCCAAGGGGATTCCATAAGTATCATACAAAAGAAAAGCTGTATTTCCCGCAAGCCTGGAATCTGGCTTTTCTGTAAATTCAGCAAACTTGCTTTTAAATAATTCCTCGCTTGAGCCAAGCGCATCAATAAAGTTTTTTTCTTCGGCTAAAATTATCTGGGCAATATTCTCCCGTTGACTAGTCAACTCAGGGTAAGGCTTATGCATTATTTCAGCCACTATTGCCACTAAACGATAAAGAAATGGGCCTTTAATTCCCAAACTCATTAAATGTAAAACAGATTTACGTATTATCTTTCTTACGACATAGCCTCTTCCATCATTAGAGGGCAATATGCCATCATAAATAGAGAATACTACTGCCCGAACATGATCGGATATAGCGTACGCCACTCCTAAATCAGGACTACGCGATACAGCTTTAGCAATTTCTTTTACTAACGGTTGAAATAATTCGGTTTCAAAATTATTTTTTACTCCCTGCGTCAGAGCCGCCAATCTTTCCAGCCCCATACCGGTATCAATATTCTTATTTGGTAAAGGCTCCAAAGAACCATCCGGTTTACGGTTAAACTGAGTAAACACTAAATTCCAAATCTCAGCAAATCTTCCGCAGCTACAAGCCGGAGTGCAGTCCAATTTATTACATCCTACTTCTTTACCAAAATCAAAAAATATCTCTGAGCAAGGGCCACATGGGCCGTTGGGCCCCTTTGTCTTGGCTTCCGCCGGCCAAAAATTATCCTTATCCGCTAATCTGATAATTTTATGTTCAGGAATTTTTACTACATTCTTCCAAATATCATAAGCTTCATCATCATCCTGATATACTGAAACCCAGAGCCTGGTTACAGGTATCTTTAGCTCTTCCGTCAAAAATTCCCAGGCCCAAGTAATGGCCTCCGGTTTAAAATAATCTCCAAAAGAAAAGTTTCCCAGCATCTCAAAAAAAGTATGGTGCACGCTGGTTTTGCCGACTTTGTCCAGATCATCCGTGCGCAGGCAGCGCTGCGAGGTAGCGGCGCGCTTAAACCCGGAATCAAATCCCAGAAATTCTTTCTTAAATTGATTCATCCCGGCAGGAGTAAATAAAACCGTGGGATCATCATGCGGCACCAAAGAATCGCTGTCCAAAATCTTATGCCTTTTAGCTTTAAAAAAAACCAGAAATTTTTCTCTTAAAATATCCGCAGTCATTTTACCTAAAACCGCATAGACCTCCGGGGTCTACGTGCATGTAGACCCCGGAGGTCTACGCGGTTAATTCGTCCTTAATTATGTCAGGTGAAAAGCCGCGGCGCATCAGATAACCGTATACCCGCGCTTTGGCCTTAAGCGGCTCTATATTTTTTAATTTAGAAAATCTTTTTTCCGCTAACTGACTAACCACTTGGCTTTCCTGGTAATACTCTTTTGCCTGAGCTAGCGCGCCCTGGATGGCCTCTTTAGCTAAACCCTTCCGCGCCAGCTCCTGCTCTATCTTTCTGAACCCCAAGGGGCGCTTAAGCCGAAATGCTACCCAGCTTTTAGCAAAAATATGGTCGTCAATAAACTCTTTGTCTCTGAGAAAACTAATCGTATCCTGAATCACTAATTCAGAAAATCTCTTCCGCCTTAAGCGCGAAGCCAATTCATTTTCGCTGCGCAGACGAAACTTCAATAATAAAAAAGCATAAGCCCTGGCTTTTTGGGCGTTATTCAGCGAGGCTAAACTTTTTACGCGCTTCTTTTTCAATCTCATCCTGTAATTTCGGGTTTTCTTTTAAAAACTTGATCGCCGCATCTCTACCCTGGCCCAGCTTTGTCTGGGTATATGAAAGCCAAGTACCGCTTTTACTAATTACTTCTAAATTTACCGCCGCGTCAATCACCGCGCCGGTTTTGGAAATCCCCTCATTATGCAAAATATCAAACTCCGCCTCGCGAAAAGGCGGGGCAATTTTGTTTTTCACTACCTTAACCCGGACATGATTCCCGATAACCTTATCCCCCTCTTTTAAATAAGCAATGCGGCGCACATCTAATCTTACCGATGAATAAAATTTTAGCGCCCGGCCTCCGGGAGTGGTTTCCGGCGAGCCAAACATCACGCCGATTTTCTCGCGCAGCTGATTAATAAAAATTACCGTAGTGCGCGATTTGCTGATCGCGCCGGTCAATTTACGCAGGGCCTGCGACATCAGGCGCGCCTGCAGCCCCATATGCGAATCCCCCATCTCCCCTTCGATTTCCGCGCGCGGAGTTAACGCGGCCACCGAATCTATCACCACTAAATCTACGGCATTAGAGCGCACCAGGGTTTCCGTAATCTCTAAGGCCTGCTCACCGGTATCCGGCTGCGAAATCAAAAGATCATCCAGGTTGACTCCGATCAGTTTAGCATAAGCTGAATCAAAAGCATGCTCCGCGTCAATAAATGCCGCCACCCCGCCTTTTTTTTGATTTTCTCTAATCGCGGTTAATGTTAGCGTGGTTTTACCGGAGGCCTCCGGCCCAAATATTTCCACCACTCTTCCACGCGGAAGACCGCCGATACCCAAAGCCAGATCCAGAGTCAAGGCACCCGTGGGTATCGTTTCCACGTCAACTTTGGTGTGCGCGCCCAACTTCATAATCGAGCCTTTACCAAACTGCTTCTCGATCTGGGCCAGCGCCAACTCCAATGCTTTTTGACGATCCGATACCTCTTTTGTTTCTTCCTTTTTCTTTTCCACCACCATTATCATCCTCCCTACCTGCCGACTGGCAAGCAATTTTTAAATTAAGTTAATATTATAACCC
>JAZDEW010000031.1:0-7796 GCA_043808425.1 Candidatus Omnitrophota bacterium
GATTATACCAATGAAGAGTGGAAGCTGGTTAAGGAAACGCATAAAATTATGCACGCGCCAAAGATTAAAATTTCGGCAACCACGGTGCGTGTTCCGGTAAGAACCGGGCATTCTGAATCTATTTACATTGAAACTGCCAAGCCCTTAACTGCCCAAGGGGCCAGGAAAATTTTAGCCAAGGCTCCGGGCGTTGTGCTTATGGATGATCCCAAGAATAATTTATATCCTCTGCCTAAGGATGTTGAGGGTAGGGATGAGACTTTCATCGGCCGTATTCGCCAGGACGCCTTTAATAAAAAAGGATTATGGTTGTGGGTTGTCGCGGATAATCTACGTAAAGGTGCCGCGACTAACGCCGTTCAAATTGCTGAATGTTTGATAAGTGGTGTCATTCCCGCGAAAGCGGGAATCTAAGTGCGGAATATTAAACTTACCATAGAGTATGCTGGCACGCATTATCATGGTTGGCAGGTGCAGAACGTAAAGCATAAGTCGGATGCCAGATGCCAGACGATTCAGCAAATAATCGAGAAAACCCTGCGCAGAATTCTGCAGGAAGATATAAAGTTAACTGTTGCCGGGCGCACAGATTCAGGGGTGCATGCTCTTTGTCAGGTGGCCAATTTTAAAAGCTCATCGCGCATGCCGCTTGAAAAATTGCATTGGGCCCTAAATTGTCTATTGCCGCAGGATATTAAGGTAGCGCGGATTAAAAATGTAGGCCTGGATTTTAATAGTCGTTTCTCCGCGAAATCCAAGCTTTATCGCTATACAATTTTAAATCGTAAATATTCTTCCGCGCTTTTAGCAAATCGGGTATATTTTTTTCATTATCCCCTGGATGTGCCTTTAATGCGCTCTGAAGCTAAGGTTCTTTTAGGCCGGCATAATTTTACCTCATTCCAGGCGGCAGACACTAGGCAGCGCAATCCTTTGCGTACGATCAAGCTGATTAAGATTAGTAAGGATAAAGATTTACTGCATATTGACATCCAGGCGGATAGTTTTTTGTATAATATGGTCAGAAGTATTGCCGGCACGCTATTAGAGATTGGCAGGGGAAGATTTTCTCAGGGCAGTATGGAAAAAATCTTAAAAGCGCGTAATCGCCAGCTGGCCGGCCCGACTTTACCGGCAAAAGGGCTGTATTTGGTTAAGGTTAAGTATTGATAAGGCGGGGTTAACCGTTATTATGCCAAACTTAACGTAGAGACGCAAAATTTTGCGTCTCTATAATATTATAAAAATGATTTGACTTTATTTTTTATTTTGGTATAATTATTTTTCTATGACCCATTCGACTATGCTCCGGGCCATCTTGAGCGGAAGGCGAATGATATGAGGAATAAACCGAAGCATGAAAAGAACCTATACAGCTAAACCAGAAGACATCAAGAGAAAGTGGTATATTGTTGACGCCAAGGGGCAGATACTCGGAAGGCTGGCGGCTAAGGTTGCCGCTATCTTAAGAGGTAAACATAAGCCTATATTTACTCCGCATATAGATACCGGTGATGGAGTAATTGTCATTAATGCCCGGCAAATTAAAGTTACCGGACGTAAGCTTAAGCAAAAGGTTTACCGCAGGTACTCCGGTTACCCGGGGGGGCTGCGTGAAGTAAAATTAGAGGTACTTTTACAGAAAAAGCCGACTACGGTTATACATTTAGCGGTACAAAGGATGCTTCCGACTGGCCCATTAGGCAGGGATCTAATTAAAAAATTAAGGGTTTATGCTGACGGTCAGCATGATCTGACTGGGGTAAAACCGCATGTTTTGGAGGTTAAGGGTTAAATGGGTGAATTAACTAAATATATCGCGTTGGGTAGGCGTAAGGAATCAACGGCGAGGGTGCGCATGGAGGCAGGTAGTGGCCAGATTGTAATTAATGGCCGGCCATTTGAGAAGTATTTCTTGCGTGAAACCGATCGGATTATAGTTTTACAGCCTTTGGCGCTTACCGAGAGCAGGGGTAAATTTAATATTGCCGCTAATCTTACCGGCGGCGGATTGACCGGCCAAGCCGGCGCTTTGCGTTTAGGCATTTCTCGGGCATTGTTAATCGCGGATAATAATTTTAAAGAGATATTTCGCAAGAACGGTTATTTAACCCGAGACCCGCGGATGAAGGAACGTAAAAAATACGGCCAAAAAGGCGCCCGCAAACGCTTCCAGTGGACCAAGAGGTAAACATAAAATAGATTTAAAATATACACGTTCTAAAAAAGTCCCGCTAATAAAGCGGGATTTTTTTGTAATAGTAATAGAGGGATTCCCCATCTTAATAAAACCCGTCATTGTGAGTCCCGCCAACGGCGGGACGAATCAATCTCGCTTTTAAAATATCAGGTATTTTCGATTGTAAAAGCAAGGTAAGAGATGCAAACTATAACTCAATTACAAAGGATTAGGAGGGATGTTCCCCAAAGGGGCAGATTAAGTGACAATAGCTCATTGAAAATAATGAGGTTGTGATGAGGCTGCAAGGAAGCGTAGTGATTTATGTTTAGTATTTTTTAATGTTATGCGTTTGCAACGCGCGTACGATACCATTGTAGATAAAGCACTTAGAAAGGCCTAATGTCTCCCTTTTGGACGCGTCCCCATTGTCCCCATGGCCTTAAAGAAAAGATAACATTAAATGAGGCAACTTTGTGATTGTCGAAATGAAACTAGGGGAGAGAAAGACAAGACGCTGTTGATAAATATCTAGAAATCCCTCGGTTACAAAACAATTCTTTCGTTTTATAAGTTTTTATTTAATGAAAGGCTCATTGGTAACAAATAATTTATCATGAGATTAGTTAAAGAAAATGGGCACTTTCTCCTAAGGAGAAGCGGCGGGTTGGCTAAAAGAATTGTTGCGTAACTTATTGTAAGCGATATAATTATCAACAGCGTCTTACCTTGTTTTATAGCAATTCCTTTTGAATATTGGGAATATGGATATTCCAATAATTTATCCATGCGGGCAAAGTATATGTATTTGATTTGTTTGTATGAAGCCAGCCGTTCATCGCGATATCCTTTTTGGTTCCGCAGCCAGAAGGATATGTCAAATCTTTATGGGATAAGTGATACTACTATTTCGTTGGGGCTATTAGAATTGGAGGCAAAGGGGATAATTGAGGTAACCCGAGATAAGCCAACCCCGCCGGATTTTTCTGATCGCAAAGCCAATATTTATCGGATACTTTCTCTCGCCCCGGAAATAAAAGGAGAATAAGATGGGGCGATCATTAATGCCAATCATAATCTAGAGACATAAAATTTTGCGTTTCTATAACTGCTATAATAAATCAGCCCCGGCGTTTTGTTGGGGCTTTTTATTCTCTTTTTATTTCCGTCGAGAAAAAACCTTGACGGAAGATTAATTTTACTCTAATATATTATAATCATCATCCTGTTATCGAGGAGGAGGGGGAATGTCGATTAATGTAGGAATTATTGGAGCAACCGGGCATACAGGAGAAGTGTTGATTGAGCTCCTGCTGAACCACCCCAATGTCAGAATCTCTCATCTTTATAACAGCGGCAAAAGCTCGCCCAACACGCAGGTTATTTCAGATATATTTCCAAAATTTAAAAATCGGCTAGATTTGATTTGTAAGAAACCGGATTGGGGGGAAATTAAAAAAGATTGTGACCTGGTCTTTTTGGCCTTGCCGCATACTGTCTCTCTGAATTTTGTGCCAAAACTTTTAAGCTTAGGTAAAAAAGTTATTGATTTAAGCGCGGACTATCGGATCAAGAATGCCTTGATTTATAAGAAATTTTATAAGGCCGCTCATTCAGATAAAGGTGGCTTAAAAGAAGCAATTTATGGCTTACCGGAACTGAATCGGGCAAAAATAAAAACCGCTTCTCTTTTAGCAAACCCTGGGTGTTATTCCACCTGCGCGATTCTTTCCCTTGCTCCCTTATTGGCCTTAAATTTAGTGGATACAGATTCTATAATTATTGACGCTAAAAGCGGAGTGAGCGGCGCTGGTAAGAAATTAGAAAATGAATATTTATTTTCGGAGATTCAGGGTGATTTTCGGGCCTATAAAGTTAACGTGCATCAGCATGCCCCGGAAATTAATCAGGCGCTTTCTAAGATATCCGGTAAAAAAGTGGAAGTAACCTTTGTACCGCATCTTTTGCCGATTGAGAGGGGAATCCTGGCGACCATTTATCTTAAGAAGATTCCTGGCGCTAAATTAAAACTAAAGAGCCTGGTAGAATTATATAAAAAGTTTTATAAGGGCGAACCTTTTATCCGCATTAAGCCGGAAGGGATTTTTCCCAGAATTAAGGATGTCGAAAAGACCAATTTTTGCGATATTGGGATTCAGGATTTTGGCCAGAGTATTATTGTCATTGGCGTGATTGACAATTTATTAAAGGGCGCGTCAGCTCAAGCAGTACAGAACATGAATATTATGTATAAGTTGCCGGAGACGACCGGATTATTATGAAAAAAATATTAAAGGCAATCCTGCCTGCGGGGTTTAAGGCAAATGGAATTTCTTGTGGATTAAAAAGATCCGGTAAGCTGGATTTGGCTTTAATTTATTCGCAGTTTCCGGCATTGGCGTCGGCTAAATTTACCACCAATAGTATTATTGCCGCTCCTTTGATCGTTTGTCAAAAACATCTAAAATCGGCAAAAAGATTTCAGGCGGTATTGGTGAATAGCGGCAATGCTAATTGTTTTACCGGAAAACCAGGCATTAAAGATGCTCAAGCCACCGTTGATTATCTTGCCCGGGAATTAAATATAGCCAGGCAGAGCGTTTTGGTTAACTCTACGGGGATTATCGGTAAAAGGTTGGATTTAGTGAAAATTAAGCAAGGAATTCCGAAATTAGTTTTGGGATTATCTGATTCCGGTATTCATCAGGCCAAAGTGGCAATTATGACCACGGACACTTTTGCTAAAGAAGTGAGTATAAGTTTAAGGATTAAAGGTAAGCCGGTGCGTATTTGCGCGATTGCCAAAGGCGCGGGAATGATTGCTCCGCATATGGCCACCATGCTTTGTTTTATTATGACGGACGCGGCAATTACTCAAGGAGCTTTGGATCAGGCTTTAGCGGCGGCTGTCGATAAATCATTTAACTGTATTTCGGTGGATGGCTGTATGAGCACTAATGATACGGTTTTGATTTTAGCTAATGCCTCCGCCGGAAATAAAGTTATTTCTACAGGGCCAGGCCTGCGGGATTTTGCGCAGGCGGTAGAATCGATCTGTTTGGATTTAGCCAAAATGGTTGTAACTGACGCGGAAGGCGCGACTAAATTTATTCAGATCGATGTTTGTCAGGCAAAGCATCTGCTGGAGGCAAAGAGCATAGCGCTAAGTATCGCCAACTCGGTACTTTTTAAGACGGCTGTTTTTGGCCAGAATCCAAATTTTGGCCGGATTGTTGCGGCCGTTGGCGCAAGTGGTTTTAAAATTAAAGAAAATCAGCTAAAGATAAGGCTAGGTTCATTAAAAGGCAAACAAGTGAAACTGACGGTGAGCCTGTCTCGGGGCAAGGCCAAATGTACCGTCTATACCTGTGACCTTGCTCCGGAGTATATAAAAATTAACGCTGCTTATAATTAGTCAGTGGAATAAGCCGCGTTGTGATTGATAATTAAAGAAATTATAACTAACTCGGGTCGTACGGGAAAGGACTAATGGAAGAAGCAATTAGAAAAGCAGATGTTTTAATTGAGGCATTACCTTATATTAAGAGGTTTCATAAGAAGGTAATTATTATTAAATATGGCGGAAGTATTTTGGGGGATGAAAAAATTCGCAACGGTGTTTTAGAGGATATTGTCTTTTTGAATTTTATGGGGCTGCGCCCGATTCTTGTGCATGGAGGCGGGCCGAATATTAGTGAACGGATGCGCGCAATAGGCAAGAAGACAGATTTTGTGGAAGGCATGCGCGTTACGGATGAGGAAACTCTGCAGTTGGTAGAAGAAGAGCTGTTAGCATTAAATGAGCTGATTGTTAAAGAGCTAAATGAGCTAGGGGCAAAGGCGATTGGTTTAAACGGTAAAGATGATGATTTGATTCAGGTGGAAAAGAAAAAGATTAAAGCCGGCCAACTTGATATTGGTTTAGTTGGCCAGATTACCGCTGTTAATACACATCTATTGTTAGAGGAGCTTAAAAAGGATAAAGTGGTTGTGGTCTTACCCATGGGCCGCGGGAAAGATAAAAAAGCTTATAATGTAAATGCCGATGAGGCAGCCTCGAGCATTGCGGCAAACATGCAGGCGGAAAAATTTGTTTTATTGACTAACGTCAAAGGGATTATGCGTAATGCGGAGGATGTAAATTCGTTTTTTTCTACTTTGACGGTGGCAGAGGTAAATGGATTGATTGAGAGTGGAGTTATTCAGCAGGGGATGATTCCTAAGGTTACCGCTTGTATAGAAGCGTTGAATGGCGGGGTAAAGAAGACGCATATTATTGACGCGCGCGCGCCCCATGGTTTACTTCTGGAGATTTTTACGGACCAGGGGATTGGCACTGAGATAGTGAAATAGCGTTAAGTTAGAAGTAGCTCATAGCTCATAGCTTATAGCTTATTCAAGGGCCTAAGGTGAAAATAGACGAGATATTTCAAACCTATAAAGAATGCATAATGCCCACTTATAACAAGGTTCCGCTTATCTTTGTTAAGGGGAAAGGTTCGCGCCTTTGGGATATCAAGGGTAAGCTTTTTTTGGATTTTTTTCCGGGCTGGGGGGTGGGTAGTTTAGGGCATTGTCATCCTAAGGTCATGCAGGGGGTGCGGGATCAGATCAGTAAGCTGATTTTTGTGCCGAATAATTATTATCATCCTTTTCAGGCAAAATTAGCTCGCGAGCTGATCTACTTAAGCTTTCCGGGAAAAGTGTTTTTTGCTAACTCCGGAGCAGAGGCTAATGAAGCGGCAATTAAGTTAGCCAGAAAATTTGGCGCTTCGACTAAGCTCAGCGCCAATGGTGAGCAGAGTCGAACCATTGGTAATGGCCGGTATGAAATAATTACTTTTCAAAACGCTTTTCACGGCAGAACTTTGGCTGCTCTGGCGGCTACGGGCCAAGAAAAATATCAGAGCGGTTTTGAGCCTCTGCCGGAAGGTTTTAAACAGGTTAAGTTTAATGATCTCTCCGCGGTCAAGGGCGCGATTACCGATAAGACGGTAGCGATTATGCTCGAGCTGGTTCAAGGCGAGGGGGGAATTAATGTCGCCAGCCGGGATTTTGTTCTTTTTTTAAGAAAAATATGCGATGAAAAAAAATTACTTTTAATTATTGATGAGGTGCAAACTGGGATAGGCCGGACAGCCAAGATGTTCTGCTACCAGAATTATGGCATTACACCTGATGTGATTACTTTAGCTAAGGCCTTGGGCGGAGGCCTGCCGATTGGCGTAATGATTGCTAAAAAAGAACTGGGTGACATTTTAGCTCCGGGAATGCATGCCTCTACTTTTGGGGGCGGCCCGGTAATCTGTAGGGCGGCTTTAGGGGTTTTAAAAGCTATGCAGAAGGAGAAGATTCTAAGTAATTGCCAAAATATGGGCAAATACCTTTTAGAGAAATTAACTTTGCTTAAAAACACCTTTCCGGTGATTAAGGAAATAAGGGGAATAGGCTTAATGCTCGGAATGGAATTAAATATCCCGGGGAAGCAGATTGTCCAGTCGGCTTTGGAATGTGGTTTATTAATTAATTGCACGCATGATTCGGTCTTAAGGTTGATGCCGGCATTGAATGTTACTAAAAAAGAAATTGATCAGGCGGTGGGGATACTGGAGAGTGT
>JAZDEW010000032.1:0-8291 GCA_043808425.1 Candidatus Omnitrophota bacterium
CAACGTAGTTGTATCCATGTTTCTTTTGTATTCGAATATTCTGCGGTGAGCATGGATGCATTGTAGCAAAAAATCGTTTGCGTGTCCAGAGGTTTTTTGGTTGGCGAGGCGGATTTAAGACGTGTTTACCGAATATTTACGTTTTAGTGTGTTTTGCAACAGTCTCAATATCCGTAGTTATTTCTTTTTTTTGGTTTAGTTGGTAAGGTGGAAGTTTGTTCATCTTTGGGTGTATGATTCGAGCCAATGGGGGCAGGAGGCATAAAAATTAAATTTAGATAAATTGCTAACTCATTGTAATGTAATAAGTTATATTCTTAATAGAAATTAATTGATTTTTCACTTGAAAATCTGCCTGGAATATGCTATGTTTAAACTCATATGTTTTACACCCAGCAACACAAAATATATGCCGCAAGGAGAGCTTGTATGTGTAAGAAATATTTTTTATGGTGTATTAATAAACACTTTGTAAAAGTATTTAAATATACTTTGTTGATATTGCCCATCTTTTTTGTCGCGTTCTTTGCTCATGGGCAGTCTTTTGCTTTTATAGATTTTAAGACCATCCTGTCGGCTGCGCCTGAATACGCGATAATAGAGGTTACGCCGGAATTACTCGCAGCGCTTATTCAGGTAGAGAGCTCAAATAACCCACAGGCCTATAATCATCATTCCAAAGCCAGGGGACTTACCCAGATTACGCCTATTGCCTGGAGAGAATTGCGCAAACAATATCGTTTTAAATACGCTAATCTTAACTTCTGGGATGATATGTGTAACCCGCAGATAGCCAGGGAAGCCGGAAAAGACTATCTTTATCTTCTGCAAAAGGTTTTAAAAGTAAATCGCGTTCCGGTAACTCTGGATAATTTGCTGGCCGCTTATGTTTGGGGGCCGAACAATTTGGCAAAAAAGGGTATGCATAATGCTCCTGGTGTAGTCAAAAGTTATATTTCGAAGGTTAAAAGGCTAGCTCAAGTTAGAGATTAAGCCTGGCTGATGAAAAATAGGGCCGTTTCTATTTTTAAGGGTTTTTTAAGGTAGAAGAATATTTCCTTTCGTAGTATAATTTGTTTTAATTTCGGGCCATTAGCTCAGCTGGTAGAGCAGGACACTCTTAAACCGACCAGGGCAATTACCGTAACACATTGAAATTGTTGTAACTATGAACTCCGTTAAACACTTACGGAGTTTTCTTGTTTCTAGATACTTCTAGATTTATATAGTATCTTCTTTACCAAGTGGACACTTTTTGGACACCCCAGAAAATATCAACCCCATTTTTGAATTAGGTACCATAAATATAAGAAGGTAGTACCGGCGCATTCGCGCTTTCGTATTTTTCCGCCCACTAAATTATTTACAATTTTTAAATTGAGGTGGTATAATCAAGCAATGGAGATTATATAATGACACAAAACGTTATGAACGATAAGGAACTCCTAGATATATTGCTAGGTTATCAAGAATGGCAAACATTTGAATGTAAAAGAGCAGCTGTTCAGCCATCAAAATTATTGGAAACAATTGTAGCTTTTGTTAATACTGATGGAGGGATTATTGCTATTGGTTTAGAAGATCCATCTAAGTTTGATGGTGTAAAAAGACTTATAGGGATTAGCGAAAACCCTGATAACGTTTCAGAAGTCTTAAAATTAATTAGTAAAGAGATTCATCCTCCGTTACCAAGTTTAAGTAATATTGAGGTTAGTATTAAAAATACAAAAAATATTGATGACAAGTTAATATTAATAAAGGTTATTAAAAGTAACGATGTGCATTCTCTTAGGAATGGAGATACTTTTGTCAGGAGAGGGAATCAAAATATTAAAATAGGTTCTTTGGAGATTATACGGCTCAAGTATGAAAAAGGGGCTATAAAGTTTGAAGATGAAGCATCTGGAATTAGTAGTTTAGATATTATTGATAAAGAACTATTAATTAGATATAAATCTGACAATCAAAGCAAGGAGCAAGATGATTGGCGTTTTTTAAAAGATAATGGACTCGCTGTTGATAAGGATGGTAAATTCGAGTTATCTAATGGGGGAGTTCTACTTTTTGCTAAAAACCCTACAATTGCACTTTCAAGCAAGTGTTCTATAAAGATTTCCCATTATTATGGAGTGAAACAAGCTGCATTGTCTGCAACTGAACCAAAATTTGTTCGTAAACCATATAGCATAGAAGGACCGTTGCTTTATCAGATAGAAAAAGCTGTTAGTTATTTTAAGGATGTTGTGAGTCAATCTCCTCCAAAACTAAAAGGCTCAACTTTTAATCCAACTATTCTTATACCAGAAACAGCTTTTCAGGAGGCGGTTACTAATGCAGTTATTCATAGAAATTACTCAATTCAGAATGATATCCAGATACGTTTTTATGATGATTTAATAGAAATTGAAAGTCCAGGGACTTATCCTGGTCATATAACTATAAATAATATTCGTAGTGAACGTTTTGCAAGAAATCCGCTTATTGTAAGGACATTAAACAGGTTTCAATCATCTCCTAATCTAGATATTGGTGAAGGAGTTGACCGGATGTTTAAGGCTATGATTGAACAGAATCTTTACGATCCAATATATTCACATCCTTCAGTTTTTCCTAATTCAGTATTTTTGTTTCTTATAAATTTGCATAAGGTCGAACATTGGGATACCGTGAGTAACTATTTGGACAAGAACTATAAAATTACTAATGTTGAGGCTAGAAAAATAACGGGAATAAACGATACTTTAATAATGTCTCGACAATTAAAATTGTGGGTTGATAAAGGACTAATTAGTAAGATTGGAATAGGTAAAAGAAATATTTTTTACAAAAAACCAGGACAAGAAATTTATTCAGGTTATTTTCAACAAGCAGTGAAATTAAGCAAGGCTCTTCTCCCATCTCCTTAGTTTTCAATAAGTTACATCATTATCTATTTTCTTGAACTACCTTTTTGTAATTATTTTAACAATTCTAGACAGGTTTTCCTACTTCTTGCGTCTATTGTCTCAGGAGGTGGAGATATGGCTTGTTACATTGACGGATTGTTACTTGATGATAAGGCTAGGCAGTTAGAGAGGCATCTGATTGGCTGTGATAGGTGCTTGCTGGTAAAGAAGGGAAGAGCCTCAGCATGATGCAAGGGCTTAAAACCAGGGGACGCTTCTATGGTTTTAAAAATCCCAGAAGCGTTCCCATTTTTATTCGTATGATGAGGTAAGGCAGGTAAAAGGGGCATTAGTGATCGGTGCCGGAAGGTAGTAGCGGTTGCCAAGATAGCAAGATAGCACGCAAGGAATCACTCTTGACCGCCATAAAAAAATCTGGTATAGTTAATTTCACGGGTTTTTTAAGGTAGAAGAATATTTCCTTTCGTAGCATAATTTGTTTTAATTTCGGGCCATTAGCTCAGCTGGTAGAGCAGGACACTCTTAATGTCAAGGTCGTAGGTTCGACTCCTACATGGCTCATTTAAATTATCAAGGGTTTTTTATGGAAGTTTATTATTTCTGCTAATTTGTAAGTATTGATTCGTTACTTAAGTATGTAAAATGAAAAAAACATGATAGAAAACGATCAAAGAATAATAGATTATAAGGAGTTAAGGTATAAATATCAGCTATTAAGGGACCTGATGGATTTTATCCCGGATGTGATTTATTTTAAGGATAAAAAAGGCAAGTTTGTGATGGTTAACCAGGCGCACGCTAAAGGTTTGGGAGTAAAGCCCGATGATCTTATCGGTAAAACAGATTTTAATCTTTTTCCAAAGGAGCAGGCTAAAAAGATGTTTCAAGATGACGCCCATGTTATGGATACCGGTAAGCCTATAATTGATAAGGTAGAAAGGGCAACTCGTTCGGATGGGGTGGATAATTACGTTTCGACAACCAAGATTCCGCATTATGATGCTGAAGGCAATGTGGTGGGGCTAATCGGAATTACCCGGGATATTACTCGGCGCATGCAGATTGAGCAATTAAAAAAAGATAAGCAAAGAATTGATAAAAAGCTAGAGACATTGGAAGAGCTCAGCGCTATGAAATCTGAGTTTATTTCGGCTGTTTCTCATGAACTGCGTACCCCGCTGGCGGTGATTAAGCAATTGGTTGATATAGTTTTTAATGGAGTTGCCGGGAAATTAAATTCTAAGCAAAAGGAAGTGCTTAGTAAAACATTAAACAACGTTGAACGCTTAAAGAAGATTATCGATGATTTGCTGGATGTTTCCCGGATTGAAAGAGACGTGCTTAAGCTGCGCTATTCTTTGGTGGATGTTGTTGATTTGATAAAAGATCAGGCTGGTTTTTTTTCAGAATTAGCGGCGGAAAAAAGTATAACTTTGAAGTATTTTTATTCCAAAGAGCCGGTTAATATTTTTATTGATGTGGATAGGATAAGGCAGGTTATTTATAACCTTATTAATAATGCCATAAGATTTACCACGGATGGCGGAGAAATAAAAGTAGAAGTAAGGGTTCTAGAAACCAGGGTTAGAATAGGGGTTATTGATAATGGTATCGGTATTTCTAAATCAAGTTTACCATTGATATTTAATAAATTTACTCAAGTTTCCAAGATTATGGGTTTAGGAGATAAAGGTGTGGGGTTAGGGCTTTTTATCTCTAAGAAAATAGTGGAAAGGCATAAAGGCGATATTTGGGTTGAATCCAAAGCTGGGGCGGGTAGTAAATTTTATTTTACATTACTGCGTTTCTACGCCTTAGATATGCTAGATAAGAGCGTAAGGCATAAAGTAAGCGCCCTGATTAAAAAAGGAATACCTGTACATTTTGTCAGTTTATTGATTTTAAATTTTAATGAATTTAAACGAAGATTGAAAATTGAGGAAGAGAGATTATTCAAAGATTTGCACGCTATTTTTGATCAAACGCTTCAGGAAATAAAAAGTAAGAATATCGACAATAAAGCGGTGGGTATAATAAACCCTAAAGCAGGCAAGTTCAGCATTATTCTTCCCGGAGCAACAGATAGGCGGGTAGCCAAGATTTCCGGTTTGCTTAAACAAAAGATTAAAGAATACTTTGTAAATAATAAAATTAATGATGTTTTTATAACCATAGCCACGCTGTTCTATTCCCAGAATAATTCTTTGCACGATGCGGATATTTCTTTGCCCCGATTTTCGATTAGGGAAATTTATATCGGTTCAGAGATGCGGCGTTTTAAACGTTTGTCTCTTAAGACTAGTATCAAGCTTTATCTATCCAATAAGAAAGTAGAATTATCTAACTCCATTGATGTCTCCACGGGGGGGATTTGTTTAATCTCCAGGTATTTATTAAAAACAGATTCTCAGCTAAAAGTTGTTTTTGTTTTTCCGGAAAATAAAGAATTTATTATTTCCACGAAAGTGCGCGTGGCCTGGATAAGAAAAATGGAGTCCTTATTTGATAAGGATGACGATAAATATAAGGTGGGCTTGGAGTTCATAGATTTAGAGAGCAAGTATAAAAAATTTATTGTTAAAAAATTATTAAGCGCGTCTTAAGGAGGCAGGCTATGGCAAAGAAGAAAATACTACTTATTGAGGATGAACCGGATATGATCTATGCGTTAACTTTGCAACTCGAACTAGCCGGGTATGAAGTTTTAGCGGCCAAGGATGGCCAGGTTGGTTTGGATATGGCGCGCAAAGAAAAGCCGGATCTAATTATTCTGGATTTAATGCTTCCTAAGATTGATGGCTTAAAAATTTGCCGGATGCTCAAGTTTGATAAAAGATATATGAATATACCCATAATAATATTTACTGCCAAGGCTCAGTCTCAGGATATAAAATTGGGGCAGGAGGTAGGCGCGGACGCTTATATCACCAAGCCCTTTGATACGCAGGTACTTTTAAACAAAATAAGCGAACTTTTGAAATAATATTAAACCTCTCCGCGTGTTTACCGTAATCGGGCTCCAGTCCGTGGTTATTCCATCAAGAGATATGTTATTGAAAGAATTAATATCTAAAGGTATAATATAATCGTTTCTAAAGTTAATATGTGGGCGGGGTAAGCGGCTGTGCCCATCTAGCATAATAAGGGGGAAAATGTTAGACATAAGGTTTATAAGAGAAAATCAGGATTTAGTCAGGCAGGCGATTAAGAACCGCGCTTTAAAGATCGATATTGACGGCGCTATTAAAATTGATGACGCGCGCCGGGCGGCCTTGAGCGAGTTTGAGGAGTTGGCTTCTTTGCGTAATAAAGCCAATGATCAAATAGGCGTATTGCTCAAAGAAAAGAAAGATGCTTCGGCTAAAATTTTATCGATGAAAGAAATCTCCCGGAGGATTGGCGAGCTGGAAGCCCGGATAAAAGAGCAAGAGGCGGAATTAAATAGCCTGCTTTTGAATATTCCCAATGTGCCGCATGCAACTTTACCGGTGGGAGATGTTTTGGCCAATCAAATTGTGCGCGGCTGGGGTAAAGCGAGGGTATTTAATTTTAAACCCCTTAGCCATCTTGAGATCTGTCAGAATTTGGATATTGTAGATTTTAACCGGGCGACTAAAATTACCGGTTCAAATTTTATTCTTTTTAAGGGTTGGGGGGCAAAGTTAGAGCGCGCGCTGATCAATTTTATGCTGGATCTGCATACGAATAAACATGGCTATACTGAGATCTTTCCGCCTTTTTTGGTTAACCGCGCCTCAATGTTAGGCACTGGGCAACTTCCTAAAATGGAAGAAGATATGTATAAATTAAAAGATGATGACCTGTTTCTTATTCCTACCGCGGAAGTGCCGCTAACCAATATGTTCCGTGATGATATATTGGAAGAGGATAAGCTTCCCATATCTTATACCGCGTATACGGCGTGCTTTAGAAGAGAGGCCGGTTCTTATGGCAAAGACACCAAAGGTTTAATCCGCGTGCATGAGTTTGATAAGGTAGAGATGGTTAAATTTGTAAAGCCGGAAGATTCTTTTGCTGAATTGGAGAAATTGGTAACTCATGCTGAAGAGGTCTTGCAGCTTTTAGAGCTGCCTTACCGGCTGGTGTTGTTGGCTACGCAGGATTTAAGTTTTTCTGCCAGCAAGTGTTATGATCTGGAGGCCTATGCTGCCGCCACCGATAAGTGGCTTGAGGTATCCAGCTGCAGTAATTTTGAAAGCTTTCAGGCGCGCCGGGCAAATATAAGATTTCGCCGCAAAGAAGGGAAAAAAGTTGAATTTGTGCATACCTTAAATGGTTCCGGTGTCGCTTTAGCCCGTACCGTGGTGGCAATATTAGAAAATTATCAACAGGAGGATGGCTCAGTATTGATCCCTAAAGTACTGCAGCCATATTTAAATGGCCAAGAAAGAATTACCTGAGAAACAAGCGTTAAAAGGCAAAGAAAAGCCGGATCTGAAAGATATCGGCGGACTTTCGGGTGATTTCTCCAGCAAGATCTCCGGGTTATCCAGTAAAGTTTTCGGGTTAGTTAAGTTTATCCTGGCGATTATTATTTTGCCCCTGGTTTATTCATCAGTTGTATCCTTTATTAATGAGTTTATTCAGATAGATAAAAGTTTACAGCGGATTTTTTATAATGGCATAATTAGCTTTTTGGCGATCCACTTGTTTATTTGGGAACCCACGGTAATTTATAATCGGGGGCACAAGCTGTTGGAAATTATATTTAGTTTCTTTAAGCCAATGGTTAATGTCGCGCCTTTTCTTTTGCCGATATATACAATTTTGGTTTTTATGATTTACGGTTTATTGGCCTTGGGTGTAAAGTCGGATTGGTTGATGGAATACGCTATTTTTTTAATTGGTTTTAGTAGTATTTTGCATTTGACTTTTTCCGCTAAGGCGATCCGTTCGAAAAAAGGAGATTTCCTAAAAGCGAATTACATTTTTGGGTTTTCGTTTATTTTTATTTTAAACCTTACTTTGATGGCCTTAGGCTTCAGCTTAATTTTTAAAGAATTCTCATTTGTCAATTTCTGCAATATTTCTTTTACTATATACAAAAATATATTTCAAACGGTTTTTAAACAGCTTTTTCTGTTTTAAATTTGGAGGAGTGCCGGAGTGGTCGATCGGGATTGTCTTGAAAACAATTGAGGCCGTAAGGCCTCCGAAGGTTCGAATCCTTCCTCCTCCGTATTTATCATATTATGGCACGAGTGAAATTCCCTGAAGGAGAACAGCGTTATTTTCTTGATTCTGTCGGCCGTTATTTTAAGAATGACTGGATAGCAGTATCAAGATTTCTTAAGATTAATGAGAGGACTCTTAGGGATTGGAGGCGTGAAAAGAAAATGTTGCGCGTATATTTGCTTTGGGGAT
>JAZDEW010000033.1:0-9913 GCA_043808425.1 Candidatus Omnitrophota bacterium
ATTGATTATAGTTTTGCTATTAACGGTGAGCTTAAGAACTCGCCAAATAAATTTTATTTTAAACTTGAACGTAATGGCCCTTATGATTATAGCGCTCCGTTTTTTATTCACAACACGCTGATTAATTCCGGCGGAAGAATAGAGAAGTACCGCAACGCGCAGCTGCTTCCGCAGGTGGAAGAATTTTGGTGGGATACTAATGTTTGGAGTAATTTTGGTTTTAAGGCCGGGATGTATAGCTATGAAGTAGGCAACGGCTTTAGCCTGAATGGTGGTTATGAAAATTACGGAGTTACCCTATATCGGCAGGCGCAAAATGTTTTTTGGCGCATGTATTATTGCCGTCCGGATTTAGCTTATAAATATGCCTTAGGCCCGCATATCCCCCAGGAAGAGAATCACGACCAGAAATATGAGCCGAACGCGGCTAACTTTTTTGCCACGGATGTTAAAATTACCGCTGGCGCGCAGACCTTTTGGCCTTATGCCGGCATGCTGGCAGATTATACCTCTAATGGTAAAAGAGACAACCTCTTTGCCGCGCCCATAAATAGAGATTTGTTGGGAACTTTTGGCGCTGCCTGGGAGTATACGGCGGATAATCTTACTTTAAAATTAGAGGCGGCGCGTAATTTTGGCTACGCGCGTAGCCAGGATAGTGAGTATAAAAATATTCAGCACGCCGGCTACATGCTTTACTCCGGATTTAATTATGTTTTAGGAAAATTAGTTCCGGAATTGCAATTTTTATTCTGTTCCGGGAATAAATCTACTTTGGATATGGCGCTTAATCCGGATGAGCTTTATGTTTCCGGAAAAAACCGCGCTTTTAGTTATTCATCGCCGACGAATAGATATTTAAGTGATGCGGTGAGCAGCAGCAACGTAGATATGCTTCCGATTGTGGCCATGGGCGGAGGGTATGGTTTAAATTACGGGGTACCGCGGCCGGGCACATTTTATTCCGGAGATTTTGAAAATTTGATTATGCCGGCAATCGGGTTTGATTATAACCTTACCGATAAACTCTGCCTGAGCCTGTATGGATATTATTTAAGGGCGTTTAACCGCCCGGTGGGAGCATTAGGCGGTGAAGGCAAGTATCTCTCCCGGGATTTAGGGATGGAAGCGGATTTATTTATTGATTATCAAGCAACAGAACATATCAGCGTGGATTTTTTAGGGGGTTATTTTATTCCGGGCAAGTATTATAAAGAGCGGCGGGATGACCAGGAGGCAAACCCGTTTAGCCCTTATGTGCGCGGTGATGGCCACGTTAATAATGCCTATCAGTTTGAATTTTATGTAGAGGTAAAATTCTAAGGAGAAAAAAATGGCGACGATTGATGATTTTAGAAAATTAGAATTTAGAATAGCGCAAATCAAAGAAGTAAGTGATCATCCGAACGCCGAAAGGTTAGTAATTCTAACGCTGGATTTAGGTGATCGGCAAAAACAGGTGGTGGCGGGAATTAAGAATTTTTATTCTGCAGCCGAGCTGGTGGGTAAGCTGGTAGTTTTAGTGGATAATTTGGACCCGGTAATTCTGCGCGGCATAGAAAGCCAGGGAATGATTTTGGCTGGTTCAGATGAAAATATTCTGGCTGTGATTAGTCCGGATAAACAATTAAAGCTTGGGAGTATTGTAAAGTGATCCATTCGGCTCAGTGTGTTTGTTTAGGGTTATCCTGAGCAAGCGATGAGCAGAGCGAGGAGCGCGTCGAAAGATGATTAAACAGTTTGTTCCGCAGGTGTTTTGCCTTCAATGCCGGAGTTGCTGCCGATTTAAGGAAGCTAACTCTGTGTGGAGTCCCTGTCTTTTGGATGAAGAAATTCAGGAGCTATTGGATAAACCATTAATTCCGGCCGCCTCTATCTCCATTGACCGCCGCCTGCAACCGATCGCAAATCCCGAAGGCGCGGATTTTATCTGCCCGTTTTTATTGACTCCGGATAATAAATGTAAAATTTACGATACCCGGCCGTTTGAATGCCAGCTCTATCCTTTTTTGATAAATTTACGCAAGGATAAGGTTCTCTTGACGGTAGATTTAAATTGTCCTTATGTTTTTGAGAAGATCAATAGCCAGCAGGCCAAGGAGTATATTGTTTACTTGACCGAGTATCTTAATTCCGCGCCTTTGCTTTCTTTGCTTAAAGATAACCCGCAAATTATTCAAGCTTACGAAGAGGTAAGCGAGGTTGCTGAAATAAACCTGCCCCATGAAATTAAATAAATTATCTTTAAAAGATCGTAAATTATTTAATTGGTATTTTGACCGCTTCAGCCATGAGTTAGCGGCATTTTCATTCGCGAATATTTTTATCTGGCGCGCGCTTTACGCTATCCATTGGGTGGTGATTGAGAAAAGCCTGTGCATATTTTTTCGCGACCAGGTGGGGTGTTTTATGTATTTACCTCCGCTAGCCGTAAAAGAAGTTTCAGGGAGGGTTGTCCGGCAGGCCTTTGAGATTATGAATAAGATTAATATTAATCAGGATATCTCGCGGATTGAAAATATACCGCAGGAGGAGCTAGCCGGCTATCGCTCTTTAGGGTATCGCTGTGCTGAAAAATATCCGGATTATCTTTGTTTGCGCGGGGATTTAGAGCTCTTTAAAGGGAATAAATTCAAATCTCAACGTGCCGCCTGTAATTATTTTACCAAACATTATGATTTTGAGGTGAGCGCGTTGAAATTGGCGGATCAGGCGGGTTGTTTAAATTTATTCGGCGCTTGGATTAAAGAGCGCCTGGGGCAATGTAAGGACGCGGTTTATCGCCTCATGCTTGAGGACAACCGGCGGGTAATTCAAGAAGCGTTTACTAATTATAAACAGTTGTGCTTGGAAGGCATCGTGGTTAGAGTGAATAAAAAAATTAGTGCTTTTAGTTTTGGCTACCGGCTTAATGATAATATTTTTTGTATACTTTATGAGATCACGGATTTGACGATTAAAGGCCTGGCGCCGTTTATTTTTCGTCAGTTTAGCCAAAGTTTAAAAGGTTATGAATATATTAATATTATGGATGATTCTGGACTGGAAAATTTACGTAAAACCAAGCTGGCCTATAAACCTGCCCGGCTGGTTTTAGCTTATATTGTAACTTCAAATGAACGAAAATATTGACGCGGTAGAATTTACTATATTTGACACTGAAACTACCGGGCTTAATCCGTTTAGCGGTGACCGGATTGTGGAATTAGCGGGTTTAAAGGTTAAGGGGCAGGAAAGAATTGCGCGGTTTGATGTGCTGGTTAATCCTGGCCGGCCAATTTCTCCGGGGGCTTTCGCGGTGAATAAAATTACACCGGAAATGCTTCAAGGCGGTTTGAGTATTGAGAAGGTGCTGCCGGAGTTTTTAGCTTTTATTCAAGGCAGCTGCCTTTGTTCCTATAACGCGGAATTTGATTTAAACTTTTTAAATCAAGAGCTAAAGTTAATGGGCCAAACGTTAAGCGCGGATATCGTTGTTTTTGATGTGTTGACTATGGCCAAAAGGCTCTTGCCCGGACTGGCGCGCTACGCGCTTTGGTTTGTCGCGGAAAAATTGCAAGTTAAATTGACGCAAAAACACCGGGCTTTTGCCGACGTGGAAATGACCTGGGAGGTTTTTAGCAAGCTAAAAATTATTTGCCGGGAGAAAGGCCTTATGGGCTTTACTAATTTTTCTAACCTGTTTGCTTTTAATTCTCCTTTGCTGAAAAGTTCTAATTTAGAAAAGACTAATTTGATTCAAAATTGTATCCTCGTCAAAGGAACTTTAAAGCTGTGTTATATTTCTAGTCAAAGCGGAGAGGTTTCGTTACGTGAGGTTGTTCCCCGGGAGGTTAAGCAGGATCATAAATATGGATATTTGCTCGGCTACTGCTGTTTAAAAAAAGAGCAGCGTATTTTCCGGCTGGATAATATCTTGAGCCTTCAGATAAGTTAAGAATATTTAATTTGCCTAAGTTAATATTTGTTATAGAATGGGACTCCTTAGAGCAGCTTGTTAAGCAAGAGAAAGATAAATAGCCGTTTTCGCGGAAGTTAAAAAGAAGCTGAGAGATTTTTGAGTCCGGATTAGGAATTTAATCATTTAGCGATTAAAGAATGAAGCGTAAGTTAGAAAATATATTTAAGCGGCTTTATTCTGTTTTTGGGCCGCAATTTTGGTGGCCCGCGGATAGTGTTTTTGAGATTATGGTCGGGGCCATTCTTACTCAGAACACCAATTGGTCTAATGTCCAGAAGGCGATTCTAAGCTTGAAAAAAGAAAAACTTTTAAGCGCCCGCAAGCTTTATGCGTTACCGCAAAGGCAGCTTGCCGGTTTGATTAAAAGCGCGGGGTATTATAATATCAAGGCCGCTAGGCTTAAAAGCTTCCTTAAGTTTTTCTTTGATCAGTATGGGGCAAAGATTAAACTTATGGCCGCGCAAGAATTGAAAACTTTACGCGCGCAATTATTAGCTGTTAAAGGCATCGGGCCAGAAACCGCTGATTCTATGCTGCTTTACGCTTTAAATAAACCTGTGTTTGTCGTCGATACGTATACTAAAAGGATATTGTCTCGGCACGGGTTAATTAAGGCTGAAGCGGACTATTCCCAAGTGCAGGGCGTTTTTATGCGCTACCTTAAAAATAATGCGCAGTTGTTTGGCGAATACCACGCGCTATTAGTAAAATTAGGTAAGGATTATTGTCGTAAACAAAACCCTAAATGTGAAATTTGTCCCTTATGGTCAATAAAAAACGCCTGATAAAAACTATTCAAAAATTAATTTCTCTGGATTCCCAGAATCCTCCCGGAGATGAGCGTAAAATTGCTGGGTTTGTGGGCAAGTATTTAAAAGATTTAGGATTAAAAATTAAGACTTATACTTTTAGCGAAAAAAGAGTAAATGTCCTAGGCACGCTGCCAGGGGAAAAACGTTCTAAATCACTTTTGCTTACTCCGCATTTGGATACGGTGCCCGCCGGGGCCAGCTGGAAAACTTCCGCCTTGGAGGCTAAAATTGTCGGTAACCGGATTTATGGTTTAGGGGCTACGGATTGTAAGGGGAATTTAGCCAGCGCTTTAGAAGCAATTAATGCCCTAGTTGAAGATGGCGTTAAATTGGATTATGATTTGATTTTTGCCGCCACCGCGGATGAGGAAAGCGGTTCAGCTTTTGGCTTAATTCCTTTGCTGGAGCGCAAGCTTTTAGTAGCCAATGCGGCCGTTGTTTTGGATGCCGATGACTTTGAAATTGTCGTTACTCAAAAAGGCCTAATCCATTTATTGGTGCGCATCGGCGGGAAAAAAGCACACGGCGCCTATCCCTGGCTAGGGGTTAATGCCATAGATCTGGCCGCTAAAATAATTATTGATCTTAAGGCCAAACATCAGAATTATGTTAAAAACAAATATTTACATCCGCCCTCAATAAATGTAGGGACGATCAAGGGGGGAGATAAAGTTAATGTCGTTAGTGACTGGTGCGAATTTGAGTTGGATTTTAGATTTCTTCCCGGCTCTTCTGAAAAAGAAATTTTGCGTTTTTTGAAAGAAACAATCACCCGGTATACTAAAAATTATAAAATTGAAATTCAAGGAATTCAGGCTCCTTATTACATTGATCCGGGCCATCCTTTAGTGAGCAGCCTGGTGGCGGCGATGCAGGGCTTAGGAATCAAGCCGCGAATCAGCGGGTCGGAGGGGGCAACGGTAATAACTTTTTTTAAAACGATGAATATTCCGGCGATTGCTACCGGTTTTGGCGCGGAAGGCACGGCCCATATTGCTGATGAGTATGCCTGTTTGGATAATTTGTATAATGGCTCAAGGGTCTTGGTGGAATTTTTAAGAAAATATAAATTTAATTAACTATTAACATGCGCCGCTAATTGGAATTGTGCCGGTGTTACCTGCCTGCCGGCAGGCCTAGGTAGATAAGGAGAAAACATGGGTGCAATAATTATTACTAAAAAACCTCGGCTCAAGAAGCCTTATCTTATTGTTGCTTGGCCGGGAATGGGAGAGGTGGCATTTAAGGCCGCGGAATATTTGGTCCGGGAGCTTAAGGCGCAAGAATTCGCGCGGATTATGCCGGAGGAGTATTTTTATTTAACCGGAAGCGTTATTTCCGCCGGAATATTGGACGCCCCGCCTCTTCCCCAGGGGAAATTCTATTATTGGAAAAATCCGGTTATAAAAGGGGCGGCTTCCGGCAGAAATGATTTAGTTATTTTTTTAAGCAACGCCCAGCCGGATTTATCCAAGGCGGATAGTTATGCTAAGGTTATTATCGGCCTGGCCAAGGATCTTGGCGTAGAGTCTATCGTGAGCTTTGCTTCGATGCCCCAGGCTACTGATCATACTCAGGATTCCGGAGTGTGGTTGGCCGCTACCGAGCAGAAAACGAAAGAAAGTTTAAAAAAATATAATTTTTCGGTTTTAACCGATGGCCAAATTAGCGGAATGAACGGTTTATTTTTAGGCCTGGCCAAGAAGGCCGGCTTAAAAGGATTCTGCTTATTAGGAGAGATTCCTCTTTATACGATACAGATTGAAAATCCCAAGGCTTCCGCCGCGGTGTTGGCGGCTTTAGGAAAGATATTGAATATTCCGATCAATGTGCAGCCCTTAAAAGAGCAGGCACTGCTCATGGAAAATGAAATTAATAAATTGCTGGAGTATTTGAAGCTGGGCAGCGCCGGGGTGTCCGCTCCTATCGGCGAGGAAGAGGTGGAGTTGATTAAAAAAACTTTAAGCCAGCTGGCCCATTTGCCTGTTTCGGTAAAAGAAAAAATTGAAAAGCTTTTTGCCGAAAGCCGCCTGGATATTACCAGGGCGACAGAGTTAAAAGTTCAACTGGACAAGTGGAATGTTTATAAGGAGTATGAAGATAAATTCTTAGATCTTTTTAGAAAGAATACGGATAAAGGAAATTAGAGAATGGCAGGCCAGATTAAGGTTTTGCTTTTTGATTTAGGCAGGGTGTTGGTGGATTTTGATCATTCTCGGGCAGCCGAAAGGCTAGCGGCTTTTTGTGCCAAGACCCCTGCTCAGATATATGATCTTTTTTTTGAATCAAAAGTAACGATCGCTTTTGAGTCCGGAAAAATAACACCGGAAGATTTTTATCTTCAGGTTAAAGAGCTGCTGGCTTTGAAGCTTGGTTACGCTTCGTTTGAGCCGATCTGGAATGATATATTTTTCTTAAGCGCTAAGAACCGTTTGGTTTTTGGCTTAGTTAATATGCTGCGGGCTAACTATAAAATAGCCATGCTTTCAAACATAAATATCCTGCACTATGAGTATTTAAAGAAAAATTTTCCCGTTTTCGGAGTTTTTGATAAAGTTTTTTTATCTTTTCAGCTGGGTTTAATTAAGCCGGAAAAAGAAATCTATAATTTAGTAATCCGCCAATTGGGAGTCAGGCCGACGGAAATATTTTATACCGATGACCGGCCGGAATTAGTTCAGAGCGCTAAATCCCTGGGCATTAAAGGTTGTATTTTTACTAATTTTTCCGGATTAATTAAAGAGTTGAAGGATAGCGGAATAAATTTTCCCTCTCCCGGGAAAATCCGCGCGCTTTAGTTTTATAAAATTCAGTATTTTTCACCTAAATACCTTATTTTCCGACGGGAGGCTTGAAAATACGGAATTGCGTATTTAAGCAAAAAATACTTGACAATGCCAGCATATTGTGGTAAAAAATTAACGTAGCTGTTATATTTTGGAAAATTTATTGGGGGCTTATAACTAAGTTGGAAAAAATTGGATAGAGGACTAAGGGCTCATGACAAAGTAATTGGAAGTGAGCCCTTATTTTTTATTAAAATCCAAAAGACAGGTTTTTCTTTATTTAATTTATTTTAAAAATAGAACTGGCCGTTTTTTGGTTGTTTTTGAGAATAAAATTATGAAAACCGTGGGATTGACCTTTGATTTAAAAACAGATTATAAGTTTAAGCAGGATGATCCGTTGGATGCTAACGCGGAATTTGACCATCCAGACACAATTGATGTGATTGCCGAAGCTATCGCGGTAAATGGTTTTAAGGTAAAGAAAATTGGCAATGCCGCTAACCTTCTGGAAACAATTGATAACTTAGGAGTAGACATTGTTTTTAATATCTCTGAGGGTATAGGCGGAAGAAATCGTGAAAGCCAGGTGCCAATTTTGCTTGAAATGGCGGGAGTGCCATTCGTGGGATCGGATGCTTTAACCTTAGGGCTTACTTTGGACAAGGTAATGGCGAAGAAAATTTTTATTGCCGATGAAATCCCTACTCCTAAATTTTTTGAAGTTAGCTCTGCTTTAGGCCTCTTGAATCAGGATCACTGCGCGTTCCCTTTAATTGTTAAGCCGCGCTTTGAAGGCTCATCTAAAGGGCTGAGCGAAAACTCGCGCGTGGAAAATATGGATGAACTTAAGAAGCAGGTTGAATTTATTATTAAAACTTATAAGCAGCCTGCTTTAGTGGAAGAGTTTATCTCAGGCCAGGAGTTTACCGTAGCGATCGTCGGCAATGATCATCCTGAAGTGCTGCCGGTGGTACAGATAAAGATAGACGGAGAATTAAAATTAAATAATAAGTTTTATACCTTCGCGCGGATAACCTCTGACCGCTTAGAGTATATTTGTCCGGCGGTGATTAGCAGCGACCTGAAGAAAAAGCTGCTTGATCTGGCTTTAAAGGTTTATCGTTGTGTAGAGTGCAGGGATTTTGGCAGAATTGATTTTCGGGTTGACCATAAAGATAGCCCTTATGTTTTAGAGATTAACCCCCTGCCTTCTTTATCCACGGAAGATGTTTTTATGCTTTTGGCTAAAAATATCGGTATTACCTATGAACAAATGGTGGGCAGAATTTTGGATGCCGCGTTAAAAAGGTATGGGCTTTGTACAGGGCCTGATCCCGTCACTACGATAAATAAGCGGTGGGAAAATTAAATGCGCGTTACTCTGACATATAATTTAAAAAAGAAGGACCCCTTAAAGCCGGCGGATTATTTTTCCGAATGTGATTCCGAGGAGACGATTAATTCCGTGATTGCGGCGCTTAAAATTAAAGGCCACTGCGTCGAGGCGCTTGACGTGGAATACCCCGCCCTGTTCTCCTATTTTAAAAAGAACCAGGTGGACATGGTGTTTAATATTGCCGAAGGAAAACACGGCCGCTTTCGGGAAAGCGAGGTACCGGCAGTATTGGATTATTTAAATATACCTTATACCGGTTCAGATACTTTTTCTTTAGCTTTGGCGTTAAATAAGACATTGACCAAAAAGATACTTAAAGCCGAAAACATCCCCACTCCTAATTTTCAACTTTTTGTAAAAGAGACTGAGCGGCTGGATTCAGACTTAAGATTTCCGCTTATTGTTAAGCCTAATTGTGAAGGGTCGGCCAAAGGCATTAATAAAACTAATGTCGTGAATAATCCGGCCGACCTGATGATCAAGGTTAAAGAGTGTATTAATATCTACCGGCAGGAAGCTTTGGTTGAGGAGTTTATCGAGGGTAAAGAATTGACGGTAGGTATCCTGGAAAATGGTTCAACCCGCGTGTTACCGATCCTAGAGATTGATTTTTCTAATTGTAAAAAAAGCGGAGAGTACTTTTATTCCTGGAAGATGAAAGAATTTCAGGGGAATAGTGAATTAGGGTTAGTTCCGGAGTTTTATTGCCCGGCCAGGCTAGATAAAGATACTGAAGAAAAAGTTAAAGATGTTGCTTTGCGTACTCATCGGGCCGTGGGTTGTTTAGATATTTCGCGTACGGATATTCGTTTGGATAAATTTAATGTGCCCTATGTTTTAGAGATTAATCCCTTGCCGGGGTTAGATCCCAAAGAATCTAATTTCCCGATCATGGCTTATGCTGCCGGGATGAAATATGAAGATCTTATTGAGGCAATACTGTTAAGCGCCTCAG
>JAZDEW010000034.1:0-26429 GCA_043808425.1 Candidatus Omnitrophota bacterium
GGTACCCACCACCCACGGTCCAGGATTTATTCAACGCATATGCTAAACCTGCGTCATAATGTTGATAATAGAACTCGCTTGTATTATTACCCCAGCGAAACTCCTGCTCAAATACTAACTTAAGATCCTTCTTAAGCTGTATCTCTTCTACGTCAGTATTCCAGATCTGAAAATCTCCATCATCGTAGGCAAAAACTTTCCCTGTTAATATCAGGATAAACCCAATCAATATAAAACTTACCCTCTTCATCTTCTCTCCTTTCGCAATTTTGATTGCTTTTTAGTTCAGCTAATACCCTGAATATGTACAACAAACCGAATCCATTCAACATACCACCTCCTTTCTTTTAATTCACAAAAGGAGTATATAATGAGGGCATTAAATCTGCTTCAAGGATAAGTAAAATGTAGGTAAAACTTTTGGGGTATTACGACTACCTGGGGAGAATAAACCAGAACTTTGAAAAGAGGCCTTCAGTGCTTTCAACACCTACGCTGCCGCTATGGAGCTCAACAATGTGTTTTACAATAGAAAGCCCAAGACCGGTCCCGCCTAGCTCGCGCGAGCGCGCTTTATCAACTCGGTAAAAACGCTCAAATATGCGGGAAATATCTTTTTCGGGGATACCGATTCCTGAATCTTCTACAATAATCTTGACTTTACCGTTTATTTCTTCATTAAAGATTCTGACAAAACCTTTTTCCTTATTAAACTTTATTGCATTATCGATTAAATTGGTAATCACCTGTTCAAATCTGTCCTTGTCAGCTGTTACCGAAATACCAACAGGCAGATCATTCTCAATTTCTATATTCTTCTTTTTTAACTGAGATCTAAAACCCGAAATAACATCCTCAACCTGTTGCCTTAAATTAAAGCTTGTCTTCCTAAGCATTATTTCTTTTGATTCAAGATGCGACAAAGAAAGTAAATCATTGACCAAGCTATCAAGACGCTCAGCATGATCATGTATAATCTTTAAAAAATTACGGTTATTTTCCTTGTCATCTAAAGCCCCCTCCAGAAGCGTTTCCACAAATCCTTTAATAGAAGTAAGCGGGGTTTTTAGTTCGTGAGAGACGTTAGCCACAAAATCACTTCTTACGGTCTCCAGCCTTCTTATCTCGGTTATATCATGCACAACCACCAAACATCCGCTAATAACATTATTATCAAAGATTGGCGTAGCATTAACTTCAAATATTCTGCGCACTGGATAAATAAGCGATATTTCACTTGATACGGACTTTCCGCTTTTTAAGGCTGCACTAATAACTTCAGCGATATCGTTATTGCGTATTGCCTCCAGAAATACTTTTCCCTCAACATCTTTTCTTGCGATACTAAATATTTTCTCAATTGTTGGATTTACCGAAACTATATACCCTGGCTTATCTATAACAATAACCCCTTCAATCATGCTATTAAAAATAGCAGCCAACTTCTGATTCTGTGTCTTGACTTCTTTGATTTTATCTTCTATATCCTGGGCCATCTTATTTAAGGTGACAGCGAGTTCACCTATTTCGTCTTTAGAAACTTGTATAATCCTACGGCTAAAATCGCCTTTTGAAAATCTACGAGAAACCTGAATCATCCTGTTAATCGGCCTTATAGTTTGGGCTGCTATTATTGAACCTAAAACAAAAGCAAAGGCTAAAGCAAAAATCAAACCAAATAAAACTGTCTTGCGAATCTCATTTAAAGTCTTTTCCACGCTCTCAAGAGGAAGCGCGAGCCTAATAACTCCTATAAGTTCCTTATTTTCTTGTATAGGCAAAGCAACATATAACATATCTATCTTTAGTGTTGAGGAATAACGTGTATCTATACCAACCTCATTAACCAAAGCCATCTTTACCTCCGGCCGGTAAAGATGATTCTCCATCCCTGGATTTTCTTTTTGTGACTTTTCTGAATCAGCAAGAACTTTACCAAGATTATTAATTACGGTAATGCGACATTTTATTTTTCCACTTAAAGTAGCAATGAGTGGTTCTAAATGCGCAATATCTTCTTTCTTAATATTTTCAGCAGTAATTTGATTTTCAACTAGATAAGCCTGATTGATTAAAGAGACTTGAATATTATGGAGGGAATTTTCTTCTAAGTTCTTATCTAAAAAGTAAGCGATAAATCCGAAGGAGATCAGGATTACAAAAATATAAGAAAAAATCAGCTTCAGCTTAAAGCTAATCTTCATATTCAAACCTATACCCGTAGTTTTTAACGGTAAGAATACGTTTTGCTTCACTCTTTAGTTTCTTACGTAGCGTCCTGATGTGCACGTCTACAGTGCGGGTTTGGATTTCTATAGCGTTATTGAAACCCCAGATATTATCCAAAAGGTAATCACGAGATAAAACTCTACCCTTTGCCTTGATCAAAGTTTTTAAGAGCTCGAACTCTTTTGAAGTAAGTTCAACTGATTTATCTTTAACAGTAAACGCAATCTTAGAAAAATCTATGGTTAATTCGCCTATCTTTAAAATCTCGGGTAACTTATCATTTTCTTTTCCTCTACGCAGCACTGCCTTTATCCGAGCAATAAGCTCTCTGGGGCTAAAAGGCTTAGTTACATAATCATCGGCCCCCAATTCAAGGCCTACTACCTTATCTGATTCCTGGGTTTTAGCTGTAAGCATAATTACGGGGATAGAAGCTGTTTTTCTTTCAAGCTTGAGCTGCTTACAAACCTCAAGACCATCTACGCCAGACAACATTAAATCCAATAAAATAAGATCAGGATGTTTTGCATTCGCCGCATCAAGAGCATCTTCTCCATCATGCGCGACTAAAATCTTATATCCTTCTTTCTTTAAATTATAGTCCAGCATCTTGACTATATCTTTTTCGTCTTCTACGATTAGGATGGTTTCTTTCATAGGAAAGTTTATTACTAGGAATGAATCTTTATATAAATTAAGGGTGGCTGACGGGGAACGATCCCGCAAACCTTCTGAACCACAATCAGATGCTCTAGCCAATTGAGCTACAGCCACCATATCTATTAAGCATGCACGATAGCATGGCAGTTACAACAAAGTCTTTCTAAATTCTCAATACTATTACTTTTCCGATTTCCATCTTTATGATGAACTATAAGTACGCGCTTATCAGAAATACCGCACTTATTACACTTAAACGGTATTTTGTGTCTACGCATTAAATCACGATAGGCAGCTTCTCCTACTATCCAATTCGGAGAATTAACACCGCAACGAACATTTTTATTTTCCCATGAACAATGACAACTTGGCGAACAAAAGAATCTCTTGCTTCCTGATTTTCTATAATCACGCGGGGTCCTATAAATCTTTTTACCACATTTTACACATTCAACCCATTTACCATTTCGTTGGGCTTTAGAGCGGCATTTTATAGAACAATATTTACCCCACCCTTTTTTCGCATGGAAAGGTTTTGCATAAAACTCATTTCCGCAAATTTTACATTTTTGATTTGGCACGCTAAATTATATCAAAAAACGGTAAAATTGTCAATATAATGAACTGGTTCACAGTCTATTGCTCTACCCCTGCCTATCAACAAGCAACTAATTAGGCTGCAGCCACCAAATTTAATTTGCCTAATCAGGAACCGGTTTATTTATCTTATCTTCGAAGAACTTTTTTATGCCGTTACTTAAATCAAATACACCGTCAATTAACGCATTCGATAAATCTGTGCCACTTTTAATCCCGCTTTGCAACCAGCGACCCGGCCATGATAACACATCTTGCGGCCTTAAGCCAGCGCTAGATCTTCCCTGCATCAACTTACCTTCAAAAGCTGATTTGATATTAGCAAAACCAAATTCCGGCCGTTCCATCTTGGTATGCAGGACAAAATCTAAAACTACCTTCCCCTGATTCATGGACTTAAACATATCCAATACCGCATCGGTCAAGCGCTCTGCCTTTTGCTGCGACTCCTCAGGAGCCCGCACTTTACGCACGATATCCACGAGCTCTAAATGACAGTCCGCAACAACATCATTATTTACGCCTTTAATATTGCTACTAAAATTAAGCTTGGCTTTTTCAATACGTGCCTTTTCTAGATCAACCCAAGTTGAATAATAAGGATAAAGATATATGGCATCAATATCTATTATATTCAGAACAGCTTGCATGTCCATTTTAAAATAATCAATCCAACCACTCAGCTCAAGCTTACCCTTATCTCCATCATTCTTCCAGGGCATAACACCATTTATCTCAAATGTCGCAACATGCGACCCCCAATTAGTGAAATTTAAATTATTTATCACAATTTTGATATTCTCAACAGTAACACTCAGACCCTCTTTACTAACCCCTCTATCAATAAAATTAATCACTCCGTTAGAAACTCTAAACTTTCGTATTTGAAATCTAGGAAAAAGAAATTTTCCCCGAGTAACTATAAGGGGATTTAAATTATTTTGTTCTAACGAAACAGTACTAGGATTATTTAAGCTTGAAGTATTCGAACTTACTGTTTGTACAGCAGAGTTAACAAATCCTTGTTCAATAGTAACAACAGGGTGAATTATCTTAAGCATAAAGAGGCTGAAATTTCTTCGAAATATATCATAAAGGCCTCCCGATGCAAAAACTTCGTCAATCTTACATAGCCCCTTAATCTCAATATTTTTAGCATGAATACCTAATGGGAAATAGGTATTCCAATTTTTAATAGATATTTCTTTATTAAAAGCCTGTTCGAGTTTAGCTATTAATAATTGTTTCCCAAAAAAACTAACATAAATATGCGTAGAAAAGAAAATAACAGCAGTGGAAACTAAAAAAATTAAGAATATTCGTTGAATAATTTTCATATATTATTTATGCGCCTGGGCCGAATCCCTGCCTGCCAGCAGGGAGGGATTCGGCCAATCTAGCTGCCTTTACATTTTTTTAATGCGCCTGGGCCGAATCGAACGGCCAACAACCGGCTTAGCTTACCGCACCGAATTACTCCGGCCAAAAACCCTTGTTGCGGTCTGGACTATGTCTTCACCTTTACAGGCGTGTGGCGTATAGTCTCTGAGGACTCTCGTTTTATTACCTGATAATCATCTGCCCATTTTATATATTTACCCTGATTATTCAGGGTTTTTTCAAAGCGGATAATTTTAGGACTATTTGAGCTATTCGGAACATACAAAACTTTATCTTTCTCAGGACAATAAATTGCATAAAAATCAAAATCATCCTTGTTGTAATGTTTTGTATGTGAGCCATGTTTATCCGCCCAACTCGTCCTAAACTTTATTTCAACTACTCCATTCTTAAGTGTAACATACTTAACTTGCAGCTTAATTGCCGGACCATTATCCAAAACCGCTACAATGTCATAAGGTTGATGTTCCGATAAAGGGATACAAGGAACATAACCCTTGCTAACAAGATCGGCAATACATTTTGCTACACCTATATCTGCTTTGAATTTCGTGTGATGCAATTTCACCTCCTTTCATGGGCATTTAATTACCTGTAATTTAACGGTTGCCTGCAAATTATCCTTAGAAAATTTAAGGATTTCCTTGCATACAGCCACATGCACTCTATGAGTTTTAATTCCCCATAGAGGCTCCTTTGGAAGGCAGGTGCTCTATCCATTTGAGCTACAGGCGCATTAATTTTCAAATTCGGGGCGGACAGATTTGAACTGTCGACCTCCTGCTCCCAAAGCAGGCGCTCTAGCCAAACTGAGCCACGCCCCGTTTTATAATCTATAAGGAAAAGTTAATTATATCAACAGCACTTGCTCTTAACAATGTATTTCTCGATAATCCGCTTGGCCTTTTTTAAAGCGTGGTAGCGGTGGCTCATTTTATGTTTGACCTTTTCTCCCAGCTGAGCAAAGGTCTTTTTAAATTTAGGAATATAGAATAACGGATCATAGCCAAAACCTGCGCTGCCTCCGGGCTCAAAAGCAATCAAACCGGAACAATTCCCCTCTACCACCCCAATTAGCCCGCGCTTATCAGCCAAAGCCACGGCGCAAACATAATGCGCTTTTCTTTCTATTGCAGGCACATCTTTTAATAATTTCAATAATTTAAGGTTATTCTTAATATCACTCTTATCTCTGCCTGAAAAACGCGCCGAATAAATCCCCGGCGCGCCGCCTAAAGCATCAACACATAGCCCTGAATCCTCACCCAGGCAAAACTGACCGGTAAAACGCGCCAAGGTTACCGCTTTTTTTATGGAATTCTCTTGAAAAGTTTTACCATTTTCAGCTACCAGCGGAACATCTTTATAGGCATCCAGAGAGAGCAGCTTTAAATGCGTGCCTTCTAAAATATCTTTTATCTCGGACAACTTCTTTTTATTTTTCGTCGCCACTACCAACTGCCGCATTATAACAATATATCCCCGACTAATTTTCTTTGAACGCTAAAAAGCTCCTCGATGCCTTTCTTGGCAAAATCCAGCATGCTATCCATTTTAGCTTTAGAAAAAGGTTTGCGCTCCGCCGTACCCTGAATCTCAATAAATTCACCTGCTCCGGTCATGATTACATTCATATCCACTTCCGCTTTAGAATCCTCCTCATAACACAAATCTAAAATCAGCGTATCATTCAAAATACCTACGCTGGTAGCAGCGATATAATCTTGAATGGGAATCTTATTGATCTTGCCGTCTTTTTTAAGTTTCTGCAGGGCATCGACTAAGGCGATAAAACTGCCGGTAATTGAAGCGGTGCGCGTGCCGCCGTCCCCCTGAATAACATCGCAGTCAATCCAAATGGTGCGCTCCCCCAGATATTTCATCTCGGTAACTGCCCGAAGCGACCTGCCAATCAAACGCTGAATTTCATAAGTGCGGCCGGAATCTTTTCCGCGCGGGATGCGTGTTCCGCAGGAGCGGGGAAGCATACCATACTCCGCGCTCACCCAACCTGTGCCTGAGCCTCTTAAAAACGGCGGGACAGTTTCCTCAACCGAAGCGGTACAGATTACCTTGGTATTTCCTAATTCTATCAAACATGATCCTTCGGGAAATTTAATATAATTCCTGGTGATGTTAACTTTTCTAATTTTATCCGCCCCACGTCCGTCAATCCGCATCATAAATACACCCTCCCTTAGCATCGATTGCCACAATCAAAGGAAAATCCTTTACTTCCAATTTTGCGATTGCCTCCGGGCCTAAATCCCGGTAAGCAATTGTTTTGGCACTTTTAACATATTGGCTCAAAAGCGCCCCGCACCCGGCGTAAGTTATAAAATAAACTCCTTGATATTTTTTAATCGCTCCCCCTACTTCCCGACAACGAGTTCCCTTACCAATCATCCCGCTTAATCCTTTAGCCAATAAAAGCGGAGTAAACTCATCCATGCGCGAACTGGTCGTCGGGCCGCAAGAACCAATCACTTTACCCTTAGGAGTTCGCGTCGGCCCGCAATAATAAATAATCGCGCCTTTAAGTTCAAAAGGCAGGCGCTTGCCGGATTTAATCGCCTCAACCATTCTTTTATGCGCCTGGTCCCGAGCAGTATAAATTATGCCGGATAACAGAATTTCATCCCCTGATTTTAGGGTTTTTATTTTTTCTAAGCTTAAAGGTGAGCTGATTTTTTTTATGTCCATAAGGCTACTTTACCTCTATTGTTATGGCTTGCGATTCTACTTTCCCCACCCAAGCATATACTCCGAACTCTATGGCATTAAATCTATTCTCATAAATACCGCTAATCTGGTATCTACCTGGCGCGGTAAAACTATAATCTTCCTGTATGGAAAATGAACCTGCCTTATGAGTTTGTCCGGGATTCAAGGTTATTAAACTATCCTGTGCGGGAAAATCCGTCCTTCTGCTGAATTCAAGTTGGCCATATAGAGGTTCGCCATCAGGGCCTGTAATGCTAAATATACCCTCATAAATAGCTGCGGTATTAATAATTACCGGAACTGAATCTTTATTTTCTATGCAGAGAAACAGGTTAATTTCTTCTTTAAGTTTATATTTCTGTTTTGAAGATTCTACCCGGACTTCAAGATTTGCTGCGGGCGCAGTAAAAATTCTTCCCTCTATCTCTGCAATGGCTTTCTCTATATATATCTTTACGGTGGGGTTATCTTCCTTGACTAAAGCATCTTTTAAACTGTTTAACGATGACTGATCTTTTATTAGATTTAAACCATATACAGAATACAGCCGCGTTAAGTAATCTTTTGCTTTCAAAGATTCCAATAAATAAGGTATCGCATCTTTACCTATCTTCGCCAAAGCCACAGCCGCATCCGCGCCCGCATACGACCACGGAGGTTCAAATTCAGGCCACCGGACATCTTTGGTAAAATTTTTATTGAATAATTCTATTAAAAAAGTTATGGCTTGTTCGCCTCCGATCTGACCTAAGTTATGAATAATGCTGGTTTCGAGATAAGAGTATTGCTTACTCTCAAATAATTTAATGAGCGGTTTGACCGCAGTCACATCCCTTAAATTCCCTAATGTCTTAACCGTATCTTGGTTTAAGCTTATATCTTCAAGCAAAGGAATAAAAATAGGCACCAGGCTTATTTCTCCGACTCTTCCTAAGGGATTTACCCCGCCCCCTTTTACCAAAGCATCATAATCTTTTATCAAAGGTAACATATCCTTCCGCAATCCTTCAGGATCATAAACATAGTAAGTATGGTAATCGCCTGTTATTAGCTCCAATGACTTGGGTATGGCCTTCTTTGCTCTGTCTAGTTCTGCTCTATGCGTGGCCAAGAAATTTGAAATACGTCCACCTCCTGCCTGGATATCTGGCGTAGATTTATCAAGTGTCTGCAAAAAAAGTACTGAAAAATCTTGTAGTGTTTTTAGGTCTTTAATTGTATCCACTTTTCCTAAACATCGTCCTCGTTTGCGTCGGCCCATGAGCCTATCTAATGTAACGTTAACAGATTTTTCTTGCATGAAGCTACTTACAGCCTCTTTTATCGCTGCAATTTCTCTCCGTAAATCCTCAGTCAATAGGATTTGGCCAGTATAGGCATCCATTTTAATTTTTAACTCTTCATTTTTTGGGACCCATTCACCCTGCTTTAAATAGAATACATAATAAGGGCTATTTGGATCGGGGAACTCACGTGCAGATAAAGTACATCCTTCCTCCCATTTGTTAGCGAGTATTCGCATATCCGCATCAGAAGAAAAAATAGATCGGGCTTTCTCTACAGAAATAAAGCTTTGCGCTTCATTATCACACCACGCAAAATTTATAAATAGCACAAATAACAATAAACTAATTAAAACCACCCTTACTGAGATTTTACACACTCATCCTCCGTTTTTAAATATTTTTACTGGCGCTTCTTAAGGCGTGACAGCTGATATTCACGCTCACCGGCAAACCGGCAATATGCGTCGGATATTTCTGGATTTTTACGGCTAATGCCGTGCATCTGCCGCCCAAACCCATTGGCCCGATGTTAAGATTATTTATCTCAAATAACAATTCCCGCTCAAAACCGGGGACAGTCCCCTTCGGGGACAGTCCCCTCTGTAACTTGATCTTTTTCAAGAGCGCTTTCTTGGCCAGCATACCGGCATAATCTGCTGATCCGCCGATACCTACGCCGATAACATACGGCGGGCAAGCATCCGCTCCGGCGCTCTTTACCGCTTCAATAATAAACTGCTTAATTTCTTCCAGGCTCGCCGTAGGCTTAAACATTTTTAATTGCGATTTATTTTCACAACCAAAGCCTTTAGGCAGAATCGTTAATTTAATTTTATTTCCTTTAACTATATCCGTATGAATTATGCACGGAGAAAATTTAGGATTCCCTCTTAAGAGCGGATCGGCAACAATAGAATTTCTTAAAGAATATTTTTTATACCCGTCTTTAATCCCCTTATTTATCGCTGCTTTTAGATCTCCACTTATTTTTACATCCTGGCCCACTTCGGCAAACACAACCGGGATACCGGTGTCCTGACAGATAGCCAGATTTTTTTCCCTGGCATAAGCGGCATTATCCAGTATCGCCTTAAGGATTGTTTTCGCCCGCTTATTTTTCTCAAATCTATAAGCGCCGCGCAAAGCGGATAAAACATCACTGCGTAAAATAAAATTAGCACGGCGCACTAATTCCGTAACTGCCTTAGTTATTTGGCTTGCCTTAATCTCTCTCATTTAGTTTTATATTCCCGCGAGACAGTGGTCGTAATGCCGCCCCGGGGATTAAAAACCCCGGTAATTTTTAACCAGCGCGGCTTAACTGCGGCCGCAAAATCCTCAAGCATTTTATTAATTAAATGTTCATGAAAAATGCCCACGTTACGAAAAGATATAGTATAGAACTTAAAAGATTTAAGCTCTACGCAAAACTTACGCGGAGAATATTCAATACGAATAACCGCGAAATCCGGCAAGCCGGTCTTAGGGCAAATACAAGTAAACTCCGGAATATCCAAATTAATCATATAAACCTTATCCACATACTGATTTTGCCAAACCTCAATCTTCGGCGTTTCTAGGTTCCTAATATTTTCCTGCAACCCTTCGTAACTTGCCTTATCTTCTCCGCCCTTTGTTTTCTGTTTTCTGTCTTCCGTCTTCCGTCTTCCGTCTTCTGTTCTCCTCATCTCAACCCCATCATTTTATGTATCTGAGGGATAACGCAAGTCGTTACCCCCTGTTGATTGGCAATCTCCTTAAAATTTAATAACTTTTCCTGCAGAACCAATTGATTTTCATAACTGTTTGCCTGTAAAACCAGAACGCTAGAAGGGCTAATCTCTTTAATTATCGCCAACCCCTCCCTTAAATCCTCTTCCTGCGTTGCCTGACAAATAATTGCCTTAAGAAATACCTCTTTTTTAGAAGCAATCTTTAAAAATTTCCGGTGCAGCTGCCAGAGGCTGCCCATTCCGGTGGAACTGGGAAATTTCAAATCCATGGCAATAATATCTATATGGCCAATCAATTCCTCAAGCGCAAAGAACAAGGTACCGTTTGTTTCCAGATAATGCTTATGTCCGTGTTCAGAAGTAAGCTTAAGGATCTCCTTTAAAAAATCCACATAGAGAAGCGGCTCTCCTCCGGTAAAAGAAATAGAATGATATTTATCACGGTAGAGCTTAATCTCTTCAAAAAGCTCTCTGGGTTCATATTCTGTAAACCGATCCAATTTGGTATCGCAATAAACGCAGCTTAAATTACAGTTAAAAAAACGCACAAAGATCTGCTTTTCCCCCAAATAGAGGCCTTCCCCTTGAACGCTATCAAATATTTCAGCAATCTTTGCTTTCACCCCGCTCCTTTTATTATTATTCGCGCTAAACCCTTACAGCTTCTTGTATTTAAATATAAAATAACGTTCATCTATAGCTTAACGGATCCATTAGGCCGGCCTCTTTAAAACCTTTAGCGCGATAGTGGCAACTATCGCATTTTCCGCAAGGCCTAATGCCGGCGCGGTAGCATGACCAAGTAAGATTAAACGGAACGCCCAGCGCGCTGCCCAAGCGAATAATTTGCGATTTATTCTTATTTAATAACGGCGCCAAAATCGCGATTTTATGTTTGGCGGCAAGGCCCACCTTGGCCATTTTAACAAAAGCCTTAAAAAACTCACCGCGGCAATCAGGATAGCCCGAATAATCCTGAGCATGCGCCCCAATAAAAATCCCCCGGGCTTTTATTACTTCTGCCAAGGACAAAGCAAAACTTAAAAATATAATATTGCGCGCCGGCACATAAGTAACCGGAAGACTGGGAGTAATTTTTTCCGGAACTTTTATTTTCCGATCTAATAACGCGGACCCTTTCCAGGGAAGCTTTATTTTTAAAATTCGATAAACGCAACCGCTGGCCTTGGCAATCTTTACTGCGCAAGCGATCTCCTGCCTGTGCCTCTGGCCATAGTCGAAAATCAAAACCTGGCATTGATAGCCTTGCGCGCGAGCCAGATATAAAACCGTCGCCGAGTCCAGGCCCCCGGATAAGAGTACTACCGCCGTCTTAGAAACCTTACTCTCCATAGGTAGCACTGCTAACGCTATTTTCCCAAACCGTTACGCAGCTGAGTAAAGAAATCTGGGATTTAAGTTTATTATAAATATATCGGGCGATATTCTCAGACGTGGGATTTACCCCGTTAGAAGTCCCACGGCGCGGAGCGCCACTTCTAACGGGGTTTATCTTTTTAAAATAAGCCAATTTATTAAGATACTTATGGTCCATCTGCTCTAAAACAGCATTTAATTTTTTCTTTAAATACTTAAAATCTAAAACCATGCCGATATCATCAAGTTCTGCGGATTTAATCACTATTTCCACCAGCCAATTATGGCCATGCAAATCTTCACACTTGCCTTTATAACCTCTTAAATTATGCGCCGCGCTAAAAGTTCCCTGCACTTTTAAACTATACATTGTTCACCCCGTCAGAAATATCATATTTTATACCCGTATAAATTTCTATACGGGGTCGGCCTTGCTCACCCGCGTTATTTTTTTACCCATAAATCTCCGCGCCAACGAGCTAAACCACTCAGGATTATCGGAAACAAAAAACTTATATCTGCCGCCTTTACCGCGATTAAACAGATCTTCGCTAGCCAGGATTTTTTTTATTTCAAAAGCTACCTGCTTGGCCGAATCAATTAAAATAATCTGCTTACCCAGAACCTCCTGAATTACCGGTTTAAGCAAAGGATAATGCGTGCAACCTAAAATTACCGTATCCACGCCGGCATTTTTAAGCGGTTTTAGATATTGCCTGGCTACGCTTAAAACAACCTCTCCGGAAAGCCACCCCTCCTCAACAAAAGGAACAAATAAAGGACAAGCAACCGCCGTTACTTTAACCTTAGGATCAAGCTGCTTAATTTCTGTTTCATAGGTACGGCTTTTAATCGTTCCCTTGGTCCCGATTACTCCGATACGCTTATTTTGTGTAACACAAACTGCTTCTCTGGCTCCGGGAGTAATTACGCCGATGATTGGTACGCGAAAATTATTCCTGATTACCGGAAGAGCAAAACTAGAGGCGGTATTACAAGCCACACAGATCAGCTTAACATCATGTTTTAACAAAAATAGAATATTCTCAATGGAAAAACGAATCACGGTCTGAGGCGACTTAATTCCGTAAGGAACACGGGCGGTATCACCAAAATAAACTATATTTTCATCAGGCAGCAGACGAATTATTTCCCTAGCTACCGTAAGCCCGCCTACGCCAGAATCAAAAACACCGATTGCGCTCATCTTGCACCTTCCTGCCTGCCGGCAGGCAGGCTAACTTATTTATCCGTAATATTATGTTTTTAAAGCTCCAATACGGAACTCATCTTGAAGCCATCTCCACTAATGCCATATCCTGAGAATATTCCCTGATCCCTTCTAATATACCGGCAGCCAACTTTTCTCTATAGCTGGACGTATTTAACAATCTTTCCTCATTTAGATTAGAAACAAAACCCACCTCAATTAATATACCCGGCATAGTAATTCCCTTTAATACCTGAAAACGGGCATTCTTTACTCCCAAAATATTAGCGTCAATACTGGCGTCCATAACTTTACATAAAGAGCCGGCTAGCTCGATTGACTCTGCCCGGCTATTGGCATAAATCATATCCCAAACAATCGCTCTTAAATCCTGCGCATCGCTGGAAAAAACAGCATCTTTTAAATTCAAAGAAACAGTTCTGGCTGTAAATGCCGCGCGCTTAGAGTCACTTACGCTGGGAGCAACATAATAAACTTCAAAACCATTCAAAGAACGCGAACGAGCGGCATTAGAATGAATACTGATAAACAAATCCGCTCCGGACTTATTAGCAAGATTTACCCGCGTAGAAAGAGGAACAAATTTATCCGCTGAGCGAGTAAGCACGGTCTGCACTCCCTCGGCTCTTAAAAAGCTGTTTAATCTTTTGGCGATATCTAAATTTACATCCTTTTCCTTTAAACCATTCTTACCGATTGCCCCAGGATCTTTACCTCCATGGCCGGAATCAATAACTACCTTATTTATTTTTATTTTACCCATTTCCGCCCGGCGACCAGCTAAAATAACTGACCTAAACAATACATCCAAGACTTGTTCTTTAAATTGCCGGGGCACCGCAATTGTGCCTTGATAAATATCTATCGGAGAATTTAAATGCAGGGGATTATCATTTACCAAAACCAAAGCATCTCCTACTCTCAAACGCACCTGTTGGGCATCTTTACTTAAAGAGGCAGTACGCAAAAGCGGATCATACTGCATTTGTACCCCGCGTATATCACACAGGGTAACCAGCGGATAATAAGTTGCCCCACCGATAGAAAAAGTAGCAATATTCTCTCCGGTAGGAATAGTAGCGCAGCCAGAGAGAAATAAAATAAATATAAACAAAACAAGAAATAATTTTTTAAACATATTAAATCCAATCACCATTTATAAGTTTTAGCTTCTTAAAATGAGACCATTTTTTTATCTGAATCTCTCTTTTCCTGGCTTCTGATTTATTTAAAAATAGAGATGAAACATAAACTAATTGTAAAGGACCTTAATTAATAGCAAATTTGGACCCTTTACCTAAATTATGTACAATAATTCTGTGCTCCGGACTATTGCTAATACCTACATAAAATCTTTCCGTCCGCGCTTTTGCAATATAAACATACCAATTTCCCATATTTGGCCCCTCGACTGCGCTCGGGGTCACTCGACTCTCCGGTTTACCACGAGCGAGGCACGCAGTGCCGATCTGTGGTTTACCACGAACGAGGCACGCAGTGCCGATCTGTGGTTTACCACGAACGAGGCACGCAGTGCCGAGTCGAGTGGTGGAGGTGGGCGGATCGAACCGCCGTCCTTAAGTAATCAAATAAAAGCCGCTACATGCTTAGCCTGGTAATTTAATCTTAACCCTGCAACTCCTACCGGCAGGATTTGCAAAGCGCAGCCTTTTCGATTTCGCCCCGGTTTGGAAGGCTAACCGCCGGGACTATCCTACTTGAGCCCTAATCTATCCCGTAGGCAGGACAGTTAGAGGCTTCGCTAATCTAGTTAACGAAGACTGGAGCAAAGAACATCGGTCTGGCCGCAAAAGTCGGCTGAACAAATGCTCTTAAACGTGACACTTGCGTGTTTGCGTTTGAATTGTGCAAGGATTGTTAACGCGGCTAACCTTACGTCCGCGGCATGCTGCTCTTAATCGACATATCTTAAGTCGAACCCTTTCACCCCCAAATTATCAAAGAATTTTCTAACAGTAGCCTATCAGCTATGAGCTACCCGCTATGAGCTACCCCCGTCTATCCTTTATCACCCGGCGCAGCAATTTATCAGTTTCCCTGCGCTTAACACTCTCCCGCTTATCGTAAAGTTTTTTACCTTTACAAAGCGCCAGCTCTATTTTTACAAAGCCCCGGTCATTAAAATAAACCTTTAGCGGAATTAAAGTCTGGCCTTTTTGGGCAAGCTTGCCATTTATTCTTTCAATCTGCCGCTTATGCAAAAGAAGCTTGCGCTGCCTATCCGGATCAACGTTTAAATAACTGGCTTGCGCGTAATGGCTGATATGCGCGTTATATAAAAAGATTTCCGCCCCTTCGAAACGGGCAAAACTATCATCTAAATTAATTTTGGCGGCGCGTAAAGACTTTACCTCCGAGCCTTTTAATTCAATCCCGCACTCTAAAGACTCCAGAACTTCATAATCCCTGTACGCCTTACGGTTAGTGGCGATAATTTTACTCATAGTTCGACTCGCTTCGCTTCCTCACCATGACCCTGAGCAAGGCCGCCATAGGCGGCCCCGCGTCGAATGGGTCATTTTAGCATAACCAGATATAAATATAAACTTAAAAATAAGGGTATAGTAAACAAGCCAATAATATGGCTAAAAAATACCCCCTGGCTGATTAAGGCATCCGGCTGGTTAAAACGACGGATAATCACGCTTAAAGAAGTAGCCGAGGGCATGGCCAGCTGCATTACAATTAAGAAGCCTAATAAATACGGCAGCCCAAGCTTCAACACAATCAATATACCTAATGCCGGAAGAATAATTAATTTTCCTAACAGAAATATAAAAGTTATCTTTTTGTCGACTTTCTTCAGCTGCACTAAAGCGACATTTCCTCCAACTACTAACATGGCCAAAGGCAAAGTACAATTACCGACCATAGATAAGGGTTTAAATAGAACATCCGGAATAAACTTATTTAAACCCAACGCGATGAGCGCCAAAGTAGCTAAACTGGCGATGACCGGAGGGCTAAAAAGGCTTTGCAGTTTAAACTTAGCTTGTTTCTCGTAAGTAAGCAGATAGATGCCTAATGACCAGGCCACTAAATCAAAACCCAACAAGAACAAGAGAATAAAAATAAATATGTCATTGGCTTGCTGGCCCGTAAATATCGCTGAGACAATCGCTAGAGGAAGATAGCCTGAGTTCTGGAAAGCCACTAAACTTAAAAACTGCAGCTTATCTGTTTTTAGTCCGGACAATTTAAGCAGGCCCCATCCTACCAGTAAACCCGTAATGGTAATTCCCAAACTAATTAACGGAAAAATCCACCAGTTTGGATAGAGACTAAAGCTGAAGTTCTTAAGCATCTGAGCTAAAATTAAAGCCGGAAAGATAATCTGAATAACCAAACGGCTTAAAGCATCCAAGCCTTCCCGGGAAAACATATTTTTCTTAACTAACATATAGCCCAAGCCGCCCAATAGAAATATCTGAGCTATGGCTAAGCCGGTAATTTTGAATTGCTCTAAAAACATTGCTCTGCTCCCTTTTAACTTACAGTGCCGATTATTATACCAGCAAACAAACCCCGCCGCAATTCATTTAAAAGAAAAATAGAGCACATGGCGGGTTAATCAATCTTGATAACCAATTGACAGGATTAAGAGGCTAAGATATACTTATACGATTTATGCGGGGGTGGCGGAATGGCAGACGCGCACGTCTCAGAAGCGTGTGGGGCAACCCTTGAGGGTTCAACTCCCTCCTCCCGCATTTATTTTTCATGAAGAGAAACTTATCCTACACTTATTTACTTCTTAGGCTTAGCGCTTTATTCTTTTTCCATTTTTTAAAACTTTCTTTGTAAGCCTTAAAAGAAGGTTTAATTGAATAATCCCAGCGCACTAAACCAAAATAATCTACTCCATTGTCCCAATGTTTTTTAGTATCGCGGAAAAAAGCCCAAAAAATCTTCTCCACTTGAGGGTTTTTCAAAAGCTCAGTATACACATCTTTAAGCCATTGGGCTTGTTGAGCTTCAGTAGGATTATTACCCATCCACCAGTTATTCGTAGACAACTTTCTATGTAATCCCGGACAACCAATTTCCGTAATCCAAATCTTCTTGTGAGCATCCCCATTACGCACCATAACCTTATAAGCAAGCTTGGCATAGCTCGCCACGGCTTTTATGGCATTCTGGCCATGCAGGGGCGTTGCAAAAAAATGTAGATTCAATATATCAAAATAATCTTGGGTGCCATTATCATAAAGATGATTGATGCTCGCCAGCCCATTGGCAATGCCGCCATTTAAAATCTTACACTCCGGATCAATTTCTTTAGCCGCCAGATAAACATCTTTTAATAAGCCGCCATAAGACTTAAGGCTGTCCTGCTGCTTCCAATAGACAGCAGAATCCGGCTCATTCCAAACCTCCCAGTATTTAACCTGATCCTTATAGCGCTGAATAATCTTGCTGGCGTAATTAACGAATATTTTATTATCCTTAGGCGGACAATTCCACTCTCCGCAGGAAGAAGCCCAATCCGCGCTATAATGCAAAACACCTAGAATATGGATTCCTTTAACCTTAAGCAACTCTACAACTTTATCATATTTAACAAAATCAAATTTGCCCTCCACCGGCTCAATATCCTGCCACAAAAAATCTAATCTTACCCAGCCAACCCCGGCGCTCTGCATCAAAGAAATTGACTTTTCCAAATCACGATCATGGGAATATTTATAATTATTCCAGGCATGATTCCAGTGCAAAAATTCTAAAACCCCGAACGGATTATCAAAATTCGCTTTATCTAAACTCCCCGTTTTATTCTTCATATATTCCATAGGTAAAATCTCCGCGGCTGATAAACAAGAAAAGATTAATAAAATCAAAACCAAAAAACAAAATTTTTTATTCATGAACTTTATTTTCAATATTAATATAATCCCCGAAATCAATTTGCTCTCCCAGCTCCTGTTTGACTACCCTAATCCGGTCGGGAACATAGGGATGGGTTTTATAGTATGAACGCTCCCTAAGCGGCATCCTGCGGTTTATATCCTGCAGTTTAATTAAAAAAGTAATCATGCCATGCGGATCATAACCCGCTAACTTAGCGTAACGCGCCCCCAGCTGGTCCGCCAATAATTCATCTTGGCGGCTATAACCAAGTAGAAATTGGGTAAAGGCCGCATCTGCGGCATGGCTTACTTCTGAGGTGCCAGGAGTTACAGCCACGAGCACTCTTAAAATAGAATAGCCTTGCATCGCTTGCAGCTTCTTAATGCTATGCCGGGCAACAATATGGGCTACTTCATGCGCTAAGATACAAGCCAACTCATCATCATTAGCCACTTTATCTAGTAATCCACGATTAACATAGACATACCCTCCGGGCAATGACACGGCATTCATCTCATCATCATCTAAAACCTGAAAATAATAATCGATCTCTTTTCTATCGCTAACTGCGGCTATTTTTTTACCAATGTCTTCTAAGCGTTTTTGCTCTAAAGGATCGCTGGAAAATTTATATTCCTTGTGAACCTGGCGGTTAACGGATTGGCCAATCTGCACTTCTTTATCCGTACTATAATAATATTTCTCCTCCTGCTTAGTAACCAGATTATATTCCGTGGAACACCCAGAAAGAATAACAGTAGATAGTAGATAACAAGTAGTAGTTAGGAAAAGCGAAAATAACTTTAGGTCGAGTTTTTTAAACATAAAATAAAGTTTTCTTAAGGGCAAGCCGACGACATTATAGAAACAACCATCAATTCTCTTAATAAAAAATGCCCCCTTGCCCTGAATATCAAAGCTCCCGGCCTTATCCAGGGGAGAAACCTGCTTAAAATAATTATTTATCTGCGCCCGGCTTAATTTATCCATATAAACCTTGGTCTTTTCAAAACCCAATACCAGCTTTTCCTTGCCTTTAGCTTTTTTTATTACTGCCAGGCCGGTATAAAGCCATTGCGGTTTAGAGGACAGCCGCTTAAGCATTCCACGGGCAGCGGAGATATTTTTCGGCTTGCCGAATATTTGGCCATCCTGCACGCAAATAGTATCGGCGGCAATAATGATCCCACCAGGCACCCTGGCGGCCACCTCTTGGGCCTTATTCCGGGCGTTGACTTGTACAAGCTGAGAGTAGGATAAATTACCGCGGCGGGTTTGCTCTTTAACTCTGGAAGGAAGGATTTTAAACTTTAGGCCGAATTTTTCTAATAATTTCTTTCGGGCTTTAGAATTAGAGGCTAAAAAAATTTTCATATAATCTAATTAATTAGCGGGTGGCTTGGGTGTTTTCGAAGCGCGTCAGCGCTAGAAAATACCCAAGACAGGACCCGCTAACCTGAGGCTGCGCTTTCACCTGCTAGATAACCTGTTGAAAATGCGGCTTGAAGATTAAACCCGCCCGTGTCCGCGTCAACATCAATCATCTCCCCGCAAAAATATAAACCCTTAACCCGGCGCGACTCCATCGAGCGCGGATTAATTTCATTTAAACTCACTCCACCCCGGGTGATCATACCTTCTTCTATTGGCCGGCTCCCGGAGATCTCCAAATGAAACCCCTTAAGCAAAAAAACAACCCCTTCTCTTTCTTTCTGGGTAATCTGGCTGCATTTTTTTAACGGATCAATTCCCGCGGCCACGGTAAAAACCATAATTAAACGTAAGGGTAGCAATTCTTTAAGCATATTCTTAATGCTTTTTTTAGAATTTAATTTAAACTCCCTGAGCAGGCGAGCGTCCAGCTGCTGAACTGATAAAGCGGGTTTTAAATCTATGTCTACAAAAACAGCTTTACCCGCCGCCAGCAAATCAATAACTTTGCCGCTTAAAGTAATAACCAGCGGGCCGGATATCCCGCTAGAGGTAAAAATCATTTCGCCGATCTCAGAGACAATCTCTTTTTTACCGTCAGAAAATTTAAGCCTGATATTACGTAAAGTTAACCCTTCTAACTTCTTGACATAATTTTCTTTCACCTCCAGAGGGATTAAACCTGCCCGCAAAGGCACAATGGCATGCCCCAATTTCTTGGCAATTTTTATCCCCGAGGCGTCCGAACCGGTAAAGCTATAGCTTGCTCCTCCGGGAGCTAAAATAATCCGGTCGCCAAGAATATCCTGGCCATTTTCCAAACGCACCCCTTTTGCCCGGCCAGCGGAAACAATTAAATCTATAACCTTACTGCGGCAAACAACTTGCACTCCAACCTTAATCAGTTCATTCTCTAATACCTCCAGAATACTGGAGGATCGATCGGTCTGCGGAAATACGCGTAATTGGCGCTCAATCTTTAGCTTTAAACCCCGCTGTTCGAAAAAAGAGATCAGCTCCTGATGAAATAATTTCTTAAAGGCATCCCTTAAAAAATCGCCATTTTTAGAAAAACGTTTTAGGAAATCCGGGAGATCTTCTGTATTGGTAAGATTACAGCGGCCCTTGCCGCTGAGGAGAAGTTTGTTGCCCAGGGAACTCTTTTTTTCCAAAAGGATTACTTCCTGGCCGCAAGCTTGCGCCCGAATAGCCGCCATCATGCCGCTCGGCCCACCGCCTACTACCAAAATTTTTATTTTTTTCACAAGAATACCTTATAAACCAAAATCCGCAATTTTAAAAATAGCCTCTAACTTAATTCCTGCTTTAGCTAAATTATCCGCCGCGCCCTGGTTACGGTCCACCATCACAATTGCTTTATCAGCCATTACTCCCATTTTATCCAAAACCTGTTTGGCTTCCAAAATCGCTTTGCCAGAAGTCGCTACATCATCGACCAAAATTACCCGATTGCCATTTTTTAGCGCCGGTCCCTCCAGCTGCTGCAGCGTTCCATGCTCCTTAGCCTGCTTACGCACAATGAAAGTTTTTATCGGCCGCCCATAAACATAACTTAGCGCCGCCAAAGCTCCCACAATCGGGTCCGCCCCTAAGGTTGGCCCGCCCACTGCGTCCAAAACTTCATCTTTAAGCATATCGAAAATTATACCGGCCACTAAATAAGCGCCTTGCGCGCTCAAAGTAATTACGCGGCCATCAAGATAATAATTACTTTCCTTGCCAGAAGAAAGCAAAAATTTTCCTTTTTTTAAGGCCTCTAGGTTTAGTAAATTAAATAATTTTTCTTTGGCTTCCGCAAGATTTAACTTTTCCATAGTTTTTATTCTACTATCGATAAAGCTGGCTGTCAACACCTTCGATGCCAATTACTTTGACAAACCTAATTTTCATTGATATTATATCTTTATGTTAAGAGGGCTGCTTAAGGGCTTAAAGGATTTAATTTATCCAAACTGCTGTTTAGTTTGTAGAAAGATAATCCCGCCGGCTGACCAGCGGCAATTAATCTGTGCCGGCTGCTGGGATAAGATTGAGAAAAATTTACCTCCCTTCTGCGCTGGCTGCGGCAGGCACCTAGGCCCCCAGGCTATAGAAAAAAATGCCTGTCCAAGTTGCGCAGAGTTTATTTTTTATTTTGACCGGGCTTTTAGCCCTTGCACATATACCAAAGCGGTAAAAAAACTAATCCATGAATTTAAATATTCCGGTAAAGACTATCTAGGTAAAGATTTAGGAAAGCTCATGCATGCATTTATCCGGGATTACCAATTACCCATCGAATATCTTGATTTCATTATCCCCATACCGCTGCACAAAAGCCGGCAGCGAGAAAGAGAATTTAACCAAGCCGAAATCTTAAGTCAAGAGGTTGGCCGAGAGTTTGATAAAAAGGTCTTAACTAATGTGCTCATTCGCGTTAAACCCACCCAGACTCAGACAGAGCTAACTTTCCGGCAGCGCTGCAAAAATGTGGAGAAAAGTTTTGCAGTAACCAGACCAGAATTAATAAAAGGGACGAATTTAATGCTTATCGACGATGTCTTAACTACCGGAGCGACCTCAAACGAAGCAGCCAGATGCCTAAAAGAAGCCGGGGCGAAAAAAGTGCTCCTTTTAACCTTAGCCAGTTAATCCTGAGCCCCGCATCTTCTAATTATTCATCATTATTTAAAACATTGAGATTTATATATATGGAAATAAACAGAATATTAAATACGAAAGCCTGCCTGTCCGGCAGGCAGGAAGGCGCGGGATGAAGATCCTGCGTAATTATATTTTAAAAGAGTTCCTCGGGCCGCTATTATTATGCCTGGGGGTACTTACCTTTATCATGGTGCTTATCGGCAATTTAAAACGCATTGCAGATTTAGTGATCAATAAAGGAGTGAATATATTTAGCGTGATCAAAATTTTTGCCTACCTTACTCCTTTTATCGTCACTTACACCTTGCCGATATCAATATTGGTGGCAGTATTACTTGCCCTAGGCAGGCTAAGCGGCGATAATGAAATAATCGCCATCCGCTCAAGCGGCATAAATTTATTTAAATTAATACTACCTTTATTAATTATCGGCTTGGCCTTAAGCTTGGCCCTGACTGTTTTTAATGATCGGGCAGCTTCATATTCGCATTTTGCCTACCGTAAGACCTTACATGAGATGGGCATCAAGAATCCTACCGCCGCTTTCGAAGAAGGGGTGTTCATTGATTCCTTTAAAAAGTACATTCTCTTTATCTACCATGTTGACCAAAAAAAGAACCGGCTTGATAACATCCGGATCTATGAACCCCAGGGGGAAGACCGGCCAACCCGCACAATCGTGGCTAAAGCCGGGGAGTTTATCGCTATTCCCGGGCAAAATGCGATAAAATTAAAACTTATCGACGGTACTTCTGATGAGCCTGATCCGGAAAATCCCACAAACTTCTACAAGCTTAATTTCCGTACTTACTTTATGAACCTGGATATGGCTCAAATGCAAAACAAAGTAGTCGAAAAAAAATATAAAGAGATGACTATTCATGAACTAAAAAAAGAAACGGCTAAGCTTAAATCTGAAGGGATTAGCCCGGCTCCTTTGATTGCCAAAATCCATGAAAAAATTGCCCTGGCCTTCTCTTGTTTTGTCTTCATGCTTCTGGGCTCTTCTCTGGGAATCATCACGCGCCGGCGCGAAAAATCCATTAATATCGGAATTGCCGTATTAATTATTGTCTGCTATTATCCTATGTATATTGGCTTAACCGCACTAGCTATTGAAGGAGCCCTGCCGGCAGCCTTTGCCATATGGCTACCTAATGCCATCTTTACTAGCATCGGAGGATACTTAACCTATAAACTATGCGCATCTTAGACCGTTACACCTTAAAATCGATTATTTACATATTTTTTTCCTGCATCTTTGTATTTCTATTTCTCTATATTATCATTGACCTGCTTTCTAATTTAGATGAGATACTAAGACACCGGGCCACCTTTGCGCTTCTGATTCGTTATTACCTTTCATACCTACCGATCATGTTTGTGCAGGTCTCTCCTTTTGCCTGCCTCTTAAGCACAGTCTATACTTTCGGAAGGCTTAACCATAATAATGAAATAATTGCCATGCGCTCTTGCGGCTTGAGCATATTTGAAATTACCCGCAATGCCCTAATTTTTGGCCTGCTGATCAGCATAACCGTATTCTGGGTAAACGATAAACTCGTTCCTGTCTATCTAACTGAAAATCAAAAAATTAAGATTCAAATCGAAGAAGGTTCAGGAAAAAATAAACCTAAGAAAAACGAATTAATCACTAATCTTACCCTTTATGGCTTAAGGAATAGATTGTTTTTTATCAGTAGATTTTCGCCGGCGAGCAAAACAATGGAAGGAATTACTCTCCTGGAACAGGATGAAAATCAAAATTTAACTAAAAAAATCATCGCCACCAAAGGAATTTATCAAGAGGGGTTATGGAAATTCTATCAGTGTATAACCTATAAATTTGACAATAATGGCCAGGTAATCGGTGAGCCAGGCTATCTGGAAGAAGAAATTATGAGCATACCGGAGACTCCTGAAAATCTGGCCTCCTTAAGACAAAAACCGGAGCAAATGAATATACGCCAAATGCAAGATTATATCTGGATACTTTCTAAAAGCGGAGCAACTACCGTAATTCGAAATTTAAAAGTAGACCTCTATCAGCGCTTTACTTCGCCATTTACCAGCATCATCATTATTCTCCTGGGAATTCCTTTTTCGCTGCTCATGCGTAAACGCGCTACCGGGATGTCCGCGATTGGAGTTTCAATTATCGTCGGTTTTCTCTATTATGTCCTGGATGCCATCTGCCTGGCGCTGGGAAAATCCGGATTAATTATGCCCCTGCTATCTGCCTCATTAAGCCACATTATCGTTCTAGCCAGCAGCCTCTACCTTATTTCAAAACTACCATAAAATAAAGAAAACAGCTCCCTCTAACAATTTTTTAAGATATTCTAACCAGGTTAAAAAACCCCTATTCTAACCTGGTTAGAAAACCACCATTCTAACCTGGTTAGAATATAAATAAAGGGACCGGTTCTATTTTTTCAAGCTTAAAAATAGAAACGATCCCTTTATTTATAAATTCTGGGAATACGGCTGCCTAAACCGCAGACGATCTCATAGGAGATCGTGCCGGATAAATCCGCCAGCTCTTCGACCGTAATCTGCTGTTTACCCTGCTTTCCAATCAAAACAACTTCATCGCCGATTTTTGGCTTATAGCTACCCACATCCACCATCATCTGGTCCATGCAAATTCTACCGCTAATCCGAAACCGCCGGCCGCCAATTAAAAGATAGGCTAGATTAGAAAGGTTACGCGGATAACCATCCCCATAGCCCACCGGCAAACTCACAATACACGTGGAACGCTTAGTAATATAAGTTAAACCATAGCTAACGCCATAGCCCGCCCCTACCTGCTTAATAAAAATTACCCGGGTCTTAAGGCTTAACACCGGTTTTAACTTTATTCCTAAGTTCTTCTTAGGATATAGGCCATAAATTACTAAACCCGGCCGCACCATCGTAAAATGACTATGACGATGATTAATCAACCCAATACTATTAGCCGCATGGACCAGGGGAATAACCAGGCCCATCTTTTTTAAATCATTAATTAGCTTACAAAATAAATTAATTTGCAAATTAGTAAACTTACGATCCAGATCCGCTAAAGGAAAATGCGTAAAAATACCCTGAATTATAATATTTTTAAGTTTATAAATATCCGCCGCCAATTCCCTGGCCCCGGCGCGTAAAACTCCGATCCTGCCCATTCCGGTATCAACTTTAATATGCACGGGCATTCTTTGTTTTAATGCCGCCGCCCGAACATTAATCGCCACAGCCATCGCTCTATCACAAACCGTAGGAGTAAGTTGATACGTAAAAAGAGGCTCGATATTTTTTTTAAGTATTAAACCTAAAAGTAAAATGGGAGTCTTGATCTTGGCTTTTCTTAACTCTATCCCTTCATCAATAGAGGCCACGCCCAGATAATCTACCCCGCAAGCAACTAATCTTTTGGCTACCGCAACTAAGCCATGGCCGTAAGCATCGGCTTTTACGGTAACCAGAATTTTTGTCTGAGGCGCAAGGAGAGATTTAACCGCTTTAAAATTATACTCTAAATAATCCAGATTAATCTCTGCCCAGGTTGGCCGATAACCTATCGCGTTTTTATTTGGCATTCTTTGGGGTATAAATAAATGGGTTTAACGGTTAAGGCCGAAGAGAATTGTTTAGCTTTAATCTTCGCCAACGCCAGCTCCATCAGATTGTGCGCTTGCGGACTCCAATAATCTTTATCCAAAATAGTTACATTCTTCATACGCGCTAATAACGCAACGCCATACAAAGCTACGGCATCTCCCAAAACTACCGCATTACTGGGAAACTTTTTTACCAATTCATCCAGGCTCAGGAGCGAATAAGCGCTCTTACGTTTTAGGCTACCCTGCGCATACTTATAAGAACTGCAATAAATAAGCGACCTTCGGGCATCCAGCGCCGTAACAATCAAACGATCTTTTACAGGCGCGTTCTTCGCCAGAATATCTAATGTCGATATTCCAATCACCGGCTTATTTCTTACGACGCTTAATCCTTTTATCGTCGCCAACCCGATACGCATCCCGGTAAAAGATCCCGGGCCCAACCCACAGGCAAAATAATCAATCTGAGATATTTTTAATCCTAGCGCGCAAATCACCCGCTGAATAATCGGCACTAATAACGTTGAAAGCCCCCTGCCCACCTGCAGGCTGTATTCATAGAACTTTCCGTCTACATATAGCCCCAGGCAAAGACGTTTAGTCGTAGTATCAATCCCTA
>JAZDEW010000035.1:0-2951 GCA_043808425.1 Candidatus Omnitrophota bacterium
GTTTTAAGAAATATTTTTACAAGCTGCTTTTTTGCTATCTATCGGTTTTTATCCGGCCCAATAATACGGTAGTTGAAATAAACCCGCAAACATTGCCAATAAGTAATTTTTTTGAAAATTCCAAGAGGCTCTTTCTTGACTTAAATACTCGGCAGAAAATAGGCCCGGATGATCTAACCAGCCTTAAACAATTATTAACGGAGGATCCGGAATATTTAATTTTAAACGGCACTGTTCATTACGAGCGGGATGTTTTATCTTTTTTCCGGCAATTGCACAATCATTGCAGCCGTAAAACAAGAGTTGTTATTTTATATTACAGCAGTTTATGGAAACCATTAGTCAGGCTTGCCTCTTTTTTAGGGATACGCGCTAAATCCGGGGAACAGAATTGGGTTGATCATAAAGACATCGCCAATATCCTGTCGCTAGCTGATTTTGAGCCGGTGCTTACCGATAGAAAGGTCATCGCCCCTTTTTATATCCCCCTATTGAGTAATTTTATTAACCGTTATCTGGCCCCGCTTCCATTAATCCGCTCTTTTTGCCTGGTAAATATCCTTGTGGCCAGGCCGCTTTTAGAGGAGGGCAAAAAAGATTTATCCGTATCCGTGGTCGTGCCTGCCAGGAATGAAGCCGGGAATATTGAAAATATAGTTAAGAGACTACCCAAGATGGGGCCGGAAGATGAAATAATCTTTGTGGAGGGGCATTCTCAGGATGCTACCTGGCAGGAGATTCAAAAGATAAATGATAAATATGGGAAAATCCTGAATATAAAATACGTTAAGCAGGAAGGAGTTGGTAAGGCGGATGCCGTAAGAAAAGGTTTTGCCTCTGCCTCTAAAGAGATCTTTATGGTTTTGGACGCTGATCTATCTGTTGCCCCTGAAGCCCTCCCGGATTTTTATAAGGCTATGCGCGAAGATAAGGCTGAGTTTTTAAACGGGAGCAGGCTGGTCTATCCGCATGATGGCAAGGCGATGCGGTTTTTCAATATGATAGGCAATAAGTTCTTTGCGGCAGTTTTTTCTTTTATTGAGGGGCAGAGGTTTAAGGATACCTTGTGCGGGACAAAGGCTATCTCCAGGGAAAATTACGAAAAAATTGTTTTAAACAGGAGTTTTTTTGGAGATTTTGATCCGTTTGGAGATTTTGATTTAATCCTGGGGGCTTCGCGGCTTTGCCTTAAAATACGGGAGATACCGGTAATATACCACGAAAGGGCCTACGGAAGCACTAATATAAATCGTTGGAGGCACGGCCTTATCCTTTTACGCATGGTTTTGTTCGCGGGAAGGAAGCTAAAATTCATTTGAAGGATTAATCTTCCACCGAAAAAGTGGACACAATGAGGAGTTGCCTGCCTGCCGGCAGGCAGGGTGATAATATAAGCACCAGCTTATAATCAGGAGGTGCCCAGTGGGAGGAAGCTAAGCGGGCTATCTCTGAATATATTGAGATTTATTATAATCGCCAGTACTTTGTTAGTTTTCGAGGTTTTTCTTAAATCGTCCCGACTTGATATTGTATAAGGCAACAGCAATATCTTTGTTCTTTGATAGCAGGAAACTGGAGTCAATGATGATAAGTGAAGCAACAGCCTGCTTGCATTCGCCGATAGTCTGGGGTGGTTCGTTAAGGATCTTAGAGAGGCAGCCGTTCTGTTTAATCCAATAGGCAAGCGTCCAGCTCAAGAATGACATAATCCAGTGTTTTTGGATTTGCTCCTGATGGCGTACCTGATACTGGTCAAAACAGAAGGTATCTTTAAGCTCTCTAAACGACTCCTCAATACCCCAGCGTAGGAGATAGGTAAGGATGGCAGAGCGTACTGACATAGCAAGATCAGTAGTTATCAGGATATGAACATCTTTATCATCGGTACCTGACCATTTATCAAAAATAAAGATTACTTGCACTTCAGTTGAACAATCCCTAAGCTTAGATTTAAACGCATAATAGAGGACGTTTTTATCTATCCCGTTCACCTGTGGTATAGCAGCTGTTTTAAGTTTGTGCGGATAAAACTCTTTGATTAGCGGGATAATTTTATCACCGGTAAGGTACCGCCACTGCTTAGTTTGAGGGTGGGTAAAGAATATAGAGCGGTTGATTTTTACCTCAGCGGTTAAAGATAGTCCTTTAGAAGCTACAAATTCTATCAGGTCGGTTGAAGTATACCAGCTGTCCGTTACAACAGATTTAAACGGTATGCCTTTGGCAATAGCTTCGGCAATAAGTTCTTTGGCAAGGTCAAGCTTGGATTTAAAGTTCTTTGGATTAGGCGTAGTAATAGGCAGGTAGGATTTAAAGTCTACCGGAAAATGCTTAGATTGTGATACAAAGCAGCTTGCCACAGCAACGTTAGCATTTTCCTCTTTGCCTAAACAGCCACAGTATTGCACTTGCGCTCCTTCAGTTTTTTGGGCGTGCGGTTTAGGGCAGGCGGTATCGTCTATGGCTAGTACGCCTTTATTGTTTGCCCTGGTTGTTTTTTGATTCTGGAGTAAGCGTATACGGATATCGTTTAGTTCTTGAGTATCCCAGTTTGCTTCCGTAAAGAAATACTGCAATCTTTGATAGTTAATGGCGGTATTATTGGCGATGGCAGCTAAAGACATGCGTTTATAGTCGGAAAACATCGCGTAGATGAATTCCCGGAATATTGATCTTTGATGTTTTGTCGAAAAGGCAGAATTAAATCGCGTGAGAAACTTCTCGATAAATCTGATGCGTGGGTTTATAATAGGCATATCCCTTGCTCTTGGCTAAGGTGTTTACAATTGCAGATATGCCTATAGAATAGCAGGAGTTATGATAAAAAATCAAGAGAAATTTTGACGCAACGCATTGAAATGACGTAAGTTATGTATTTTAAAAAGTTACATAAAGACAGTTTTTGAAAATAATCGGGAAGAAAAATACTTTTTAACAAAGTACTGTTAAAA
>JAZDEW010000036.1:0-22089 GCA_043808425.1 Candidatus Omnitrophota bacterium
AATATTTCGCGGGTATTTTAATCACCGTAGATTCGCTATTCTTTACGCTCGGAACTTCCGCCAGCGAAGTTACCGCCTTGACCCCGGTAAACGGCGTCAAAGTAACCTTAGCATCAAACTGTAACTATACAGCTTGACAAATGCAATATTCTGTAGTAAATTTACATAAATAAAAGGAGATCCAACAATGACGACAATCCAAGCAAAAGCAGAAGTTTTTTTAACCGCGTTCCACTCGCTTCCTAAACCTGAACAGAATGCGATAATATCCGGGCTAATACATAATGCCCTGTTAAGAGAAGATATTATTGATTTAGCCATCGCTGAAACACGCAATAGCGAAACCTCCCGCGGCCTTAAAAGTTTCCTCCAGGAGTTGCACAAGGCACAGCGTGCGCAATGATCTATAAAGTCGAAATAATTCCAAGTGCTGAAAATCAATTCAGGAAATTCCCTGTATCCCTGCAAAACCGAATTACGCCGAAACTCTCTTCGCTGGAAAATAACCCCCGCCCATTTGGAAGCCAAAAACTGCGCGATACCTCTTATTACCGCCTGCGTGCCGGAGATTATCGAATAATCTATTCTATCAGCGACAAGGATAAACTCGTAAGGATACTCGATATAGCTCACCGCCGCGAAGTTTACCGTTAAATTATTCATTTTTCCCCCCTGCCTACTTGCCCCGCTGCCAACTGCCACTAATGTCCAATGACTAATGACTAAAAACATCAATCTTTAAGGCAGCGAACGCTAAAGCCGTATGCCCTGTTGTTGGTGTTGAAGTTCGCATTGCTACTGTTGAAGTTCAGGTTGCGGGAATTCGTACCGCTGACCGTACTACTCCAGTAGTTGCCGTTGCTACCCACATTGTTGAGCGCAGCATTGTTGTTGCGATAGCCGCCGGCAAAGGCAAACCAGCCGATAAGTTGCCGCTTTACACGTGAATATAAGCAATCAGCATGTATTCATCTTTTTTTGCTTTCGAAGGCCGAAAGCGGGCAACCAGACTATAATCCGCGCGCTAACCGAAACCAGTAGTCTCGATTACTCCGGCGTTACTTCACTGCCAATTCTTTTTGTAATTGCATAACAAATTGCATTGTTTCTATGGGAGTATAATTAGCCAATGGGTAAGCCCTTATTTTTTCAATAATATCTATTTCTTTCACCCTTGAAGACTTTACCTGTTCTTCTTTTGCGCCATTTGATATTTGTCCAATGGGATAAACCGCATTTTGTTTCTTTTGCCATTCTTCGTAACTGTGATTAGCGATTATATTAGCTATGGTGAGCCGTTTTTCATCTTCATTGCTAATGCTATAGTTATTCGGCAAGGCCTTTTGTTTCACTTTTACCAAGTTTTGCTGAGGAAAACCACAATAGTAAATATATTCACCCACATTTTTTACCCATTTTTTGTGCACCTTATACGGGAAAATAGTGGTAACCATAAACATCGCGGAACGATTATACGCCCGATAAAATATCCCTTCTTTTAAAAGAAAAATGTTATTAGTATTAGTAGATTCTAATTCCAAGATATTTTTTACCGTCATTTTTTAAATAGCCATTTTTCAAAAAAATCTCACCCGCTGCGCGGGTATTTTAAAAAATTTAAATTGTCAAATAATCAATCTTTAAGGCAGCGAACGCTACAGCCGTAGGCCCTGAGGCTGGTGTAGAAGTACGCATCGCTACTGTCGAAGTACAGGTAGCGGGAATCCGTACCGCTGACCGTACTACTCCAGTAGGTGCCGTCGCTACCCACACCGAAGAGCGCAGCATTGTAGAGGCGATAGCCGCCGGCAGTTAATTTCAGCGGGCTAGCAAAAGCGCCGTTAAAGTCTTGCGCACTCCAACTATTTTTTTCTGTGGTCCACTCTGTTTCTGTCGCGATACGCCAACCAGATGGACAAGGGTTATTCGTGCCGCTTACTCCCTGCCATCGAGCAACGTTTTGCGGGTTACTCCAATCGTAAGGACTGACCGCTGATGTAATAAAATTGGCATGGCCGGGAACATCAGAAACAGCCAGAGTGGCTGTCGTACCGCTGGTGCGGCTCTGGTGGCTATCATCAAGCCTGCCCCACTGGAACAAATCGCCATAGGCGTTAGAATCATTAAAAGCTGTAGCCACTGCTGAAGCGCCTAAATTTCTATCCAGCCAACATTTACTCTGGCTGGATACTGTGCCGTAAGTAACCGAGCTGCCCCGGTAAGTGAAGGTTACGTTGTTTCCGCAAACAAAAACCCAATTCGTGGCAGTCAGGGTTACGATGATGGTTTGCGGGACACCCTCTCCCGCGGTTACAGAAGATGGCGTGATAAAATGAAATGTCCTATCGGCTGTTGCATTATTTACTAAGCCGCTAACCAATGTGACAGGTGCCGATCCAATCACCGTAGTATTATCACTCAGATGGAGAGCAAATTGGTCGGAGCCTGGAGATACGCTAGCTGATGGTGTCCAACCCGACGTGGAATTACCCACGCTGATTTCTATATTCTCGGTGCCGCCGCTTGCTTCATTTTTCACCGTGAAGCTCGAGGATACAGTCTCGGCCGAAGCCTTCTTTGTCCCAATCGGCCAAGTGGTTCCGGTTACCGAAACCGAAGCCCCGGCGAAGACGAGTTGGGGAGACGTCAGAAAACAGAAAGCAGAGAACAGAAAACAGAAAACAAAACCCCTTCTTTGTTTGCCTCTTATTATTCTATTATTAGTTACATTCTTCATAGCAATCGCCTCCCTTTTGCTCTTCTCAAAACTTCTTCCAATTCATAATTAACTTATAAAGCATTGCGCTTACCCCGTCGTATTTTTCAGATAGAACATCGTAGTTACCTACTTCTAAATACCCGCATTTATAAGAAAAATCAAGCCATGTCCTTGTTTCTTCGCAAGAACCTAATCCATCAATTAAATGCCTTATAAAAACATCCTTGTATTGCTTTTTTGCAAACCCCTCTCTTATGTTAGCCGGAATAGATCTTGATGCTCTCCTTATCTGATCAACCAATGAATATAGCTCTTCTTTTGGATACTTTTTAGTCAGCCAAAATATCTCCATCGCTAAATCAAACGATAATTCATAGACTTTTAAATCTTTTATACTCTTAATCATTTCTCCCACCTTCTATCCATCAGTCTCCTGTCTTCTGTCTTCTGTCTTCTGTCTTCTGACTTCTGACTTCAGTCTTCTGTCTTCAGTCTTCTGTCTTCTGACTTCAGTCTTCTGTCTTCTGACTTCAGTCTTCTGACTTCTGACTTCTGACTTCCGGTACTAAAACACATCTTCAGCTGGCAGGCCACCACAAATAACTCCTGCGGGCTGTTTTTTTTGCTCTTGACTTCAATTACCGCCTGGTATCTTTTATTAGAGTATTTTTTCTGCTTCGGTATTTTTATATAGAGCTCAACATCTTTAACGCTATTTCCAGGGACTACGACTTCTTTACTTTCAGGATAAATCCAAGAGGTATCGGGAATATCTTTATACCCCGCACTAAGCGCCGCGGATGTTTGCGCGCTATACAGAATATTTATAATATAGGTACAAGCAGAGGCGCCTTTATTTTTTACGCGTAACTTCATTAACTCGCCGCCTAAAACCGACACCGCCGCTTTTTGCCCTAAAGGAACATTTTGCAGATTAATTTCACCCGGATCCACCCCCAAACCCAAACCAAAACTTTTGCCTGGCACAGCGAAAACAATTAAACAAAACAAGATCACCAAGGCTACAGATGTACTCTTCTTTTCCTTTAATCCGTTCATTTTAATCCTCCCATCTCTTAGAACTTATAAAATAAAAAGCCCGAATCTCTAATAATTCTAGAAATTCGGGCTTATTTTTGTCAACCTATGGCTGACAGCTAAAAAATTTTTACTTAAAGAAGAATCTTGCTTGCTTGCTTGCTTGCTTGCTTGCTTGCTTGCTTGCTTATCATGCCATTTTCTCCATTAAAAAATCCCCAGTATAACCTGCCGGGGATAATTCCTTAAAAAACTTCTTTCACTTCGGCAGCCTGCCTTTTCGCTTTCGCGGAAGCACAACTTTGCGTCCTCCGATTACCCAGAGTTTGCCTTTTCGGTTTAATTTCTGCTTTCTCCACAAATAAGTATAGCATAAATTCTATTCCTTTCAAGCTCAACGCATTTTTAATCGGGGCGTAGAAATCCCCGGCTTTTAAAACCGGGGATGAATACGATTATCCGCCGACGCTTTAGTGGCGGATCATCTAGTAAAGAAACCCCGGGCTTTAGCCCGGGGAGATTCATTTACATATCGTTAACAAATGCGTAGTGGCTGACTCTACTTATTTGGACTTAATCGCCAAAACTTTAATGAAATCAGCGCAATCTTCAATTTTATCCGTTACTCCCTCTAAATATTCCGCCAGCTGATAAGTTAACAGCAAGCTAACCGAATCAAGCTTAGCGTGAATAATCGACCCGATCATGGCCTTTTTCTGATCATCCGCTTCATGCTCTAAGAGGTCAATCTGGCCGCTCAGCGCTATGGCATTTTTTAGCTCATTCTTAGTCAGAGCAATTATGGCTTCCTGCAACTTAGAAATAGAACTAACAATCAAATTCGTGCCTAAAGAAATATCTTTGAGCACATTCTCCGGAAGCTTATTCTCAATAAAACCTAATAACCTGGCCGCGCCATTGGTCCAATCAGCGATCTTATCCAGAGTCTTAACGAAATGCATCAGGTCCTCTCTATCCGGAGGAAGCAGTATGCCCTCAGAAAGCTCATTAATCATTTTAGAACGTAAAATATCCGCCTGATGCTCACTCTCTCGGACATTCTCAATCGCCTGAATCTTGGCGGCCATATCATTCTGAATAAAAGCCTTAACCGCGGCAGAAAAATAGGCCACAGTTTTATAAGTTTCCTCTACGTGTTTTTTGGCATCCAGCAAAATCGACTGCTCTTCTGCCATGCCCAACCAACCTAAGATATTTCTTTGCTCTCTCATTTTTCCCCCTTTGCCCACAAGGGCATACCCGCGTAATTCTACGCCACAAGGCGATACCGGCGCAATTCCATTAAGCGCCGGGTACTATAAACGCGGGGTATTGGTTAAAATTTTACAAATGATTTAATTAACGATAAAGTTATATAACTAATAATTCCGGAAATAAAAGGCGTGGCCAGCCAACAAAGAACCATATCTTTCATAATCCGAAAATTTAAAACCCTGATCCCGCGGACCATGCCTACTCCCACAATTGCCCCCACAATTGAATGACTAGTCGAAACCGGTATACCAATTAAAGTATAAACATGCACATTCACGGCGCTGGCTAATTGCGCAGAAAGCGCCATAATCGGCAAAAGGCGGGTAATCTCTGAACCGACGGTTTCAATAACCTTATACCCCCAGGTCATAATTCCTAAAACGATAGCTAAACCGCCGAATACCACGCTCATCTTAGCCGTCATTACCCCTGAACCCGAGATCACTCCCACGGCATTGGCCACATCATTAGCTCCCCAGGTAAAAGCGACATAGCAGCCGCTTAAGATAATCAATACGGTAATCACCGGCTTTAAATATTTACGGGGAATAATTCTATATAATGAGTTTTGTAGCAGCCTAAAAAATAGATAGCCTAATATGGCTGCTCCCAGCGGAGTAAAAACCCAACAGATAAAAATATCCCTCAGCACTATCCATTTTACCGAGGCATGCACCGCCAGGCCCGCTCCGGCAACCGCGCCAACAATGGAATGGCTCGTAGAAATGGGCATCTTCCAATTAGTCGCTAAAATTACCCAAACACAGGCCGCGAAAGAAGCCACTAAAGCCAAATACAAAGAAAGATTTTTATCTAACTGATCTAAGGGCACGATGCCCTTACCAATAGTCTTAGTTACATGAGCGCCTTGTAGAAATGCTCCCAGGAAACCAAAGACGACAATCAAAATAATCGCCTGGCGTAAGGTTAAAACCTTAGAGCCAACCGCGGCACCTAAGGAATTGGCCGCGTCATTTGCTCCGATTGACCAGCCAACTGCCGCTCCCGTTAATAAAACTAATGCAACTAAAATTATAGATTCCATTTATTTTCCCTTACAAGCACTCGCGCAGATGCCGCAGACAAACTGCTCCACCTGACGCTGCGCTTGAAAACTTTTAAGTTTTTCAAAGCATTTAACATGATCAAAATCTGCGGGAGATTCTTTAATTGCCGCGCAAGGACACATGCTAACACAAAGCATGCATTCATGACAAGTCTTTTTTAGCGGCTTATCGATTTTTAACGGCAGATTAGTCAATATCGAAACTAACCGGAACTGGCTACCTAGTTTATCATTGACCAAAAGATTATTCCTGCCGATCCAACCTAGGCCCGCCAAAAAACCTAATCTCCTGTGCGAAAGATGCCCGATATTTTTCTCCCAATCGATAATTTGCGTGGCTGGAATGGCCAAGGCCCAAAAACCTTTTTTCTGAATTATATTACATAACCTTAAAGCGATGTGGTCTAGGAAAGAATTTACGATTTTATAATGATGGAAATATAATTTGGTCGGCACAATGTCTATTTCAGAGAGCACGGCTCCGGAAAGCATGACTCCTAAACAGATCGCTCTATCTAAATTCTGTAAAACATTAGCAGAGAGTTTAAATTCATCTTTTATCGCGCTAATATCGGCCACGCCAAATAAATCCGCGCCTTCCTTCTGGCAAAATTTCTTTAAAGCTAGATAATTTTTGTTCTTATCCATTACGCGCCTCGAAACTGTTTTTTTAAATAAACCATAAGTAGGGATATTGCAACCGGAGTTACCCCGGAGATGCGCGTTGCCTGGCCTAAATTAAGCGGTTTAAATTTAGCCAGCTTTTCTCTAATCTCCCGAGATATTCCGGATAAACCACTATAATCAAAATCCGCCGGCAAACGAATTTTTTCCAAATGCTTAAACCGTTCCACGTCCTTAAACTGCCTTTGAATAAAACCGGCATATTTTATCTCAATTTCAACCTGCTGCCAGGCAGATTCCGAAATACCGGGTTTTAATTTAACCAGCCTATTTAAGTCTTTAATACTTATTTGCGGCCGCTTTAATAATTCCTCCAAAACCACTATTTTTTTAAGCGGAGCGCAATTAAGCCGGGCTAATTTTACGTTCACCGATTTTGTCGGCTTAAGGCGCGTCTTTTTTAAAAAAGCTAACCCCTCTTTAATACCCCTTATCTTTTCTTCTGTTCTGTGATAATCCTGCTTACTTACCAGCCCTAAGTTAAAACCTATCTTGGCTAAACGTAAATCCGCGTTGTCCTCACGGATGATTAGGCGGTATTCTACGCGCGAAGTAAACATGCGATAAGGCTCTAATGTTCCCTTGGTCGTCAAATCGTCAATTAATACGCCGATATAACTGCTAGCGCGGTCCAAAATTAAAGGTTCTTTATTATTTATGCGCCTAGCCGCGTTAATTCCGGCAACTAAGCCCTGCGCCGCCGCCTCTTCATATCCGGTAGTGCCGTTTATTTGCCCGGCCAAATAAAGATTCTTAATGAGTTTTGTTTCTAGCGTCGGAAAAAGCTGGGTGGGCTCAACCACCGTATGCTCAATGCCATAACCAAAACGGATAACCTTAGCTTTTTCTAATCCGGCAATAGAATGCAATATCTCAAGCTGCGCATCTTTAGGCAAGCTGGTGGAAACGCCATTTAAATAAATATCATTAACCCCTAAACCTTCCGGCTCCAGAAATATCTGATGCCGTTCTTTATCGGCAAATTTAACGATTTTGTCTTCGATAGACGGACAATATCTAACCCCGGTAGCTTTAATTAAGCCGGAATATAGCGGTGAGCGATGTAAATTATTACGAATAATTTCATGAGTTTTTTTATTAGTATAGGTTATATAACAGGGAACTTGTTTTCGCCTGATACTTTTAGTCGAAAACGAAAACGGCCGGCTGATCAGGTCGCCATCTTGCCTGATAAGCTCTCGATAGTTAATAGTTTTTTTATCCAGGCGCGGGCAAGTACCGGTTTTAAAACGCAAAAGATTAAATCCTAATTCTTTTAAATTATCCGCCAGGCCCAGGCTAGCGCGTTCATTAATTCTGCCTGCGCTAAAATGCTCCAAGCCCACGTGAATCAAGCCATCTAAAAATGTCCCCGGACAAATCACGACACACTCCGCGTAAATTACGCCTTGATCCGTGATTACTCCTGATACCTTTCCCTCGCTAACTACCAGCTTATGCGCCTGAGCCTCTTTAATAACCAGGTTCTTCTGACGCCTAAGCAATTTGCGCATATAACGGCTGTACTTGCGCATATCAATTTGCGCCCGCGATGACTGCACCGCCGCCCCACGAGAAGAATTAAGAACACGAAATTGTATAGCGCAGGCATCCGCGGCAACTCCCATTGCTCCGCCTAAAGCATCCAGATCTTTTACCAGCTGCCCCTTGCCCACCCCGCCGATAGCCGGATTACAACTCATCCTGCCAATAGAATTAATATCTAAGGTAAGCACAAGGGTTTTTACGCCCAGGCGAGCGCACGCCAAACTGGCTTCAATACCGGCATGGCCGGCACCGATAACGATTACATCAAAATTACTCATGGGGATATTAAAAAACATGGAGACAACTCTGTTTTTCTACCCAATTAGATAACAGAAAAACAGAGTTGTCTCCTAGGTTTTAGCACTTAGAATAACCGCAGCCATGACATTTGACGCAGCCTTCCTCATGGCGCAAAGCGCCTCCGCAATCCGGGCACATCCCGACAATATTAACCTGTTCATCCAGGTCAGTGGATTGCAGCTGATCGTCATGCGAATGTTTCATGGGAATCATAGCTGATTCTAATAACGTCATCGCCGGCTGTATATTTACTAAACGACGCTCTACAACGCGCGCAATCGCGTCAGCGCAAGAGAAGATCCTTTGCCCTTTTTCCCAGGAAGGAGAAGGACAGCGGATATTACGCAGCTGTTCAATAATAGATTTTACTTCAATATTCGCCCGGAAAGCTAAAGAAACCAAACGTCCGGTCGCCTCCAACTGGCTAGCCGCGCAGCCACCGGCCTTACCCATCTGAGTAAATAATTCAAAAGGCTTACCATCTTCGTCAATATTTATCGTCACATATAGATTACCGCAGCCAGTAGAGACTTTAGTTGTCGTTCCGATAATTACTTCCGGCCTGGGGCGCGGGGCAATCTCTTTTTTAATTTCATAAATACCTTTGGCCTCTATTTTTTCTTTAGGCTTGCCAACATTTAACACCTGCTCTTCACGGCTTCGATCACGATAGATAGTTATGCCCTTACAGTTTGAATCAAAAGCCAGGACATAAGATTTACGCACCTCTTCGACGGTTGCTTCATGAGGAAAATTAATCGTCTTACTCGTGGCATTATGCACATATTTCTGAAAAGCCGACTGCATCCGCACATGCCACTCAGGCGCGATATCATGCGCGGTCACAAAAATCCTGCGCACATCTTCGGGAATCTCCTTAATATCTTTAATTGAGGCGCTCTGAGCGATCTTTTCCATAAGTTGGCTGCTATAAAATCCCCTTTCACGGGCAACTTGTTCAAAAAGCGGCTCAACTTCTATCAATTTATCATTATCCATAACACTACGATGATAAGAAAGCGCGAAAAGAGGCTCAATTCCCGATGAACAGGGCCCGGCGATAATGCTAATGGTTCCGGTAGGAGCGATAGTAGTTAGGGTAGCATTGCGCATTCTCGTCGTTCCATCTTTCTTATCGTAAATACTTCCCTTAAAAGCCGGAAACACGCCTTTTTTCTTTCCTAACTCTAGTGATTTTTTATTTGCTTCATCTAAAATAAATGACATAATTTTTTCTGCCAGGTCTACCCCCTCTTGGCTATTGTAAGGTATGCCTAAACGAATCAACAGGCTTGCCCAGCCCATCACCCCTAAACCTATTTTACGCGTAGCCTTAGTAGCTTCCTCAATCTCCGGAAGCGGAAACTTATTTACATCAATTAAGTTATCCAGAAAATGCACCGCTAAGCCCGCTACCTCCTTAAGCCTCTCCCAGTTAATTTCACAACGTGAGCCAATTTTTCTATACATTTGATCTAAATTAATCGAACCTAAATCGCAAGACTCATAAGGCAAAAGCACTTGCTCGCCACACGGATTAGTTGCTTCATATTTTCCTAATTTAGGCGTAGGATTAAACTCATTCATTTTATCAATAAAAATAATGCCAGGTTCGCCGTTTTTATGCGCCTGTTTTACGATTAAATTAAATACTTCTTTGCTGTTAATTTTCTGTACAGGCTTGTGCGTATGCGGATCAATTAAATCATAGTCTTCGCCCTTAGCTAATCTTCGCATAAAATCGTCGGTAATTGCCACAGAAATATTAAAGTTGGTAATATGCGTGTCATTTTCTTTACAAGCGATGAATTCCAAAATATCCGGATGATCCACGCGTAAAATTCCCATATTAGCGCCCCGGCGAGAGCCTCCCTGTTTTACCGCTTCAGTTGCCGCGTCATAAACACGCATAAAAGAAATCGGCCCGCTGGCCACTCCTCCGGTAGTTTTTACCACCGCGTTTTTTGGGCGTAGCCGCGAAAAATTAAATCCCGTGCCGCCGCCGCTCTTGTGAATCATCGCCGTTGCTTTCAAGCTCTCAAAAATTGATTCCATCGAATCTTCAATAGGCAAAACAAAACAAGCGGAAAGCTGCCCGAGCTCTTTTCCCGCGTTCATTAAACAGGGAGAATTCGGCAAAAATTCCAAATTAACCATCATCTTAAGAAACGAGTCCGCGATAAGCTTTACATCCTGCTCTGTTGCCCCATATTGTTTATCCGCTAGAGCAATGGCACTGGCTACTCGAACAAATAATTGCTCCGGGGTTTCAATAAGCTTGCCTTCCTGGTCCTTACGCAGATACCTGCGCTCAAGAACCTTGATGGCATTAACAGATAACTTTAATTCCATTTTTCACCTCGAATAATTAGGAAGGTTGGTTACGAATTACTTAAGCAATATAACAAAAGCGATAACTATTGTCAACAAAAAAAATTACAAGATATAGTATAAGTATCTTTTATAATCCACAATAGATTGTAGTAAGGACTTATCCGCCGGTAAAAAGCTTACAGGATTCTCGAATAACCAATTCCGCGGGAAGCAGAATCTTTTTTATGGCTTTTTTACTTAAACCAATCAAGCGATTTAATTCCTTGACACTCTCTTCTGCCATGCGAATCAAGGGCTGGCGCACTGTAGTTAATCCCACCGGGCCGTAAAGACCGGAGGGATTATCATCAAAACCCACAATCGATAAATCATCCGGAATATTTTTCCCCAGTTCGCGTGCCACCGCCATTACCTCTAAAGCCATCGCGTCAGAGGCAACAAAAACAGCCGTTGCCGGATCAATGGCCTTAATTAATTTCTCCGCCGCGCTTCTGGCCGCGCCTCGAGAATAATCGGTTTCAAAAATATAATCCTGCCGGACATTAATACTATTTTTTTCCAGTGCCCGCTTATAACCCTCCAGGCGCTTAGCCGCGGCCTGAGTCATTAAATCACCGGTAATATGCGCGATTTTTTTGTGGCCTAATTCAATTAAATAATTAACCGCGTTTTCCGCGCCTCCGGCATTATCTATGGCAATACAAGAAACATCCAAATCATCCACGTAATAATTAATCACTACGCTGGGCATACCTTTAGCTAAACTATCCTCTAGTTGCGCGCGATTGCCGATAATATCAGAAAAAATCACTCCCTCCACTCCGCGTAAAGATAACACAGAGCGCGCATCGGTTAAATGTAAGAGCAAATCCAGCTTAAGAACCTCGCACATAGTACCTACCCCGCGAATAAGCTCCAGAGCATAAAATGAGTAGAACACTCCTTCATAGCGCGGAATAACCAGAGCCACAACATTACTTTTACCGGTAGCCAGGCGCTGCGCAAAAATAGAAGGCTGAAACTTTAGCTCACGAACCGCCTTAGCTACTTTAGCGCGATTAGATTCTTTTACCGTTCCTAACTTATTAATAACCCGAGAAACAGTAGTGATAGAAACACCGCTGGCTTGAGCAACATCTGTAATCGATATATTTTTAGAAGGGGATTTTTTTGTGCGCGTCATTATATTCTAAAACCTAATAAGCTCTAAAGGAGTATTTACAAATTGGATCCTTTTGCTAACGCTTACAAGGACTACGCTAAATAAAAACTATGTAGTGCCTGATTATTTAATCTTATCTCCGATTTTCAACGGAGTATTCATTCTTTTTATATCGCAGGCAGAAATGTTGACTCTGGTCTGAATGACCTTAATCGAGCCTATTGATTTTATATCACGATAAACATTAAAGATATCTCCCACATTAACTCCGGCAGAAGAACCCAAATCGATAACCACAAAATTGTTATCTAAATTTACCGATAAAATCTTACCGGGAAATATCTGTACCTGCGCTTTTTCTCTGGCTATAACCGGCGTTGAGCGCACGACTATAGTCGGCAACTCCACGGACTCCTTAGACATTTGATCAAGACTTTCACCACTACCGCCTTTTAGCGCATTTAGTTCATTTTTAAGCTTGTCAATCTTAGAGATTCTATCGCTAAGCATTATCTCCATCTCATTTAAACGCTTCTCTACCGTAGATTTACCTTTTAGAAGGCTCTTAACTTTTCTATCCAAAACCTCATTACGGCTTAACAAGCCTTTCAATTTTCGGCTAAGCAAGCCATTCTCAGTACGCATGCTTTTAAGATTATCCTGAATCGCTACTTTATCATTCCTCTCCCGCGCCAACTCCTCCGACATACTATCCAGAAGCTTCTGATTATAATTCAGCTGCCTTAAAAGATCCTTTTTATCATTACGTAAACTATTAAGGTCTATCTCTAAAACGCTCTTTGTTCTCTTTAACGGCTCATTACTAATCTGCAGGCTCTTTAATTCAGCCTGAAGGCGGGATAATTGCATCTCTAAATCTGTTTTGGCTTTAAGCACTTCCCCCCAATAAGCATCGGTATTTTGTAAAACCGGCACCGGCGGCTGCACCGGCTGAGGAACACTCGCGATTACCCGCGGCTGGCTATTTTTCTTTAGCTGCTCAATTAATTCATCCCTCGCCTCGCCAAGCAGCTCAATTCTTTTATTTAATTCATTAATTTCATCAACCCCTCTGTCTCTTTCGGCCTCAAGAGAACCCATCCTTCCCTGCGTCTGCCTTAAATCATTCTCAAGCTTGCCAGCCTTATTCAACAAAACTGTATTTTCAGTTTTTAAATCGCTGCTTTCCCTAAGCAGCCCCTGCTGTTGGCTAGTGGCCTGCATAAAAAGAAAAAGACACGCAATACAAAAACCAACCAAACTAACAATAATAAATTTTATTTTCAATCCCATAGTCCCCCCCTATTATGGCTTTGCCTGAGTAAGACAATGCCTGCCTGCCTGTCCGGCAGGCAGGCATTGTCTTCCAACTTATAATTGGGCGAACGCTTTTTCCAAAACCAAGCTGGCCGCGCCCATCGCTACGGCGTTCTCTCTTAATTGCGCGTAGACTATTCTTAAATTGCTGGTTGATTCACGAAAAGCCCAATCCATAACCGTGCTCCTCACTATATTCAAAAACTCTTCTCCGGATTCTTCAAAACCTCCGCCAATGACTACTATTTGTGGATTAAGCAGATTAACTAAATAGGCAATTTTAATTCCTAATCTTTTAGCGGCCCTTCCTAGGGCGCCCAAAGCTACCGAATTATTTAAACGAGAGGCGTGAAAAATACTTTTTAAATCTAAATTCTCTAAATTACTTGAGCTGATACGAAAAAATTCTTCTGACTTTTGCTTTTCGGTAAGTAATATTTTTTTCACATCCTGAATAATTCCTAAATCCAAATCCCAACGCTTAACAAAACAAGGGTTGGCGCTTTCGCAATTAAAAAGATCCTGCTCTTTATAATTATACACGGAAACTTCACCGGCGTAACCTTGCGCGCCACGATAAAGCTCACCGTTAATAATCATCCCGCAGCCGACTCCGGAAAACATATAAAGAACGTTTTTATAATTTTCCTTTAGATTAAACCAATGCTCGCCAAAACAGGCGCTAGAAGCATCGTTTTCAATTAAAGCCGGTAAATTAAACTCTTTTTCTATTAACCCCCTTAAAGGAAGATCCACCGAAGCATAGGTATAATAATGATCTACCTTCTGCGGCCAATGAATTGAGCCGTCTTTTTTATTAATCAAACCGGCGATACCCACGCCGATACCTTTAATATTTTCAACATACCCCTTAGAACGCCTCAAAATTTCACGCACAATCTCTAAAAGGCATTCGGAAACTTCCTTTACGGATACCTGCGGACGGGTAATTTGCGTTTTGGTAATAATATTCCCTTTTAAATCCACCAGCAACCCGACCATATTCATCAGATTTAATCCTACTCCGATAGCATATCCGGCGCGCGGATTTAAATCTATCAACACCGGCCGGCGCCCGCCTTCCGACACATCAAGTTCCTTTTCGTAAACCAGTTTACACTTAATAAAATCATCAATATAGTTAGAGATGCTTACGACATTTATTCCCATCTCCTGCGAAATATCCGAGCGGCTAATCGGCCCCTGCCTCCTAAGTATGCCCAGTATTTCAATATTGCGTTTTTCTTTTTCACTAAATGTTTCTTTTTGTAAATCCGGCACGCGTGTCATATAAACTACTTATCTCCTCTAGGTAGAAGACGAAATTAATAATTTCACTATCAAAACTTAAAATTTTAATTTTATATTATCTTATTTATACTACTAAAGAAGTCTTAAGTCAAGTATTTTTAAGAGGTAAGGAAAATTACAAGTATCAATAAACATCGACCATAATAAAAAATCGATCTACAATACCCGCGGGTGAGATTACCACAATATTTATCTCTTTTGTTCCACTGTCAGAATAGACACCTTGAAAATTATTTTCTGTAACCGCCGGATTAGCGCCTCCTAAATCACCGCTCCAAAGATACTGCAACTCAACCTGATTGCATCCGCTCTGCGGCATATTCACTAACGAAGAAATTATATTATTTTGATTCTTGGCCAATATATAATGAGCGGAGCTTAATTCCGTCTTATTCATCTCAATAAGCGCGGATTCGTTTTTTAAAGCTAGGTCGAGAAAAGTCTTCAAATTATAGCTAAGCGATTTATTCTCTTGAATTTCCCCGGTTCGTTCCTTAGCCTGCGCTACGGTTGCAGCGTATTTATCTTGGGCATTCTTTAACAACTGTTTATAATAACTATTGGCCCCAACCAAATCCCCCTGCCATTGCGATAAAAGCCCCAGCTGATAAAAGCTGCAGATTACCTGCGGGCTAAATACAGTTTTAGCGCTAAGCAGATTAAAATATTTTTTAGCTTCATTTATATCCGCCAAAACATAGGCATGAATCATGGCCACTTTATAAGTGGCCTCATCAAAATACTTGCTCTCCGGATAAGCTTGAATTAACTGCAAATAGAACTTTTGCGCATCTTTATCCGCTTTCATTTTTTCTAAATTAAAAGCGCGCAAATAGATTGTGTCTTGATTAAATACATCCGGCTGTCCTGTTGAATCTATCTTTTCATAAATTTTCTCCGCGTAGGCCATATCATACAAACCGGCTGGCTTATAAACAAAAAGGCTGGAAATCTCGAGCAACTCCGGAATAAATTTCTGGGGGCTGAGGGTTTTAGAAATTTCATCTATGTAAAGATCATAGACACTCTGCGCCAGCTCTAAATTACCTTGTTTATAGAACCCCGCGGCTACGCTCTTGAGCCGCGCTTGACTCATCTTTTGGGCAGCCAGAACCTGCACATAAAGCTTATAAATTTCACGCGCTTTTGATTTTTCTTCATAGGCTAAAAGTTTATCCGCGACCTCTTTAATTAAATCCAGGTCGCCGGCTTGTTGGGCATAGGCATGCATTTGGGTTAATAAATCTTCTAAAGACTGCTGAGCAAAAACATCCGACTGGCCACGATGAAACAGCCAAAGCAAAAGCCTGCTTTTGATTTTAAGGTAATTAGCGCTATCCGCTTGGAGAATAACCTTTTGAGCATTTTCAACCAGCTGATCACGGTAAGTATTTCCATTAGCGAAATAATCATCCCAGGATTGCTTATCCTCTAAATATTTAAGCTGGGTGTAACGCGTGAGCGCCTTATAATAATCAATACAGGACTGATTAAGTTTATCCACAATTTTATAGTTATCCAGAAAATCTATAAATTCAGAGTATTGATTATCTTTAAAATATTTTATTTTTTCATTCTCAATGCTCGCGCAATAGTCAACAGACGCATTATCCTGGACGGCAACAGGCTGGGAAAAAGCAAATGTACATAAAGAAGTGCTAAAAATAAATACGGTAATTATAAAGTTTACCCGCATATCGCCCCCCCTTTCAGCCCCATTATAGACCTGTGCGATCTACGCCAAGCGTAAACTGCACAGGTCTATTAATAAATTTTACAGTTTCTTCTGAATCTTCTTCACCCGGGCTTTTATTAAATCCGGGTGCTTCCAAAATTCCCTGATTACATAATAAGCCTTACGCGGTATGCGTTTATCTAAACTCTGCCCGCTAAACAAGCCGGCAGACGCCTCATCCTGCGGCTGCGGAGCCAATGCTACGATGCCAAACCATTCCTCATTCATATTTTTATTTCCGGCGGCGCCAATATCATAATAATAGCTGCCATTAGACCAGCCGCTCTCGGTGTCCTGAAGTTTCCAACCCTCAGGATCATCCGGACTGTGTTTCCACCATTCATCCGTCCATTCAAAGACTGTCCCGCCCAGGCAATTTCCCTCGCCAATCTTATTATTCGCCAGATTTTCATAAATCTGCTTCCATTGTGACTGCAAAAAAAACGCCTGCATATTTTGGTCCTCTTGCTTTAAATAAGCGTCATAACCATCCGCGCCAAATTCCGCCATTAAGACCGGCTTATCAAATGTCATCTTTAAAGATTTAAAAAGATTGCCAAAAGTCTTGCCGCGGTAAATAATACAAGCCACAAAATCAACGTCTTGACAAAACTTGTTCGCGGAATCCAGGCCCACCAGCTCACCGTTACCCATGCCCACGGGATGAAAGCGGTCTATCTTATGTATCTGCTTGGATATTTCATTCACAAAAGAATAATAAATCTTTGCCCGCATCGCCTTTTGCTTTTGCGGATCCGGTTCAAGATCCACCTCCGGACTCGACCAGGGATTTACATGGCCCAGGCAAGAATAATTATTTTCATTACCTAAAATCCAGCCCAAAACTCCGGGTTCATCTTTATAAAGGCTAACCATCTCTAATACCTGCCGCATTACCTTATCCTGAAACTTTTTATCGCCATAAAAAGGACAGGGATATTCCCAAAAACCTAACCAGTCCCCCAAAAGCGTGCGAATCCCGTATAATTTATATAAATCACTAATTACCTGTTTTACTTCTTTGGCGTCTTCATGTGTTTGATACAAACGAATGGTATTGATTCCCATCGCCTTCATCAACTTACCGTCTACAATCCAAGGTTTACGGGGATCACTCCACCAGTCATAATCATGCTTTTCGCCGATTGGAATAGGATTATAACAAACCCCCTTAACAACATAAGGCCGGCCGTTGACCATAAGCTGATAGTGCTTATTCTTAAGCTGTTGAATATAAACCCCCGGCCTGCCGGAGCAGCCGGAAAGGAAAGAAAACAGAAAACAGAAAACAGAAAACAGAAAAACTAAACCTACCTTCTGTCTTCTGACTTCTGTCTTCTGTCTTCTGGATTTATTCAAACTTAATTTCATCCAAATAGAATGTGGCCCCTTGCGGGTTATTATCAACATTAATTGACCAGGTAAAACCGCCGATAATATATGACATATCTTTACCTTTTAAGTCAATCGTGTATTGAGTCCATTCCTTATTCAAGAGCACCGGGCCGATAGTCGCGCTATCTGAATCCGAAAACTCTCCCATGATCCCACCCACTTTAAACTCTTCAATGCGCTCGCCACCCACGGCACCACGCGCCCAAAAAGTAAGTTTGGCAGCCAAAGAAAGGTTAAACCCATCATCCACACTACCCCAGTTATTCGCGGGATTCTGCCAAAAAATTCCTGCCCAACGCGCACCCTGAGTAGCTTTTCCGCTATAGATTATCTTAACGCAAGTATCCCCAAGATATGCATCCTCTTTTGAAGTACCATCATACTTTATATCGCCAGAATCACCCATCCAACCAGAAGGAAAATAATGGTTGGCAATGGATGAGCGATCAGCATAAATATAGAAGGGCATTGCTTGCTGTTTATTCCCTTCAGGCTTTAAGGCCTGGTCAACCTCAAATTTTATATCATCGATATAAAATAAAGCCCCGTTAGGATTTAAATCCGAAGAGATCGTCCAACCAAAAACACCGTTGACATAAGAAAGATCCTTGCCTGCTAAATTAATGGTATACTGTTTCCAAGTATCCGTTAACTCAATCGGGCCCATCTCCGCCATCAACGAATCAGGATAGGTTCCCTTGATTCCACCGACCATAACCTTTTGAATTATCTCCCCGCCCTTGGCACCGCGCGCCCAAAAGGTAAGCTTAGTCATTCCCGTTAAATCAAACCCGCCTTTTTTATTTCCCCAGTTGTTGGCCGGATTTTGCCAGTAAACACCTGCCCAGCCTTGAGCCTGTGATTTTTTAGCGTTATAAACAAACTGGATGCTCGTTGTTCCGCCATGCGGATTATCCGCTGACTGTTCATTCATTTTAATATCACCAGTATCACCCATCCAGCCAGAAGAAACGCAATGATTATCTTTGGCATTCTTATCCGAGAAAATCAAAAATTCCTTAGGACTCACGGCTTTTTCTTCGGCCGCGTACAAACGCGCACCGGCGCAATTCCATTTAGCGCCGGGTGAGGCCATTACTAAAAGACTTAAAGCCATTAACAACATTAACAACTTTTTCATACCCACCTCCCTTTCTATTTCTGTTACCTGTTAAATTAAAAATTAGCTATGAGCTATGAGCTATGAGCTATGAGCTTAGAACTTAAAACTTACAGCTTAATCTTATTTCCATTTCTTCTGATACATATAATAAACTTTACGCAATTGTCTTAAAAACGGACTTTGCTTTCCATCCCCCTGGCCGGCAACTCCCAGCCATTCTTCGTGCATGTATCCATCCGGAAACGGCCCAGGCCATAAACCTTTAGTATCATGAATTGCCGGCTCATAAGCCTTCCACCATTCATCCAGCCATTCAAAAACTACCCCGCCTAAAGCATTCCCTATGGAACCTTTGAAAGCCATGTTATTTTCTATGTCCTCCCAGGAACCTGAATGATATTGCGCCTGCATCTGTTCGGCCTCATCCACACTTTTACCTTCGGCATAAGACGGACAGCCAAACTCTGTAATAAAAACCGGTTTATCTGTCTGCTCTTTAACCTGTTTCCAAAAAGCCCCAAACCCAGAATCCCCCCGGTAAGCATTAGCACCAAAAATATCTATCTGGCTAGAGTTCTTGCCGAATTTATCCAAAAATAAAACATCTCCATTACAGATAGCTACTGGATGCTGCGGATCGATAGATTTAATTATTTTAGCTACTTGGTTAGCAAATTTAAAATAAGCCTCAGGCTGTTCATTAGCATTACAGGCGTAACCGTAAACGTTCTCATTACCCAGGAGCCAAAACAAGATATACGGTTCATCTTTAAATTCATTGACCATCTTGGTAACTGAGGCAATCATATTCTTTTTATGCTCTTGGTTATTATAGTCAGTACCGGGATTCCAGGTAGCGCCCGAACCAATAGCGTATTTGCCCAGGAAATCCCCCATAATTACGCGTATCCCGTAAGTATTATACATCTGACGCATTAACTCTTTATTTACCTTCAGAGGATGGTGATAGAGGCGGATAGTATTAACCCCCATCTCCTGCATTAATTTAAAATCACCGATTGCCGGCTCATCGGCATCCTGAAGATTATTTTTATTCTTATCTACAAAAGCGTCAAACGGCCCATCGATCTTCCCATTTTTATTGAAATCCTCTTCCATCCAGTTACCCAGGGTCCCTTCATCCGGAGACTGCCCGACTTTAGTCGGAGCATAAGTAATTCCTTTAATCATATAAGGCTGATTATCCACTAACAGCTGCCAGTCATCATTTTTATATTGCACTAAACGCACCTGGCCATGACCAACCTCTTTCTTAGTACCTAAAGAATCAGCGGAAGGTTTAATTTTGGCTGCTTCCTGGGTTAAATCAATTTTTACAAACTTTCCGGGATTAGCTATCGCAGTATCATTGACAATCTCATTATCAAAACCATTAATAATATCTATTTTTGCCCCCACAAGTTTATAACCTAACTGCGGGTTTCGCCGCAAAAGAAAATTTATTTTAGCAATCGCTGCCTGCCCCACATACCAGGGCGTATGCCAATAAGTCCAGCCGTAGCTGCCGGAGAAATGCACCAGGATAGAATAATAACATTTAATCGCCTGAGTAACCAAACCGGCTCGCTCAAGAATTAAACCGGTACAGAATAATTTTACCCCTTGCGGCTCGCTGGAGGTTGTCCATTTAACGAATGCCGCTTCTAAATCCGGGGAATAAAGAAAATCCCAGAGATCACCCTCCAGGCGCTTATCTTTGATCACCTGTTTAAAAATCGGATTCTTCCTGATTGCGCTGTTATTAGGATAAATACCTTCTCCGACTGCCGCCATCAGGCCCTCTTGATCAGTAATCACATAATGATAATCCTTAGTTCCGACATTTTTAAACTCGCCGTATTTTTCATAATCGAGGAAATCTTCTTTGCCCGGATTAGCTAAAACTAATTTTGTCACCAGCTGGCTAACCTTTTTCTTAGTTTCCACTTCAATCGAGCCGGTTTCGATTTTCTTAATGCTCTGCTCGGCCGCCAGCCTGAGCGACCAGAACCAACCCCGCGGATCCCAGGCCTGGCCAAAAGAATATTTATCCATAATTACTTTAAATATCTTCTTGGCCTGGTCATTTTTTTGCTGACGCATCAGGCTTTCGGCCTGAATAAAATAACAGGTGGCCACATCATTCAGAGCCTGCACCGCTTCGATCTCTTTTTTATTTTTCGGCAGCGCGGTTAAACTGGCCTGCTCTTTTTCTGCCTGCTTTTTGTATAGATCAATACACTCCTGGGTATATTTATTCGTCGCCTCGATATCTCTTTTGCCGTGGGCAATCCAGGATTTCGTGGTCAGCTCCCCTGATGAAGGTTTAGACACCAGATCATCGGCAAAAGAGCGGTAAGCGGTAAGCGGTAAGCTGTAAGCAACAAAAACCAGTAATAAAACATTTATGATTTTCTTAAAGCTTAAAGCTGAATTTTTCATCCGACTATTGCTCCCTGGGTAACTCCCTTAATAATATACTTCTGCATTAATAGATAGATTAAAATAATCGGTAAGGCCGTAATGGTTAAACCTGCCATTAACAAGGGATAGTTGGTAACAAATTCCCCCTGAAAAGATTGCAAAGCTACCTGCAGCGGCATATACGCGCGGTTATCAAAGATGATCAGGGCCAGAATATATTCATTCCATACTGCCAGGGCATTGAAAACAATTACTACTGCTAATACCGGCTTAGCCAGCGGTAAGGCCACATGCCACCAGATTCCGATTTTCGAACATCCGTCGATACGCGCGGCGTCTTCTAATTCTTTAGGCATCTTGTCAAAAAATGTTTTCAGTAAAAATATACTGGTAGATAGGCCCACATTAATCATGCATAAAATATAGCCGATGGGAGTATTTCTTAAATGCAATTTATTCAATAAAACATAAAGGGCGACAAAGCTTCCCGGGATAGGAATCATCATCGCCGCCATAAACATAATAAACAAAAACTTGCTCCCCACAAAACGCAAACGGCTGAAAGCGTAGGCAGCCATAGAAGAAATAATCACGATCCCAAAGACTACCGCTACAGTATAAATAATACTATTAAAAAAGTTACGGCCGAACCCTCCCT
>JAZDEW010000037.1:0-9765 GCA_043808425.1 Candidatus Omnitrophota bacterium
TGTATCTTTTTATGTCGTCAAAGGAAAGCACTGATTTCTCAAACCAGGAAATCAATATTATCAGGAGATTCTTTGAAGGAGAGTTTGACGGGTTATTGCAGGCAATCTATAAATACGGCAAGGAAATTGGGGGGCAGAAGATTGTTAATAAAAAGGTGTCGATTAAAGAAATTATCGGTGAAATTGCCTTAAGGTATAGGCTGCATTTTATATTGGAACACGAAGGCATTATTAAGATGGATGGCTTTGGCCACAGAAAGTTTATTGCAGACGTATACATTAAGCGTTTGAAGAAAATATGGCCTGAGATAGAAAACAAAGAATATGATTTCAGGCAAGGTTCATCACGGATAGCTAATTTGAGAGATGTCTCTATTAGGGGAGGAAAAAATAGTAAAGATAAGCCGTCGCATAGCGTGACCAATCAAATTGTATGTAATTTGATTAAGCACGCATCCGGTATTGACGCGGCCTCAATCGATATTCGTCCGGATTCACGGTATAAAAGGAGTTCGCGAGGAATATCAGGCGTGAAGAGTAATTTAAGGCGCGATACCTCAAATGTGGTGTTTATTCCTCTTGAAGGTCAAAATGCTGGTAATTATGGGATTCAGGTAACTGAAGCCGTAGAAATAGATAAAGCGGAAGTCGCGCGTTTAAGGGTTGATCTTACGCTTTTATTGGATGAAATCATGAAAGATATGAAGTTCGAAGATTTAAAAAACAAGCTAAATGAGAATGAGGGCGCATTCTTTAAAGACGAAAGACATAAGCTTAGTATAGTAATTCAAATTATGACTATTAGTTTTTGGACGAATATTTATAATGAGGCCAGGGTTATTTTATTCTATGATTTGGCTTGTTTCGTTTCATGCATAATCCTGAATAGCTTGGGGTATGTTTCCGGGCGAAGGAAGACAAAACGGGGGAGCTGGTTTGTCTTAGTCAAGGATGAAAGTAACAAGGAATACATATTTGAACCAAAAAGTTTATCTAAAGGTAAATCAGCGTTTGATTTTGAAGAAATAAAGGCTTTACCCAACGTAAAACCAGTTTTAGATTTAAGAACGCTTAATGGTAATTACAAAAGGGCTTCAGGGAATGGGCTTAATTTAAAAGACGGCGGCAGACATTCTTCGCAAAGGAATTTAGGTAAGTTCGGCATGAGGTTAGATTTTAATCCCAGCGTGGTGTATTTTGGCAGGGCAAAGTATAAGCGTAAACAAAATCTGAAGCCGCGTGGTTTAGCATTTTTTAAGCCTGGAGAATATGATCTCAGAGAAGAAACAGTGCAAGCCATGAATTATTTTTACAATGAGCTGGATATTATAAATAGTAGAAAGATTGCTATCAGAGCGGCAATACAGAAAAAATGGTTTTATACTTTTAGCCGTTCGGCCGTGCTTGTGGATGAGAAGCTTAAAGCAGGTATTGAGTCTGTAAAGACAGGAGCAGAAATATTTGCTAAGTTTATCGGTTCACTGGCATACATAGCAGAGCCAAGAAAATTTTCTATGTCTGATAGAGAAAAAAGGGAAATTATCAGTGAACTTCTCTGGATAAGGGATAAACCGGCAGGATCAGAAGAGGAGAGCAAAACAAACGATTATATTTTTAGAAAATTGCTTGATGAGCCTATTACTTACCTTCGATATAGGGCCGCTCTCGCCTTAAATATAGTTTTAAAAGCGCATAGGATGCGCCTTATTGAGAATACCGGCGATATTCGCGTTCTTTACTGTGTATTAGAGCTCGTAAAGACAAATACCAAATTTACGCAGGAGGCAGTTAGTGAATTCATCGGCAGCAGATATAAAAATGGAGAAAAACTTAGAGCTTTAAATAGGCGCCTTGGGGTGGAAAAGGATGGCGGTAGAAAAATTCTGGATAAACTCGATGAGAATATAGATACGGGTATTTCCCTAGAAAAGAATATCGAGAATTTAAGAACAGAGATTAAAGAAGCTAAAGAGTCAAATCCAGGTATGGGAGTTAAAAAAAGAGCCCTTTCTAAATTGAATGAACTTTTGGTTACGCAGAAGCTAATTCAATGGATTAATGCTAGTCAAGTAGATATACTTTACGATGCTTTAAATACATTCATTTCGGCTTATCCTGAGTTTAAATATAACCAAACAGAACTTAAAGCGCTTTTATACCAGATTGCTTATGCCTTAGAGGATGATTTGGATTTTAGAAAGGTAGTTAAAGAGCACCGAAAGGGAGCTGTTTTAGCCAAGTGGGCAATAGATAATGGTTTTATTAACAGGCAAGAAGCAATAAAAGCCGTTTCTGTTTTTACCACAACTTCCGTAGATTCTTTTGTCCAAAGGTGCCGTAGGTTATATGACAGCCCGAACCCAGCGAATAAAAAGCTGATTACGGAATATCAGAAAGATTATGCTGGATTTATTAATAAAATCTTAGACTTAAGAAAAAGCGCCTATTCAGCTCCTCTGGCGCGCCTCATCGGCTTAAGTGGTAAATTAAAAGGCAGGAAACTCCATTATGAAATTGAGGATTTAATGAAGGAGCCTTTAAGTATGCAAGAGCGTGATGAAAGGATGTTAAAGCTTTGGGAGAAGAATTACCTTTGGATTCAGGCGATTTATCTTTATGAAAACGCGGCTGTAGAGATATTAGCGCTTTCCGGCAGATTTATAAAAGAAGATCTATCCGAAAATGACAAAGAGTTTTTGCGGAACTTGGGAATAAGAAATATAAGTGGCCAGCCGGTAATAATAAAAGGCAATGAAAAACAATATTTTGAAAGTTTAAAGAAAACCGTGCAGCGGTGGCATAAGTTAAAGGATACCTTTAAGAAGATACCCTATAATTTTGAGGATGCCGCGGTTGGGGCATATAAATGGCTTCCTTCATTTGAACGTAATAAATCCATATTATTCATTGATGTGAGAACCTCTAGTTTAAAAGAGGCAATAATAAAAATCGGTAACATTATTTATGCGGCTCGTTCGATATACGCTGCTTACGCAAAGTATCAGGAGGATTTTGATAAATTACCTAAGGGCGCAGGGGTTAGAAATGGCGATATTTATACTATGAGTTTAGACGGCGGATATCGCTGTGACCCCTTAAAAATTAAAAAACACAAAACAGGTTTTAGTAAAGTAGATAATAGGAGAACACCGGAAAGAGATACGTTTATCGAAGCGACGTTAAAAAATATTATTCCCGAGATAATCAAGGTAGGCAGAAAAGATGGTTTACCGCCAAATGAAATTGCGTGGGAGATTAATAACTTTCTAAATGATTTTTCGATTGCGGCGGGAGCGAGAAGAGAGGGCGATAAGATAATTATTGAAATAAAAGGGGATAAACCGAGGATATTCAATTTTTCCTCTTCTAGAGAAGATTTAGACGGCGGGGGGGCGGGAAAAAACCTTCTTGCTTTAAATTTAAGGGTTGTTGGTAATGCTTACCCAGGTTTATTTAAGAAGTTTAAGGAAATCTTCTATGGATATTCCTGCGTCTCTAAGTATACTTTTGAGCGTCCAGCGGTCAACTTCTCTATGATTAGGGATTATCAGCGTAATTTGTTTGGTAGGATTAAAGAGTTTTACGTGGCTGCCTCGTTGTCCGACTTTTATGTATCCGGCAAGCAGGAAAGCATGAATAACTTCATTGCCGGAAAGCAAAGGTGGTTTCATATTGTTAAACTTAGAACCTTATGGGTTGAATCAGAACGGATATCCTTGGGATTGGGCTCTAAATATAGCAATACCGCTTCTTTGATATTTTTCAGGACTTCCTTCTCGCTTTTGCCTTGGCTGTGGCAGCCCGGTAATGATGGAACGCTTGCAACAATATACCCATCTTCGCCTTTTTCTAATACAATTTTAATTCTCATTATATTCACCTCTCTAATTATATATAACTTATCTTTATTTCAAAGTCAAGGAGAAATAAGCTTGCTTGATTTCTTTGACCGCGGCAGGTATACAAACGCATGCTTAATCACTCTAATTGCTCGTAGTAGTAGTAACAGGAACGTTCCCCAATGTCCCAGGTTATCATTACGTAATATATTGCAAAATAATAAGATAGAGAAAGGATTAAATCTTTTCAAATCTAAATACTTGGTTTGTAACTATAATCTTTATAGTAAGTTAGATATTAACAGAGTGTCCCTTTGGGGAACGTCCCTGATAATCGTCACTGATGGGGGCGGACGCCAAGAAATTGTTAAAGTTGAGATAGGTTTTGGTAAGTTGGGGGACTTTTTATTTGAAAATGCAAGCGTGTCCTCGGAAGAACTATGGATAGGAATGGAGGTTCATCCAGAGGCGCTGCATAATGCCACAGAAAGAATTAAAGAGGCTGGGATTAGGAATATAAAAATTATTCCGGTAGTTAAGCCAAACGACCTGATGGAAAGGGAAATAGAATCCATTGAGAATTTTAGTTTAGATAGATTAGGGCTGATTATCGCGCTTGAGAATAATCTTAAGGCTGATTCTATAAGCGGTTTTTATATCAATTATCCAAATACGAATATCGTGATTTTTGATAGGGAACTGTTAGAAAAATTATATAATTATCTTACGTTCAAAGGCGAAATAGTGATAGTCACTGAAAGTAAAGATTACGCGAATGCAATAGCGAAATCTTTTTCCAGGACTAAAGGTTTTGATAACTATTTTAGTAATCTTGCGGATGGTTATGCTAGAGGTGAGCCGAATCATTTTAAGGATAAAGGATGGGTATATAATCCTAAGCCCGAAGAAGATTATCGATTATATAAATCTCGTTATATAAATGACGGTTTCAGTAAAGTGTATTATTCAAGGTTCTTAAAACAGAGGGAAAAAGGGGATAGTTCCATTTTAAAAGATGGCGGGGCGGGGGGTGAAACGAAAAAGATGGAAACATCTCTAATTTATAATGATTCCGTTTTATTCAAGGAATTTGCCACAGCTATTAAAGAATTGAATTTGCCTGAATTTAACTTTCTCGGTTATGAAGAGAAAGCCTTATTTTATTTTTTAAGGGGGTATTCTTCAAAAGAAATACGTAAAATCCTTAATATTAGCCCGAAAGAAATGAAAACGGCAAGTTCGGGCCTTTGCGGCAAGGGATTAATAAGATATACGTATAACGGAGGGAGAAAGTTTTTAATCAATGAGGATAAAATGCCCGCTCATATTCGCAGGCGATTTATGAATTTTGAGCATGCTGCAAGTTCATTTTTCGGAAGCCGAAAATATGAGGAAGTAGCAAAGATGCTTAAAAGTAAGGGGTTTGAACCAACGAAATTAAATATTGAGAAAGAAATTGCTTATAGCAATGTAGGCGCAGAGATTAATGGCAATAATTATTTAGTGCCGTTGAAAGAAATACCCGCAAGAAGCAGGTTAATTAACGAATTAAAAGCCAAAGGCATTAATCTTCCCCAATGCGTGATTAATTATAGACTAAAAAAAATATCATTAATAGCGGAAACAAAAGTAAGATTTGAGAGTAAAGTTAGGAAAACAGTTTCTCTTAAGCAAATTTTTTCGTTAGGAGTAATCGACCCTCCATATTTTTTCCCAAAAATATATAAGTTTTTATTCAGCGTAAAAGACGTGGAAGAAAGAGATAAGTTATTAAAAGAATTGCAATTCGCTGCGTCAACCTGGCCGGAAAGATTTTTGCTTATTCTTGCGGAATGCCGGGGCGTGGGCACATATAAGGACAATATTAATGAATTCCTGGAAAAAGTTTCTGAGATTAAAAATCCTGAATTAGCCCAATTACGAGAGATTATAAAATCGTTAGTATTAGAAAAAGAAGATATAAATAAACGGGCTAACGGCGGCAAGACTGCGGCGGAAATGCAAACAACAGGAACGCCTGTAATTATTCCTAACAACAACAATTTTCGGCATAAGATTAGTTCTAAAGCGCTTTTTGAATTCATAGATAATAATAAGTTGGATAATCAAATAACAGCGTATGCGTTTAGAAGATATGAGCAAGGGATATGGGCATTGGAAGATTACCTGGTAAAATCAGGAAAATTAGCCGGCCCGCCCGAAGAAGCCTGCGTGGCCAGTTTTGATCTTAAGTCGAATCAGATTGTATTTAACCTGCAGAAAGAAACCGCGGTAAAAATTCTCAGCGATACAAAATTTGAAAATCCGGAAGAGCTATGGGAATTTATAGTTCAGCATGAAAATTTCCATAAACAGTATCCGCATCTGGCAGATAAAGATATTTTTTCTCTGCAAACTGAAATTGAAGAAATAAAATCCTGCCAGTTATGTATTTTAAAAAGAACCCGGTATTTAGGTTTGATAAGGAAAGAAGTTAATTCTCGCGGGAATAAAAAAACCGCGCTTTATATCGGCAGCGGAGGAGATATTTCTACCGCGCGAGGAGCTACGGGTGGGGAAAAATTTATCTTTGTGGACGCATTAAGATTTGAACCGGCGGAAAATCTATCGGAACAAGAGTGGGCAATCAAAAAAGAAGATTATTTTCGTGATAAGGCAAAAGGATGGTCTAGTTCTAAGACATTGCATTTTGATATAGATTGCGCGAAATTTCCTATTTTATGGGAGTTAGAGAGATTAGGCGCGGAAAATATAACAATTAATTTTAATAAAGAGCTACTTTCCAATGAGATATCTTTTAATTTGCCCGGCGAAGAAGAAGTAACGAAAATTGTTTATTTTAGAGTCCACCAGGCATACTCTATAGAAAATTATACGAAAACATTATTATGGGAAATTAAGAAAGGAATAGATTTTTGCATAATTAAAGCCTTTCCGCTGACTAATCTTTCTAAGGCGGTGCAAGATTTAATTATAGGCAGTTTAAATGAGCAGGGGATGATTATTACTGATAATGAAAGGCAATGGCTTTTGAATTATCCAGAGATATTTACAAACATAGAAAGTAAGGATATACGCTATTATGAATATAATAATGATATCTGGTTTGGTTACGGAGAGGTTTATTTATTAAGGAAATTAAAACAAAGTGTCGAGAAGTTCAATCCTATAGTATTAGAAGTGGAATTTATAAAGAAACAGGCTGACGGCGGCAAGCTTGATGCGGGGCAAGCGCGCGAGGCTGGTCAAGAGATTATTTTGTATACACTAGATGATATTTTAAGAAGTGCCGGCAGAAGGTTTATGGAAGAGGCCCAGGGCAAAGGGTTAAAGAAAAAATTATGGGTAGTAATATGGGCGCTAAAGACATTTTCCTGGATAAGCCCGCATTGGGGTTTTATAAGTGAAGTTGAACGTAATTTGCGCCATGCTAAAGGCGATGAGGCGCTTAGGGATGTAAAACAGGATTTGGAGAGATTTTACAGCCGTAATTATTCCGCTCAAAAGGGCGAAGCTAAGGTGATCGCGGCGGCTAAGCCGGAAATAGAAAAGAGCAATAAAAAAAGCAGGAAAATGCATTATTGGACAAAGGAAATATTTCTTAGGGATTTAAAAAGCGCAGTAGATGAATTAGGCACTACGTTTTCTACTGTGTTTATAAATAAACGGCCGGATATTTATGGGGCGTATGATAAGCATAAAGGAGAATGGGGTTATAAAAAATGGAATCAGGCAATAAAAGAGGCGGGGTTACAGCCGGCAGTGCATTGGACAAAAGAAATATTCCTTGAGAAATTAAGAGAGGCTATAAAGGATTGTGGTTCTATTTCATCTTATGTAATTGGGAAGCGTTATCCCGCGCTTTATGCGAAGTTTCATGCTTATAAAGACGAATGGAATTTTGCTAATTGGAAGCAAGCGGTAAAAGAGGCGGGATTTCAGCCGGTAAGTAACTGGTCAAGCGCAGATTTTCTTCAGGAGTTACGAAAGATTATTAAAGAGCTAGGGGATTCTTCATATTTACCGGATAGAAAAAAATATAGGTATATTTATGCCGCATATTATAGGTATGGAAATAAATGGGGGCTTCTAAAGTTTAAACCGTTAGTGGCAGAAATAAGGCAAGAGTTGTTTCAGGATGTAAGGAAACAAATAGTACGGCAGGCGGAAGAAGAAGGAAAAATAAAGCCTGGGGATATTCCAGTGCAGGCTAAAGCGATAAAACCGGAGAATAAAAGTCAGGCAGTTGGTAGGATAAAACAAAAGGCTAAAAAAGAATCGTCTTTTGAGTTGACTTTTAATGAGATTTTTGTTCTTGAAAAGCTGTTGCTGGGCCCAGTATCAAAGGATCCAATGGCGCTTTTAAAAAGAGGGTTTAGCGTAAAACATAGAGTTACGCTTGCCAATTTAAAAGATCGGGGTTTTCTTAAAGAAACGCAAGCAGGTTTTGAGTTAATTGAAAGCTTAAAGGGTGAAATCGAAGTTACCGGATTAAAGGAAAAGAAAACTTTAAGTTGGATCCTGGAAGAGATTAATAATATTTGTATATTTAAGAAGGTGGAGAAAATCGAGTTTTTGGCAAAGAATGACGGCGGGGTTGAACAGCTAAAACATAACGCCTTGCGTAGGAATTTTGGGGTTAATGCCTTGGCGAATGCACTGCCTTATTATACAAATAAAGCGCCGGATAGTTGGAGGGAATTTTGCAGGATTAAGCGGGAATTGTCAGGTAACGGTAATATAAAAATTGCGGTTTTGTCCGGCCGCTGGTTTAAGAACGATATAGAGATAAATTGCATAGACTTGCCTTTGCGAAAATCTTTTCCGCGCTGTGATTCTTTTGAGGGTTATTTCATCGATCGTTTTACCGCGAATATTAGAGAAAAAGAATTTTTGCGGCATACTTTAGACAATATTAATCAGCATGTTAAAAAAGGGGTTGTATTGGTAGCCAGACAAGAGGAAATGACGGAAATAGGCCAAAAACACATAAAGGTAACAGTTATTGACAACGGCCCCGGATTTATTGATAAACATAGCAAAAGCCGTGTTTCCATTGAAAAGGCGATTGCCTGGAAGAAGACTTATGGCTCAGGCGGTTACTCTGGAGTTGGTTTGACCTACGCGGTCGGCCGGGAAGCGGATTTGTCTGTGATTAAAATCCCCGGCCAGACTGCGCTTATAGGAAAATATTGTAAAAACAATGAGGTTATTTCTCCGGAAATTATATTAAATACTTCTAACAATAAGAAATTTGGTACGGCGGTCAGCGGATATTTTTATAAAGGCGATGATTTAGAACAATGGCGCCAGGATGTAATTAGGGAGTTGGCTGGGATTGCGCAAGAAAATAAAGACGGCGGGCAAGGATCTTTCGAAGCGCACCCAAAAGTACTTTTGGAAGAAAGCAAGGTCATAACAGAGATTCTTGCTGAAGCAAAAGATAAGAAATCTGTAAATATAAATAGGCTTTATTTGCTTGGACTGGTAAAGGAGCCGTATTTTTTTCATATAATTAGCGGGTTTTTAAACCCTTTTATTTCTGACCGCCGCAGGCAGGAAACGCGAGGTTTACTACTAGAGGCCGCAGAACTTGCCCCCAAAAGGTTTGTGGACATTTTGGATGAGTTAAAAATTATTGAGAAATACAAAGATGAAACAAAAAAATTCATCAGAGTGCTTTATGAAACACCGGAGTTTTTAGAAATAGCTAAAATAATTTTTAAAGAAAAAATTAAAAAAGAGTTATCTGAATATGAGTTGGTTACACAAGCTGATATAGATTATCCTGAAAAAACGGCGAATCGCCGCGTTTTAGCGATAAAAATATTAACAATGACGACGGAAAACTGTTATAATTTAGGCTTAAAAGTGTCCACTTCATTAACCTCACTGTTAGTGAACTTATTGAAGTATGCTCAGAGGC
>JAZDEW010000038.1:0-3563 GCA_043808425.1 Candidatus Omnitrophota bacterium
ACGTGGAATACCCGGCTTTGTTTTCTTATTTTAAAAAGAACCGGGTGGATATGGTCTTTAATATCGCGGAAGGAAAACACGGCCGCTTCCGCGAAAGCGAAGTTCCGGCGGTGTTGGATTATTTAAATATTCCTTATACCGGTTCGGATACTTTTTCTTTGGCCTTGGCGTTAAATAAAACATTGACCAAAAAGATACTTAAAGCCGAAAACATCCCCACTCCTAATTTTCAACTTTTTGTAAAAGAGACTGAGCTGTTGGATTCAGATTTAAGATTTCCTCTCATTGTTAAACCTAATTGTGAAGGATCGGCAAAAGGGATTGACAAAACTAATGTGGTGAGTAATCCGGCCGACCTGGCGATTAAGGTTAAGGAATGTATTAATATCTATCGGCAGGAAGCTTTGGTTGAGGAGTTTATCGAGGGGAAAGAATTGACGGTAGGTATCCTGGAAAATGGTTCAACCCGCGTGTTACCGATCCTAGAGATTGATTTTTCTAATTGTAAAAAAAGCGGAGAGTATTTTTATTCTTGGAAGATGAAAGAGTTTCAGGGCAATAGTGAATTAGGGTTGGTTCCGGAGTTCTATTGTCCGGCCCGGCTAGATAAAAATATAGAAGAAAAAGTTAAAGATGTTGCCTTGCGCACGCATCGGGCGGTGGGTTGTTTGGATATTTCGCGTACGGATATCCGCTTGGATAAGAATAATGTGCCTTATGTTTTAGAGATCAATCCTTTGCCGGGGTTAGATCCTAAAGAATCCAATTTCCCGATTATGGCTTATGCTGCCGGGATGAAATATGAAGATCTTATTGAGGCCATACTCATCAGCGCCTCGGAAAGGAAAAGGCTGAATTGAATAACCCCGTAAGTTTAGAAAATCCAAAAGGGCAGATGGAGGCCCCGGTTATTTATCGTCCGGCGAAGCGCGCTCGCGATTATCAGCAGACCTCTCTTTATAAAGATGTTAATCCTTTGGATTGGGAAGATTGGCATTGGCAGCTCAAGCATAGAATTCGCACTAAAGAGGAGTTGATGCAGATTATTAAGCTTACTCCGGAAGAAGAGAAGGGGATTGATAAGGCCAAGGGCAGATTAGCCATGGCGATTACTCCTTATTGGGCAAGTCAGATTGACGCGGAAGATCCAAATTGTCCTATTCGCAGGCAATCTGTTCCGGTAAATGATGAATTTTCTGTTTCTCCCCATGAAATGGCTGATCCCTGCGCCGAAGACCGCGATTCTCCCGCGCCACATTTGGTGCACCGTTATCCGGACAGGGTTTTGTTATTATCGACCGAACATTGCGCGATGTATTGCCGGCATTGTACCCGCCGGCGTTTAGTAGGAGACCACGAAGAAAAAGATTTAAATCCTGAAACTAAATTTGATGAGGCGATTGAGTATATTAAAGCCAACCGTAAGATTCGGGATGTATTAATTTCTGGAGGCGATCCGCTTATTTTGGAGGATGAGGCATTAGAGTCTTTAATTTCAAAAATTCGCGCGATTTCACATGTGGAATTACTCAGAATCGGTACGCGTATTCCGGTATCTTTGCCGCAGCGAATTACGGAGAAGCTGGTTTTGATGCTTAAAAAATATTCGCCGATTTGGATGAGTGTTCATTTTAATCACCCTAAAGAGATTACTAAGCGCTGTAAAAATGCCTGTGACCTGCTTTCTGAAAGCGGCATACCTTTGTGCAGCCAGTCTGTGCTGCTTAAGGGGATTAACGACCGGCCATTTATTATGAAGCGCCTGATGCATGATCTTTTGCAGATCAGGGTAAGGCCGTATTATATTTATCAGTGTGATCCGGTTAGAGGCACGCAGCATTTTCGTACCCCGGTTGCCACCGGAATAAATATTATCGAAAAATTACGCGGCCACACCTCGGGCTATGCTGTTCCGACCTATGTTATCGACGGGCCGGGTGGCGGCGGGAAAATCCCAGTGGGGCCAAACTATATTCTTTCTCAGGCCAAGGGTAAATATGTACTGCGTAATTACAAGGGCAAGATTTATACCTATTTGGAATAATCTTTAGGTATCAAAATAAAGGAAAATAAAGGGACCGTTTCTGTTTTTCTTTGTCTAATTTGATTGAAAAATAGAAACGGCCCCTGGATTTTACTAAGAAAGAAGGTGTTAAGGTGAAAATATGCGCGTTTGCGATTAGCGAAATTACATTAGGCAAGCACAGTGTTAAAGACCTCAAGCTAGACCAGGCGGATAAATTAGTTAAGGCGAAGAAAAAAACTTATCCGCAGGTAGAATTAATTGCTCAAGAGCTAGCGTTGGACGCGGATGTGATTATTTTACCTCAAGACGCGAGAATGGACTTAATCCTCAAGGATTTAGAATTTATGGAAACCCGCCTGGCTAAAAATCCACCGGAGCAGGAAAAAATAATTTTAGATAAAATGAAGGCAGCCCTGGAAAAGGAAGAATTTATTTCAACCTTAGGGCTAGCTAGTGCTGAGCTGGAGATTATTTCTGGTTATGGTTTATTTACGCTTAAACCGGTAGTGGTAATTAATAAAGATGAATTGGCGGATTTGGGCGCTCTTTTGGCCAAGGTATTGGCGGAAAGTAAATATATTTGTTTTTTAACCGTAGGGGATAAGGAAAATCGTTCTTGGTTAATTAAACAGGGAACTTGCGCTTGGGAAGCGGCCGGGGCGATTCATTCTGATATTCAACAAGGTTTTATTCGCGCGGAGATTATTAGTTTTATGGATTTTATAGCTTCCGGAGGAGAAACTCAAAGCAAACAAGCCGGAAAGATGCGCCTGGAACAAAAAGATTATATTATGCAAGACGGGGATTTAGCCAATTTTAGATTTAATAAGTAACTTTGAAACGAACCTGACGTAGACCTCCGGGGTCTACATGAATGTAGACCCCGGAGGTCTACGTCAGGTTAGAGCAAATGATTAAAATTAAGCGAGCGTTAATTAGCGTATCGGATAAAACCGGCGTTGTCGAATTAGCCAAAGAATTAAGTAATTTTGGCGTGGAGATTATTTCTACGGGCGGCACGGCAAAGATCTTGCGTGAAAATAATATCGCCGTAACTGATGTTTCTGCGTATACGGGGTTTCCGGAGATGCTCGATGGGAGAGTCAAAACTTTGCATCCTAAAATTCACGCGGGGCTGCTGGCGCTGAGGGAAAATCCGGTTCATATAAAAACGCTCCTGGAACATAATATTGGCTTAATTGATATGGTTGTGGTTAATCTGTATCCGTTTGCAAAGGCCGCGCAGAAGCTGAATGTTTGTATTGAGGAAATTATTGAGAATATTGATATCGGCGGCCCGGCGATGTTGCGCTCGGCGGCTAAGAATTATGCGTCTGTGGCGGTAGTTTGTCATTCTGATTGTTACGCGCAGGTAATTGCCGGGTTAAGGAAAAATAATGGCAGCTTATCTGAGGAATTTTTACGCCAGCTGGGCATTGAAGCTTTTGGCCAAACCAGCAAATATGACGCGGCAATTTATAATTATTTAAGCGGTCATTTTAAAAGCAATAAAGAGGCAGAAAAGTTTCCCCAAGAG
>JAZDEW010000039.1:0-4793 GCA_043808425.1 Candidatus Omnitrophota bacterium
ACTGTTTACCCTGCTTTTTTATAATCTTAGGATTAATTAATTTATAAAGCCCCTCTCCGATATCTAAAACAATTAATTGCGCGCTTATCCCGATTTGCGGAGCCGCCAAACCAATTCCGGAATCATCATACATGGCCTTCGCCATCTGACTAAGAATGCGGCGGTGTTCATCGGTAATCCGCGCCACCGCCTTGGCCTTTTTTCTTAAAACAGCATCCCCGAATACTCTAATCTTTAACCCAGCACCTTCTCTTTGTTCATTCATTCTAGCCCCCGCGCTTTCTATATTAAATATCAAGAAGGTGCTGGGTTAATTTTGTTTCTGGCATCCACTTTTATAATTTTAGCTTTAATAGTTTTGGCCTGCTTATCTTCAACCGCAACATAGGAAACAATAATTACCTGATCACCCAGACAGGCCCCACGGGCCGCCGGGCCGTTCAAGCAAATCACGCCACTTCCGGATTTTCCTGGAATCACATAAGTTTCAATACGCAAACCGTTATTAAGATTAAGCACTTCCACCTTCTCATGCTCTAAAATATCTGCTGCCCGTATTAAATCCGCATCAATCGTGATGCTGCCTTCATAATAAAGATTGGCTTCGGTTACGGTTGCCCGATGGATTTTCGATTTCAACATTGTCCTTTGCATATTATCTCCCTGGTATAACCCTGGTATTGTCAAAAGTTTTTGCTTAGTTTTTCTATAACTCTTTTGCTATCAAGGCTTATGTTAAAAAATCTTTTCTCCCCTAAAATGAACACTTTATTCACGACTTAGAAGCTTTTTAATGAAACTCCGTATCTACTTTGCCGCTCATTCCATCGAAAGACATTGTATCACCGCCGTAGGCCAACGAGGACTACATTTAATTTAGACCTCGTAGGCCTAATCAGTCATAGAACTTTTGGCACTATCATAACCCTGAACACTAAACTCAAAATCTCTTTATTAATTTATATGTTTGCCGGGCAATCATTAATTCTTCATTCGTAGGAATTACCATAACCTTGGGCTTCTTCCTCAGGCAACTAAATAGCCCCTGGCAAATATTATCTCTAACCGAAGCTTGATTCTCCCCGATGCCAGCAGTAAAGATCAAGGCATCTAATCCTCCAAGAACCAATAAATACGCGCCGATATATTTCCGGACACGATAAACGAAAATATCTACAGCCAGTTTCGCGCGCTTATTTCCCGTATTCGCTTTTTCCTCAAGTAAACGCATATCATTACTAATACCGGATATTCCTTTTAACCCGCTTTCTTTATTTAAAATACAATCCATCTGCTTAGTCTCTAAATTCTTTTTACGCATAATATGCGTAATCAAAGCCGGATCAACATCCCCGCAGCGCGTGCCCATCACCAAGCCTTCTAAAGGCGTAAACCCCATACTTGTGTCTATGGATTTACCCCGATCAATGGCCGTAATACTGCAGCCATTACCTAAATGACAAGTGATTAATTTTAATTTCCGCAACGGTTTTTTTAAAATACGACTGGCCTCCGCGGCAACGTACTCATGGCTGGTACCATGAAAACCATATTTTCTAACCCTTAGTTTCTGATAATAATCATAGGGCAGCCCATAAATAAAAGCGCGCTCCGGAATACTTTGATGAAAAGCGGTATCAAAAACCACAACCTGCTTTACTCCAGGTAAAAGCTTCTGACAAGCAAGGATCCCGGAAAGATTAGCCGGATTATGCAAAGGAGCGATAGCGCAACATTTTCTAATTCCTTTGATGACCCGGGAATCAACCAGGGCAGGCTTATTAAAATCTTCGGCTCCGTGCACCACCCGGTGCCCCACCGCTTCCACTAGCTTAATTTCCTCAAGTATAATTCTTAAGCCCGCATAATGGTTACTAAATTTTGAACCCTTTTCACCGATATGTTCAATCACCCCTTTTTTGACTAAGCCCTCAGAAGGCATATCAAAAAGCTTATATTTAATCGATGAGCTTCCGCTGTTAATTACTAGAATTTTCATTACTGCGCCCTGATTGCCGTAACCGCTACGCTATCAACAATATCCCGCACAAAACAACCGCGCGATAAATCACTAGCGGGTTTATTTAAACCTAAAAATAATGGGCCAATAGCCCGGCAGCCACTTAAGCGCTGCACTAATTTATAAGTAATATTGCCGGCTTCTAAATTAGGAAAAATAAGCACATTAGCTTCTCCGTTGATCGGACTATCCGGACATTTTATATCGGCTACCTGGGGAACAATGGCCGCATCTGCCTGCAGTTCACCATCGGCTAATATCGATGGCGAAAGTATTTTAAGTAAAGCCAGAGCCTCAGCAATCTTTTCTGCGGATTTAGTTTTAGCTGACCCCTTAGTAGAATAACTCAAGAAAGCTACCCGCGGAACAAGATTCAAAACTTTACCGGCTAATTCCGCCGCGGTAAAAGCAATACAGGATAATTGCCGGGCATTAGGGTCCGGGATCACCCCGCAATCGGCAAAGATAAATGTCCCGTTATCTCCATACAAACAGTTGGGCACATCCATGATAAAACAACTTGAGGCGATCGTGAATCGCTCATCTAACCCAATACAGCGGATACAGGCGCGCGCCACATCCGCGGTAGTATGTATGGCACCGGCAACTAAACCATCCGCCTTACCCTCTCGGGTCATCATCGCCGCATAGTAAAGATTATCAGAAAAGAGTTTCTTTACCACCGCCAAATCAATATCTTTTGATTGATAAAGTTGATAATATTCCCGCATATAACGCTCTTTTTGATCCTGGTCAATCATCTCCGGAGTAAGAACCAGCGGATTAGCCAATCCTTCTTTACGAATGATCTCCGCGGCTTCCAAGGTACGCGCATCTTCATATTCCGGCAGCACTATGGTTTTAATTTTGACCGCTGCCTGCTTATAAATCCGGCTTATTGTACTCATTTTAGATCCCTTTCTGCGAGCCTTCAATAGTCATGATGCCAAGATTACACTCGAAATTCAAACTAAATCTGAGACAAAATTTTTTTAAAATCAACGCTTTCCCTAATCAACTTTTCTACGGCATTGATTTTATCTTGATCACAAGGCCTGATCTTTACCGTTATATCATGCACGCAAGTTGCCACATCATAAGTATCAGATTTAGCCAAAAGGACCGAAATGTGAGCTTTGGCCAAAAGCTCCATAATCGACGGCTCCGGGGTAATCCCGCAAGTTAAAACTATTCCGCAAACTTTTAATTTTTTATTCGCGGAATCGCGAAAACAACTCAAAGCAATCATAATCATATCTTTTCGATCGCCAGGAGTAATCATTAGGCTATCTTCGCTAATATAGCGCTCAGCATCACGCGGCTCCATTGCCGCCACAATTACCTTAGCCACTGAACGCTCTAAATATTCCGCTCCGCAAAGCACCTGAAAATCTGTTTCTTCTAAAATTTGTTCAATAGTTGGCCGGGCCAGCATCGGGTCATAAGGAAGAACCCCTAAAACATCAATCCCTTTTCTCTGTAGGCCTTTTCTTACCAGCTGATTGATCTTATCAAATTTATTCGGTAAAACTTTATTTACAATTACACCTAAAACCTTAACTCCCTCTTTTTCAAAAAGAGACTTATTTAAAACAATTTCATCAATCGGCCGGCCAATGCCACCGGAAGAAATAATAATTACCTTTGAGCCTAAAAGCTTGGCAACCGTAGCGTTAGAATGATCAAATACCGAACCCACCCCGGCATGGCCCGTACCTTCAATGACCACTAACTCCTGGTTTTTAGAAATTCTACGAAAAGCATTTTGAATCTGATTACTAATATTTTTTTTATCCGGCTTAGTAATATATCTCTCGGTAAAGCCCCTCTCTACGGCAATCGGGCTCATATCTTTAAGCCCGCTTTTTATTCCGCAAACCTTTTCAATAAGGATAGAATCCTCATCAATCCTTAAACCCTCTTCTTCAAGATAGCGCTGGCCGATCGGTTTAATAAAACCTACTTTTTTAAATTTCTGCTGTAGGTTCCGGATAATTCCCAAAGAGACCGTCGTCTTGCCGTCATTCTGTTTAGTGGCGGCAATGAAAATCTTACGCATCAAGCACCTTCTCTTTTATTTATTAACTCCTGGATCTTTGAAACTTTTAAAGATATAAAAAAGTATAAGAGAAATTAAAAGTTTTCCTCAATCTTACGTTTTAAATCCGGCTTACTGATCGCGCCCACGAGCTGATTCGTTACCTTGCCCTTTTTAAAAAATATAATGGCCGGGATAGACATTACGCCATATTCCGTGGCAATCTTAGAATTTGTATCCACATCCACTTTGCCGATCTTCATCCTACCGGCATACTCCTTAGCCAGCTCATCAATTAAAGGCGCGACCTTCTTACAAGGAGCGCACCAAGTAGCCCAAAAATCTACCAAAACCGGCAAATCCGATTCCAAAACTTCCTTTTTAAAATTAAGTTTCGTAAAATGTTGCGTACTCATCACTGTAATCCTTCGTTTAAAGGGGTTAATAAAATTGGGGATTTCTTAAACTATCACAAACATCCGGAAATTGCAAGAAAAATTGAAACAAAAATGAAGCAAAAAACTAGGGACCGTTTCTATTTTTTCAAGCTTAAAAATAGAAACGGTCACTAGTTTTAAACAACCCCCTCACTAACCCTGCTGTTTTGGCGCCAATAAACGCAATTGCTCTGAATAGTATCCACAGGTAAACGCATCTAAAGAAGCCGCCAGCTCCTCGAGCTTTAACTGCTTTTGAAACCTTTTAGTCCTATCTTCTAAAGCTAAATTATCTAAC
>JAZDEW010000040.1:0-7719 GCA_043808425.1 Candidatus Omnitrophota bacterium
CTGTCACCACAAAAGAAGTTATCAGATTAGCCCCTGAATGAAGGGTAAGCGCATACTGCTTATTAGATAGATAATCTTTAAGCTTTAATAAAATATTTTTATCCGGAGAATAATAAGTATCAACTTCGTTTAGTTCAAACCGGTACTCCGCTGCCCAATCGCTGATAAGTTCATCTTTATTAGTAAGAAGCGCGTAGCTACCGGGGCCACGCTTAACCCGCTCAATGTAGCCCTTATTCGCCATGGCTTCAAGTACACCTTGCGCCATTCCAAGGCTTACCCCGTTATCACCCATGAAATCGCGTGTAACCCACCTCTTTTCAGGATTAGACAGCATCTTCCGAAGAATAAAAGTCGCCTTATCAGCAAAAATATTCGTTCCATTTGTAGGCCTATTCATAATGTTCACTCCTTTTGATTGTTCACTAATTACTAAACAATATACGCTTATTGAACATTAAAGTCAAGATATTTATCGGGGTGTGGCATCAACGCAAAAACGACTTAACGACGCTCTTAAGAATTATTTGGCTTAATCAGCGCCTTTGTTATCCCCTCCATAACCACCCTATAGCGCAGTCATCGCTCTACAGTGTGTAAAGGGGTCACACCTATTTATTCTCCTGATGTATTTCTTTCTTCGGTCGGCCCCTTGCTCTTAAAGTAAAACACAAATTAGTTCGCTCTTCTAATCCGCGTATAAAATCTACCCTACCGAACACTTTCTCTTGTTGAGTAGCTTCCCTTAATTGCAATAACAATTTTTGATCTCCAGTTGTATTTTCATTAAAAAAAGACCCGTATTCCTCTCTTTTTTCTTTAACAATATCTTTTGTTAATATATTATCTGCTATCCCCCTAAGATGCATTCCAGCGCTTGAGTAAGGATACTGTTCGGCAATTTTTACAATTCCGGCTCTTACGGGATTGCGCTCTATATAACGCGCAATCACCCATTCTAATTCCGGCTCTACGATATTTAATTTGTACCGATTTTCCCATATTTTACCGGTACGCTTGTACTTACGATTAAAATGCTGCGAATATATTTGCGAAATATTCTTCATAAACAGTATAAAACCTTCCTTTGATTCAGGGTACAACAACAAATGAAAATGGTTAGCCATAAGGCAATAAGCCCCAATTGCAACTCCATTCTCAAATGAACTCCTTTGTAAATTACCAAGAAAATATTCCTTATCTGTTTGATTATGAAAAATAACACTTCTATTATTCCCTCTTTGAAGAGCATGATGAGGCAGGCCTGGCAAGATACAACGAGGTTTTCTAGGCATGGATGTTATTATATAAGAATTACCGTAGAATGTCCATAAATTAATTAGGTGTGACCCCTTTTTTTCTAAAAATAAGCCCCCTGTCATTTATTACTGACAGGGGGCTTTGAACTTTCTAAAATAACAAATACATTACTTCTTTTTTAATTTCTCAGTAAAGTCGGCAACAAATTTACCGGCAATATCTTTACACCCTAAACCAAAAGCCAGAGCCAGGCCTAAGCCCAGAGAGCCTAATAAGATCGAGATAGTTAATTCGGTTATCCGAATACCAATTTGCAACTGCTCTAACCCCACGAAAACAGCAAAAGCAATTACTATTGTCTCCACCACTTGGGCTAAAAGTTTGCCCTGATTTAATCCCGCGTTGCTTGCCGCGGTTTGCACAATGTTCTTCAATAAGGTTGATACGAACATCCCTAGAATCAAAATGAACAAAGCCGCGATAACATTCGGAATATAAAGCACAACCTGGTTTAATAAATCCGCGGCCACCGTCAAACCTATGGAATTAACCGCCACCATAAACGTTACTAAAAGCCCCAACCAATAACAAATTCCTGAGACTAAGTCAGATAACTTATAAGCTATCCCCCCTTTACCCAACAGCTTATCTAGTTCAATACGGCTAGATAACTCATCAATCTTAACTGCCTTGAGAGTTTTACTAACCACAGACCTAATCACCTTAGAAAGCAACCAACCTACGAGCAAAATAATAATCACCAGCAACGTATTTACCATAAATTGACTGATTTGCGCCAAAACCATACGCGCCGGTTCTAATAATACCACCTGCCAACTTTCCATATCGGCCTCCTTTATTAAGTTACCATTTGGGTTACTTTAACATGAGGAATAAATTCTGTCAAGAATATTTCCTTTTTAAACTTTCCTTTTTAAACTTTCCTTTTTAAACCCATATTTAGAGCCACCTTTTCTTTAATTCTTCGTTTATTTTTTGCATCTTGGCATAGCCTAACTTAAAGTCAGCTGCCGCCAGTTTAACCGCAGCAGCCGATTTATTATTTTTCTTGCCGCAGATGAACTCTTCCACATTGCAGACCCGCGCATGAAGAAACTTGCTGGATATTTGTACTTCTTTATCATCTGAAACGACAACAATATTTCCAGGCGCAGATGAATCTTCAACTATTTTTTTTATTAATTCATCCGCTTCTTTCATAAGTGAAAACAGGCAAAGCAAACCATTTTCCCTGGGAATATCCCCTAGCGATGGCGGATATCCGTCAAAAACTAGAACCACGCTATTATTTTTACTTCCGGTTAATCTATTTAATTGAATAAAATCCGCCAGAGCCTGCTGAATATTTAAGGCTGGCTTAGAGACAGGCTTAAACGCCGGGTGGTTTATTAAGTTGTAGGCGTCGATGATGTACTGTAAAGACATAGATGAGCCCTCCCAGAGCCCCGCAAAAAACAATAAATGAAAAAGATAAAAGCGACATCGCTAAAGCCAACTGCTTGACTATCCCGGCTTTAGCAAAATAAGCGACAAACAATCCCTCCCTTAGCCCTAAGCCTCCGATAGCAATGGGAAGCAGCGTAATCGACCCGATAATCGGTAAAAAAATAAAAAAATAAACAAAATTTATTTTTATTCCCAAGGAAAGCCCAATGAAATAAACGCTAATCGGCCCGATCAGCTGGATAACAAAGGATATAAATAAATTCAGGGTAATCATCCTTTTATGCTGGCGAAAAAAATGAATCTGCTGATGCATATTTTTAATTGTCTCTTTTATTTTTCCGGAGCCAGGAGAGCTAAGAAACCTGGTAATTCTAGAATAAATAGCATTATTGAACAAAACCAATAAAACAATAACTAATAATAAAACAATCACCGACACGGAAGTAAAAACAACTTTATCCAACACCAGATTTCTGCCCAATAAAAGCGCGAGCAAAATAACCAAAACTACGCCTATATAGCCACTCAACCTATCCAAAAAAACCGTAGCGATGACCTCCTTGGCCTTTTTAGTGTGCTCTACCAGATCCGCCGCCCTGACCAGATCACCCCCGATAGTGGAAGGCAAAAAAATGCTAAAAAAAATACCTCCGGCAAAAGAACGGACTAATCTTTTTAAAGGGATATTAATCCCCACCGTCCTAAGCAGCATCCACCAGCGTAAAAAACCCAGAAAATAACCGGAGAAGAAAAACAAAAAACCCACCGCTAATAGCCGTTTATCGGTAAACCGCATATCATTAATTAAAACCCGCAAATCAATTTTATTGATTTTAAACAAAACCACTAAAAGCAGGATACTTACGCTGACTCTCAGCAAAAGCAATAAAATATCTTTAACTCTGGTCATTTACTAAAGCCATCCATAAATAAGTTAGTTTTGGCAGTGAGTATACGATAAGCTTCTAAATATTTTTCCGCGGTAACTTTAATTACATCCTCAGGTAATATCGGCGCCGGAGGGGCCTTGTTCCAATCTAAAGACTCAAGATAATCACGTACAAATTGTTTATCAAAACTCGGGCAAGCCGAGCCAGGGCGATATTCGCTCAGCGGCCAAAAACGCGATGAATCCGGAGTGAGCACCTCGTCAATAATAATCAGTTGGTTTTGATATATACCGAACTCAAACTTAGTGTCGGCAATAATAATCCCTTTGCTCAAAGCATAATCGCTAGCCTGCTTATAGATATCTATACTTAATTTTTTCAAACGAGCGGCTAAATCAACACCTACTAAATTCTCGACATATTTTTGGTCAATATTTTGGTCATGCCCAATATCCGCCTTAGTCGAAGGAGTAAAAATAACCTCCGGCAGCTTCTCAGATTCTCTTAAGCCTTTAGGCAAACCAATGCCACAAATTGACTGCTTTTGCTTATATTCCTTCCAACCTGAACCGGAAAGATATCCTCTAACGACACACTCAATAGCTAAAGGCTTAGTTTTTAAAACCAGCATCGAGCGGCCCGCCAGAACCGATTTATATTTCTTAAGTATAGCCGGATACTTATCCACATCCGTAGTAATTAAATGATGCCCGGTTAGATCTTTAATAAAATCAAACCAGAATACGGATATGCCAGTTAAGACCTTTCCCTTATCCGGAATTCCGCAAGGTAAAACGACATCAAAACAAGACAGCCGATCAGTAGAAACAATAAGCAGCTTGTCGCCGAGATCATAAACATCTCTAACCTTGCCAACGCGAAAAAGCGACAAATCTTTAAATTCAGTTTTTAATAAAATACTGCTACTCATTTTTCTTTAACCGTTCTATCAAAGCGCTCTGTTCCTGCCAGAGCTCCCGGGGTAAATCCTTCTTAAAACCACCAAAAAATTTACTTATTCCTTTTAGCTCCTCCAGCCATTCGTCTTTATCCACCTTAAGCAGTTTTTCTAAAACGCCATCGGCCAAATTAAGCCCGGTCATATCAATATTAAACGCGTACGGCAAATAACCGATGGGGGCGCGCATGGCATCAACTTTATTATTACAGCGATCTAATATCCACTCCAAAATTCTTAAATTTTCGCAGAATCCCGGCCAAAGGAATTTTCCCTGTTCATCCGTCCTAAACCAATTAACATGAAATATTTTCGGCGGCTTAGCCATCAATTTGCCCATGCTTAACCAGTGCTTAAAATATTCCGCCATATTATAGCCACAAAAAGGAAGCATGGCCATCGGGTCCCTGCGCACTTGGCCTAATTTACCAATCTGGGCAGCGGTCAATTCAGAACCCATCGTCGCGGCCACAAATACACCATGCTGCCAATTAAAAGATTCATAAACTAAAGGAGCGACATGTTGGCGCCGGCCACCAAAAATAATCGCCGAAATCGGCACCCCATGATGCTGATCGAGCCTGAAAGAAGCCGAAGGGCAGTTAACAATAGGAGTAGTAAAACGCGCGTTAGAATGCGCGCCCTTAATTGTTTTACCTTCGGCATCCAAAGTATTTGGCCTCCAGGGGTTGCCCTTCCAGTCAATACCCTGACTAGGCACCTGGCCATCAGCACCCTCCCACCAAACCGTATTATCCGGTTTTAAAAGAACATTGGTATAGATAGTATTCTTGCTAATGGTTTTCACCATATTCGGATTGGCCTGAGAATTTGTGCCCGGGGCAACTCCAAAAAAACCTATTTCAGGATTAATCGCCCAAAGCGAACCATCGGAATCTACCCGCATCCAGGAAATATCATCCCCCACTGTCCAAACCCGATAGCCCTTGTTCCTAAGCCCCTCGGGAGGAATCAGCATGGCTAAATTTGTTTTACCGCAAGCGCTGGGAAAAGCCGCGGCGATATATTCAATATGGCCATTAGGCTCCTCAATACCCATAATCAACATATGTTCAGCCATCCAGTTTTCTTTTCTGGCCACAAAACTGGCAATACGCAAAGAAAGGCATTTTTTACCCAATAAAACATTGCCGCCATATCCGCTGCCTACGCTCCAAATAGTATTATCTTCCGGAAAATGCAGAATCAATCGCTTCTTAATATCTAACTGAGCTTTAGAATGCAAACACCGGGTGAAATCATTATCTTTTTCCAGCTGCCTTAAAACCGGCTCCCCGCAACGCGCCATAATTAACATATTCAAAACCACATAACGCGAATCAGTCAATTCCACCCCAATTTTACTAAAAGGCGAACCCACCGGCCCCATAGAAAAAGGAATAACATACATCGTTCTGGAAGCCATGGCATTTTTAAATATCACCATGGCCTTTCTATAGGCTGCCGCCGGAGACATCCAATTATTATTCGGCCCAACATCATGTTTTTTCTTGGTACAAATATAAGTCAGATGCTCTGTTCGGGCAACATCATCCGCAGCAGTGCGGTGTAAAAAACAACCCGGTAATTTTTCCTGATTTAAACGGATTAATTCACCGAAATTCACAGACTCTTTCTCTAACACCAATCTCTGTTCATCGGACCCATTAATCCAGACGATACGCTCAGGCGCGCAAAGCTTAGCCATCTTATTTACCCATTCCTTCAATTTTTTATTACTGGTAGGAGTTTTTTTCATTTTTAATAAACACTCGCGCAAAAATTTTAGCCAGAGCCCCCTTGGCTTGTGATAAATTTATAAGCAGAATCAGCCGCCACCGCGCCATCACCACAGGCATTAACCACCTGATAAAATCCTTTTTTCCGGCAATCACCGCAAGCAAAAACGCCCGCAGCCGTGGTCGCCATATTTTCATCCGTTACGATATACCCGGATTCATCCATCTGTAATTTATTATTTAAAAATACCGTTTCCGGCTCATGCCCGATATAAATAAAAACTCCGTCACAAGCAAAATCACGCTCTTTGCCGCTTAAGAGATCCTTAATTACCACCGATTCAACTTTATTGCTTCCTTTAATCCGCGTGGCGATGCTATTTAAAATAAAATTAATTTTACTATTTTGCTGCATCCGCTCCTGTAAAATCGCCGAAGCCCGCAAATCGCCGCGCCGGTGAATTACGCTTACCAAACTCGCAAAACGGCTCAAATATATTGCCTCCTCAGCCACGGCATTGCCACCCCCGACGATAACCACCCGCTTATCTTTAAAGAAAGGGGCATCGCAAGTAGCGCAATAAGAAACACCGCGGCCTGTATATTCCTGTTCGCCGGGAATATTTAATTTTCTAGGCCGCGCCCCACTGGCAATAATAATCGCGCTAGCCTGATAACTTGCACCGGCAACATTAATTATCCGACTAACGCAGTCTAAATCCCGCGCTTCTTCACTAACAATTTTTACTCCCAGCTCTTTAACCTGTTCTTCCATACGCGCCATTAATTCAACCGTAGAGATTCCTCCGGGAAAACCCGGATAATTTTCAATAATTTCACTCATTAAGATTCTGCCACCCACAGCCATCTTTTCAAACAATAATATATCCAAACGACTACGTCCGGCATAAAGTGCCGCCGTCAATCCTGCGGGGCCTGCTCCAATAATAACTAAATCATGCCTATTCAAATTATCTCCTTCTAATAAAGCTATGAGCTATCAACTATGAGCTATGAACTTTAAGCTTTAAACTCAAAGCAGCCAATTTTCTTTTAATACGTAATTTTTCTAAAAATGAAGCGTAGTCAATAATAAGCTTACCTTTTAAATGATCAATTTCATGTTGTAAAACGCAAGCAAAAAGGCCTTGAGCTTTAATTTCTATGCAACGATTGTTTTCATCCTTAGCCCGTACCCAAACCCATTTAGCGCGTTTGACCTTGATACAAACTCCCGGAACGCTTAAACATCCTTCGCTAATTAACTGTTTACCCTGCTTTTTTATAATCTTAGGATTAATTAATTTATAAAGCCCCTCTCCGATATCTAAAACAATTAATTGCGCGCTTATCCCGATTTGCGGAGCCGCCAAACCAATTCCGGAATCATCATACATGGCCTTCG
>JAZDEW010000041.1:0-26635 GCA_043808425.1 Candidatus Omnitrophota bacterium
GTCCCGCGCTAGCAAGAGTAACCCAAAAGTTGTGCGATAACAAAAACCCCAGCGTACCCATCACCAAAGGCGTAACAGTAAATACAGTTAATAAGCGGCGCTTTTCGGTATAAATAAACATCGTATGCAATTCCTTGGAAGTCTTTTCCATACGCTTAACCTGTGATTGAGAGAAACGGGCCAAGAGAAACGGAATCAATACATAAGCAAGTGCCGTAATTGAGCCGAAAATAAACAAAGTAATAAGCAGCTTAAGCTCCATAGATTTACTCCCTGGTTACGGTTGTGGTAATAGTTGTGCTGATTGCGTTATCGGATACACTTGTTTGATTACCGCCATATTGCCGGCCAAAGCCAAAGGTATTTCCAGACTGCCTCCAATAACCGCTGACCGCCCTCTTAAGAAGAACCTGCGCGCCAATCAAAGCCGCGGCGGTAACGGCGATAAGCAAGCTGTACTCTACAATCGAAATGCCTTGGCAATTAATTAACTGATTTTGTTTTCTCATGTTCGCCATCCTTTCATTCGCTAAAAATACGCAACGGATGATCGGATTGATTATAAAAATCTATCGGACTGGTTATTTCAGAACGCGTCTCTTCATATGCTTTATTCCTGTCCACAATACTATTTCCAAACCAAACAAAAATTTTGGTAGTTGCCAATAAAAAAATAACTAAAACCACGAAGGCCACCGCGAATTCCAGGCTCACCTGCGCGAATTGTCTATCCGGACACCTTTTTATTCTCATTTTCCCGTCGTCCAAACCTTATTATTGAGGAATCTTCTCAGCCTAGTAATAAATAAATCCGTGCCGGATGAATTAGTTCTAACTTTATGCGTAATTGTGGCATTTAAATCAAATTTATCCGTACTTTTCCATTGTCGAGAAGTTTCATCCAATCCAAGAGTATCCTTATCGCGCCTAGTCTCTGTATCTGTATCATACGGCAATAACCCTTGCATATTCTCAGGCGTAACAATAATGGGATTGTTGCCTGAATCAAATTCACCGGTACTCTGATTCAACTGCATATAATAAGGGTTAATCGCTCCACCCTGCGGAGTCCTCACACCAAACCCCTGAATTGCATCACCATTCTCGGCGCCTGGCGGCACCATGGCGATAATCGGTAAATTTTGCGCGATCATATTCCCATTAGCATCAGTTATATAAATTGAACTAATAGACTCAAACTTATTTTCATCCACCTCAATCCTGGCTAACTTCGGTGAATCAAGAGTAGGTTGATAACAAGTCACTTCACCCCAAGCCACCAGGACTCTTTGGTCTAAAACATCGGCATAAAAACCACCCGGATACATCGACTGATGAATTGTGGCGAATGCTTCAGTATCATATGCTTCTTCCCGGCCATTAATCATGTATTTTATCTGCGCGTAATCCGTGAAATCCTCATAGGGATCATTTATGGTATTGCCCCAAGTTATCTGCGCCCCCGATTGCGCCGGCGCAATACTGCCAATGCCAAACCTGTCTCTGGGATCAGGTGTATGCTTATCCTCAAGCAGGGCTATAGAAGATGTGGCATCCGGCCGAGTCACGTTACTATAAGCATCGGTCATGGCCATGCGAAAAACGCGCATTTGAGCGTCCTGCTGATAATTCAACCTCATGCCATAGCTTAATATAAAAGATAACACTAATAAAAGAATCGAGCCGAAACTGGCCAATTCCGTTAAGCTCTGGGCTTTTTTATTAAAATAAGCCATCTTCAAATTCTCCCAATATTTCTTTTCCGCTTTTCTGGGTAGTTTCATCAATACTTGCGTCTGTCTTCATTCCGTAGACAGGCAAACCATACTGGTCAACTAAAGGCGTACTGTCCTTTGATAAGGGAACCAAACTTTGGTTTATTGTTGTATTTGAAGTTGTTTCTGTGGTAATCTTCGACTCCACGTTCAACGGCGTATACTGCTCGCCGATCTCATCTCCTGCCTGCCTTAACCTTCCCTGAGTGCCGCGTTTCATATAAATCTGCATAGCGATAAGCGCCGCCGCCACGCAAGCAATTAATACCGCGTATTCCAATGTCGATTGCGCGCCTGCCTTAGCTGAACCATATTTTTTAATTTGCATTATCATCATTATTTTATTATGGAGTGCCGCCGGGATTAGTTGCCTTACCCTTTTGTTTTTCCAGCGCGCCGAATGTGCCTGCACCCTCTAATTTATAAGTTGCCTTCCAAGCTCCGGTAACCGTGGTTTCATCCTTATCTATAGTCTTGGTTCTCATGGGAGAAGCAACCGTTGCCGGCCCAACGCTGGGAGATACAGGACTTATTTTTACTATCTCATGTTGCCCATAAACCTTACCGTCGCTGCCGGTTACACCTATAATTTCTTCTGTTTCCGGATCTGTTACATAACCGGAGTATGTCCTAAGTACTGTGAGTTTACTATCTACGGTTGATACAGGAAAACCATCTGGGTCAAATCCGGTAAAATCACCTGTTCGGGTGGCCTCTCCGCCGACAAGTATCCTGTCTTTGGGGTCAGTGGTAAACTGATAGTAATAAACCCTACTACCCCTTATTTCTGTTTGAATAAATCCCTTGATCTTATCTTTTTCCATTCTTTCTTTATACGCTGTCATTGCCGGATGCCAATCCGCTGGCGCTAAACTTTTCGGGCCGCTATACTTTGAAAGAGTATCCACGGTGATTTTTTTGTCTGACTTAAACACTAAAGGATTTTTAGGATCTTTATATTCGAATTTAACTAATCCGGACTCAACTACTCCTTGTTGAACATAGGCTGCTCCTTGAACCCCTGTCAAAGCTTTGCCATCTTTATCGTAAACCACTGGCAGAGGATTGCCGTCTATATCCAAACTGGTAAAATTACCCGTAGCAATATCTTCTATGCCAATACCGCGGTCTTTCTTTATTTTCGTTGGATTATCGGGATCTTCGATATAAACATTATAATAAAAACTATTGCCTGCCCGCTCCCTTACAAAAAACTCTCCGGCTATCAATTTATCTCTGTATGCTATTGCCAGCGGATGCCACGCCCTGGTTGCTTCATCCACCTCGATTCTACCCTCTGTTTGCTCTCCGGCTAAGGTATCGGCAGAGGTTTTGACTATACCCTGTATGCCCCGCTTAATATAAATCTGCGTTCCCATCACCACCAAGGTAATTAAGGCAATCACTATAGCATACTCATTAAAGCTCTGGGCCTTTTCCCACATAATAATAGAGAGAATCCTTATGCGCCTATTTTTCCTTAAAATAATCAAATTTGCATTATTAAAAATTACTTACAGTTTCATTGCCTGAAGTGTTGAATGTATCGCGCACGCTTCCATCACTGCCATCTGAACGACTGGTCGTAACTCCTGTAGCTGTTCTTTCCACGGTCACGCCGGTATGGTTTGAGGCAGTGTAAACAGTAGACCTCCCGGCTTCAAACTGAGCGCCGATATCATCGGAAGAAGTACGCAACTTGCCCTCTATACCCCGCTTCATATAAATCTGCATGGCGAAAAGCCCGGCCACCACCACCGCGATAATCAACGCGTATTCTAAGGTGCTCTGCCCTTTTTGTTTATTTAACATCAATATTCACCTCCTAAAAATTAACAATCTTATTTTTAGTACCCAGTTGCATTCCCAACGGCACCTATTTGCTGATACCCGGTACGAGAAGTGGTTTTGTTACCCGAAGTCCGCAATACTCCGCCTCCGGTAACAGTTTCTTCACTATCAGTATGCCCTCCAACAGAAGTATCATATTCTGTCCGCAAATAATACGGCTCATACTGGCCACCGGTTACTGAATCAGCCTCGGTACTTTGAAGCTTATCGACCGCAAATTTCACTCCTCCCTGCATACTTCTTTTTACGTAAGTCTGCATGGCTATTGCCGCGCCTAAAACTAAAGCGATAACAATAGCGTATTCCGCCGTATTCTGGCCCTTTTTATTAAAGCGTAACATTATTTTCACCTCCATCTCCATTAAAATAATGTATCATTCCGTAATTGAGAACTTACAGTTTCCGCATCTACTCCTGTGGCGCTTCGAGTTACAACCCCAGGAGTAGTAACGGAATAGTTAGAATCCCCCTGAGTAATACCAAACACTTCATGAGTTACGTGTGCTCCAACTTGAGTAGTAGTGTAGTTAGAGGTAGTCTCTCCTGCCTCATATTGTTCCCCGATGTTATCTGTTGATTCTCGCAATTTCCCCTCCACCCCCCGGCGCATATAGGTGTTCATTGCCAATAAACCGGCCACCACCACCGCGATAATCATCGCGTATTCTAATATACTCTGCCCTTTACAAGCTCTTGACATTAATCTCCCTCCTAACTTATCCTTACGGTTATGGATAATCATAACTCTGGAAATCTCCTGCTCTCTGCGCGGTTGTCCTAGTAGTATCCCGAGTTACGTTTCCTGTTGCCGCAAGAGTGCTTTCTGCCCGATCCTCACTAACATTTTGCGAAGTTCGCTTAGCCAATTCATCGGGTTCCCACTGCTCCGATAAAGTTGCATTTTTACTAGAGATAGTTGCCCAATACGTTGAATTAGATAAATTCGTGGTCAACTCCCGGGATTCATCGCGCATTCTGGCTTGCAAGCCTCTTTTGATATAGGTCTGTGTTCCCACTGCCACCGCTATTACTAAAGCAATAAGGATAGCGTATTCCGCAGTATTCTGCCCTTTTCTATTTAACATTTTAAAACCTCCTTATTATGGTGCTGACACATCTGCTAATTTATTGCTCACCGCGTCTACGCCATTGGTAGTGTCATTAAACCCTGTTTCCACCGCGGGTTTGATTAACGTTGCCCCCGCCCAAACTAGCACCGCTACCACCGCGGTTAAAACAATCACATATTCCAGAATACTCTGGCCTTTTTTGTTCTTCTTCAACATTATTCCTCTCTTTCTAATTTGTTTGATTCGTAATGTTCCCGATTTTCGATGTCGATCTGGTTAACACCTCAGCTGAATCATTCATTAATTTTCCCAAACCCTTAGAAGTGTCACCTTTTTTAGCAAAAACATACGCTCCCACACTTACCGCCGCCACAATCGCGATTAACACAATCACGTATTCCAAAATACTTTGGCCACTTTTTTTCCGCATTTTTATTCATCCCTTCTTTTATAGCGGAGCATTTACCTGCTCCTCAATAATATTAAAATTCGCCTGCACAGACCTCTGCATATACACGCTCATCATCATAAACGCCGCGGCGACAATCGCGATTAATAAAGCGTATTCAATGATGCTCTGCGCTTTTTTTATCATTTTATAATCTCCGTAACCGCGCGGCCAAAAGCGTTTTCACAAGATATTTTCATTCTCTCAAAATATTTAGTTTGGCTAAAAAGCAAAGCGACTGTCGCCACGACAGTCGTTAAGATTAAATATTCAAATATAGATTGGGCTTTATAATTCGCTAAAATTATTTTACTGGGATAGCGACTTTTATTAATCTTTTTAAAAGTCATTACTAACCTCCCTAAAAAATCAAATTTCTCCTTCTCAAATCTCCAATATCAACTTCCTTCTAACAATAAAGGTTACCATATGGGAGATGCTTGTCAAGTAGTATTCTCTGATTAAAAGAAAGCGCTTCCGCAGTTTAAAGCTGGGAAAAATAATCAACCAAATATTGCTCATTTTCTGGTTAAAATTTTAACTTAATTAAAGCTACCCGACACACATCAGATAAAATAAAATTATCCTTTTCTTTCTTAGAATACCCATTTGGACAATTAATGGTTTACTTACATTGGACATTATGATTGGACATTTCATACACATTGGACATTTATTAATTTAGAGATTGCTGAAATATTGTCATTCAGACTGTGTCGCAATAGCAAAACGCACGTCTTTGCGAGCTCCGAAGGGGCGAAGCAATCCCTTTTAGTTTAACTAACAATTTTACAAATAACTTTCATTTCAGATTCATTCATCGATTTTAATCACATCCCCTAACTGCGTCTGGGTAGTTTGCAAGGTCTTTTCAGGAAATTCAATCGTTAACTGGCCGCCAAAATAGGCGGGGCTAAAACGAAAAGGCTTAATTGCGTGAATTATACCCACAACATTACTATTTTTGTCCAAAAACAGCGCATCAATAGAAAACCGCATAAACAGAGTATGGATGGCATAAGAAGGCTTTAAAACCAGAGCTTCCCCTTTCTCCAGTGAACTACGGTTAAGCAAACCCACAAGCCGGCTCCAGAAGGTATTCGCCAGCTTAACTTTATCCGCTAAAACAACATTATTCCTTAAATTGATTATCCTCATTTGTCTATTTTTCTCTCTCGGAAACTTTTCTTAATTCAAACAGGAATAATCCATTCATTTTTTCCCCTAAAGACTCAACTTTGTGCACATCTTCCCAAGATTTACTATATTCTTGTTTTAAGAAATATGTAAGCGCCCTATTTTCATATAGCTTTGAATTATTAGGCTCAATTTCTATGGCTTTTGCATAATCAGAAAAAGCCTTGGTAAATTCTCCCAATTTACCAAAAGCAAAAGCGCGATTAATGTAAGCCTTGGCATAACTAGGCTTAATTTTTATGGCTTTGCTGTAGTCAGAGATGGCTTGCTCAAATTTCTCAAGCTTGCTATAAGCCATGCCGCGGGAAACAAGCACCTCGGCATTTTGCGGATTATATATTATTGCTTTACTATAATCAGAGACGGCTTGCTCAAAATATCCTTTTTTCACGTAAGCGCGCCCCCGGCGGACATAAGCGTCCTTATTATTTCCTGGATTTATTTTAATTGCCATAGTAAACTCGGCAATTGCTTCATCATACATCTCTTTTTTATAATACTCCACCCCTTTATCACATGGATTAAGCGCGTATTCTTGAGCAACAATATTATCAACAATTACTAACAACATGGCACAAATCCACAAACATCTTATTCCTGTTCCTAAATTTCGGAAATTTAGAATCATTTTTTAATCATGGTTGCCCAAATTAGTGTCAACTAACTTACTCTAAAATCTTTTCCATTATACCACTAACACCCACAAAATAGAATTAAAATAATTTTCTAAATTTATGTTATACTATGCAAAAATCTTTTAATTTATTCAAATAAAATGGTTTTGAGCAAAAAAGACAACGTTGACAGCCTTTCCGTTATCTTGCCGTTATATAATGAAGCGGCAAATATAAAAAATTTAGTTAATGACCTGATTTCCCATATCAAAAAATATAATATTGATTTTGAAATTCTCCTGATTAACGACGGCAGCACAGATATAAGTAAAAGCATTATGGAAAGTCTCATTGATCAGCAGCAGATGGTTCAAATAATAAGCCACGATAGGAATAAAGGATATGGCTCCGCCATCCAAAGTGGCATTAATAAAGCCCAAAATGGCTGGGCGTTAATTATGGACGGGGATGGGCAATTCAAAATTAACGAATTAAGCGCTTTTTGGGATAAAAGATCTTTCTATAATATCATTTTAGGATATAGACAAAAAAGAAACGACAACGCTTACAGAAATTTACTTGGTAAATTAGGCAATCTTATGGCAAATTTTTTCCTAAAAACAAACATATTTATTAAAGACATCAATTGTGGGTTTAAGCTATTTAAACTAAAAGAATTAAAAACAGCGCCCCTGGCTTCAACAGGCGGAATTATAAATTTTGAAATATTATATTGGTTATTAAAACATAATCGGACAGTTGCGCAATTACCGGTAATTCATTATCAAAGAAAAACCGGCAGGGCAACCGGCGGCAGATTAAAGACAATAATTATTATTATTAAGGAATTTATCCAATTAATGCTTAAAACCAGGCTCTTTAATTAATTGTCTCTGAAAAATCTCTATGCTCGTCATCTGAGTGAGCGAAACGACTGAAGAATCTCGACGAGAATAGGATTCTTCAGTTGGCCATAGGCCTCCCCCAGAATGACGAAAGCAGGGTTTTGCAAAAATCCTTAAAGATTAAACAACCACGCTTTGCCTTATTTTTACGCTGGCTCAGTATCTGCATTATTATCCTGACAATTCTAAGATTGCCCATTAAATTTAATAGAATTTGGGAAAACATTGAGAATGAAACTGCTGATGAAGAACGGGCGGTAATAAAAATAATGTCTAAGTATAAGCGTAGTACCCGTTGGGTATCTACTAACAGGCCAGTCTTTGCTTTCTACGCGGATATGCTCGTGCCTCCGGAATTAGCTGTTTTTTCTAGAAAAAGAATGCTAAGCGGCAATTTGCAGCCAAATTATATTATAAACATGCTTGCTAAATATAAACCTGAATTAATACTATTAGGCAGGTTCCAAGATCGGGATTTAAAAATACTGCCTTTTATCGAAAGAAATTATTCTAAAATTTATTATTATAAAAAAGAACCTTACTCTAAATTTTTTAGTATTAAATTGCCATATCCTCGAGACAAAAATCCGCTAATTAAATCCCGTTTTTTTAGCGATGTTTTACGGCGCTATAAATTAAAACCCATAAAAAATAAAAATATACGGCGTTATAAACGCAGTAAACATAACAACCCAGAATTAACCCTTTACCTGCGTAAGGACATGCCTAATTCAAATTAAGATACACCAAAATATTACAAAATTTGAAATTACTTCCTAATAATATGCTCAACCTGATATTTAGCTTTATAATGAAGAACTTTGTGGGTATCAAACAATAAAATACTAGTAAATTCTACTAAGCATTCGAATAGCCTATTGTATAAATTATACTTCGACTTCCCGAATCTCCTGGCATTGTGTTTAACCTTCATTTCTCCAATTTTATATCCCAGTTTATGCATTATTAAGACAAAGAATCTATGCATGCCTCCTGAAAAATAAATATTATTCAATACTCCTCTCTTGAAAATCCTAAAGCTACATCCAAAATCATGAATATTTTCTTTCGTAAAAACACGCCGCAATACACAGGCTATCTTGGAAACTAACAGCCTATTTAAAGGGTCATTTCTCTGGTGCCTCCAGCCACAGACAATATCGTAATTGCCTTTTATCATCTCGTCACGAAGTAAAATAATGTCTTCCGGGTCATTCTGTAAATCGCCGTCCATTGTAATAAGCCACTCGCCCTGAGAAATATCAAAACCTGCCTGCATAGCCACAGATTGCCCGCTGTGTTTATTCAAACCAGCAACTATTAAATTTGCCGGCCTTAAGTCAAGGTTACTTAACGCCTCAAAAGTTCCATCTAGCGAACAGTCATCCACGAAAATAATCTCGTAAGGCTGCGCTAACTTATCCATAACCTGCCTTAAAGACATATATAAAAATACGACGGATTCCTTTTCGTTATACACCGGGATTATTAGTGAAAATTTGATCATAAAGTAACGCGCCAGTTAACGGAATTTGCCACTCCCGCGCAAGCGGGCCTGACATCATCAACCACCGTTTGCTAACCGATTTCAACACAAAGTTTATGCCATATTAAAATAATATTTCAATATCGAACGCGAGTTATGTTATAATTATGAATATGAAAAATTTATTACGTTTTTTTTCTAAACATAAATATACCTTACTCATTATAACATTCTTTATCATATTTATTTGCGGGTTAATTGCCAAAACCCCGTTTAAAGAAGCTTTTGAGTATAATAGAGACGAGGGAGCCGCTCTAATAAAATCTACGCTTTTATTAAATGGATTTTCTTTATATAAGGAAATATGGTATGACCAACCTCCGCTGTTCCCCGTAATTCTATCTTATTGGTTTAAATTTTTCGGCTCTTCCATTTACCATGCCCGAATTCTTGTCTTAATCTTTTCTTTCCTCCTGCTATCGGCATTTTATTTTATTATTAAAATCAGAGAAGGCCGCTTTTGCGCTTTTATAGCGGTAATATTTTTGCTATTATCAACGGGCTACCTTCTGTTAAGCGTTTCAGTTATGCGCGGCATACCCGCGCTCAGCCTGGCGATGGTTTCAATTTTATTTCTAACTCTCTATAGAAAACTCTATTTAAAACGCTTTTTAATTTTATCCGGAATTTTTATGGCGCTGTCGCTCCAAACCAAATTATCCGGATTTTTCCTCATCCCGATTATTATACTAGAAATCATACAGGTTAAAAGGCAAAGTTTGGAAAAACACGGGCAGAACCTTTCCTCTGCTTTTTTGTGGCTAATAGCTATGGTACTTGCCTTTTTATCCATTAATATATTATTCTTTCATTTAGATTTTCAAATGTTTGTTCAACAATTACTACAACCCCATTTAAACAATCTACCTTTTCTGAAAAATAATTTTTCAGTCCTCTGGAAAATGCTCCAAGACGATTTTGACATCGCTTTGCTGGCTTTAACCGGTATAATTTTAATTATTAAACAAAGGCGGCGTGAATCTTTTTTTCCCTTAATATGGCTAGCGATGGTTACCATAATGCTGCTTAAACATAAACCAATTTGGTACTCTTATTACCCCCTTATTTCAATCCCCATTTGTTGGTTAGGAGCAATTAATTTCGCCAAATTCTTCAGCAAAAGCAACCTGTATACGCGAATCAGCCGAAAATTTTATTTCTCTTTGATAATATTACCCTTGGCCATATTCACAATATTTCAATTACCATCGAAATACCAGAGAACCCAAAAAAGCCTTTTGGGGCGATCTTCAGCCCAAGAACGCCGCGTTCTTGATGTTCTATCCAAATACAAAAAAAACACCCGCTGGATATTTACAGATAGAGCAATTTTTGCTTTTTATTCGGATATCTTTGTTCCACCTGAATTAGTTCTTATTTCGATCAAACGAATATTGACAAATAAATTGGAACCCGGTTACCTAATAAATAAGCTAGAAAAATACAAACCCGAACTGATACTTCTTACAGGATACCTGGAAACCTTCCCGGGTTATTATTCAAAGATAATACCTTATATTGAAAAAAATTATAACCTGGCTTACAAAAACGAATTCTTAAGCCCAAAGCCGGTTCCGCCGGGTTCTTTGCTCATCTGGTTCAAGGAGCCTATTGGCAAATATTTGCCTCCCCAAATACGGCATATCAACAATAAAGGGTTTTACAACTTAATATGGAACTCCTTACAAATTCCTATTCCCAGAATATACGCGCTGCCAAACTGGGTGGATTCTAAAACTAAAATAAAAATTCTTACACGTAAAGATATTCTTCAGAGAAATAATCTATAACTATTACTTTATTTTGCGAAATTACATGAACAAAAAATCTAAAATTATTAAGGAGAATATTTTCATCTTAATTTTCTCTATATTTTACCTTTTGCTGCCGCCTCAAAAATCTTACTCTCAGGAAGTAACCCCTGTTGAAAAACAAAATTCTTCGGCAGTTCCCTCTATGGGCATTAATAAGCATAAAGAAGAATATGGTAAATTAATTCGACTTTATATTGAATACTCTCAAATAGAAAAAGATGTATTCAAAAATCTAACTTTTAAGCTTGCTCACGAGCAATTATTAAGAAAGGGCGGCAATCTGAAACTTACCCTTGAAGATAACTTGGGCGAAAAATGGATATTTAAATTAAGTGGCGGGAAAAAATCAGAAACGGTATATTATTTGTACAAACTGTTTGGCTTAAAAACCCCGGAAGCTCATAATATAAGTTTTATTTTAAATGGCAAAAAAGTGGAAGGAAGTATTCAGAGATATGTTTTTAGCCAAACGGAATGGGAAAAGCTTTCTTTCCAGAAACTTTCATCTGAAAGTTTAAATTATTTATTAAAAAGCCATGTTATAGATTGGCTTATTAAAAACATGGATAACCACAAATTAAATTATTTGGCGCTATCTTTAGATGAAACCGGGAACGTTAAAGACTTAATTCGCATAGACAATGATTCCGCATTCACCGATAAATGCGATTTGGATTATGACTGCATGCTTTGCCTGTCTAATCAAAATAGCCCCTATAAAACCACAAAAAATTGGTCCTATTTTTACAGGCTTTGCGAAAGCTATAAATCAAAAAATATAAACCTTCCTTTGGAAGAAAATTATGCTTTTATTAAATTCGTCGCTGGTTTCCCCGAAGATTTCTTTATCCGTTTGATTCTACCGACGAAAAACAGCTCTTTTAATGAATTAATCGATTCTAATTTCGACAGGAAAAAAGTGCAGTTTGAATTTTTTTTAAATCCAATTATTTCCAGAAAAAATAATATTTTAAACGATTTTAAAAAATTTTACAGTAGTTTAGCTTCATTTAGAAACGAGAATCTTAAATTTTCCGATAATAATCATGACGAACTAAAAATTATAACGCAAATCTCTCAAGATCTAGCTAAACAAATCAACGTGCAAAAAAAAGAAAGATCGGAAATTAATGCTTCCCCTCTTAAAGCTACCGAGATAGAAGCAGTAGTTTCTCCCGAAGGTTTTACGATATTAAAAAATATTTATCTTTTATATTGGAGTAGCGGGGGGAAAAATTTAACTAAAAAATGCCAAGCAGCCATTAATAAACTTGTCCAGCTTAATTCTGCCGCTATAAAAATAAATGAAAAACTTGCTCTTGGATACTATATAAGAGAAATTAAGAAAATACGCGCAGGCCAAAACGCTTCTTTTAAACTTGGTGAGATAAATATGGTCGTTAACGATATCTTACCCCAAGAATAAATCATTGCACCTTAAACTATATCTCTTTTCCCAAATTACATATGAAAAATTACACTTCTAAAAACATTTGTACGATTATCCTAATATTTCTCTTAAGCGTGTTATTTATCTGGTTTTATTTTAACGCTCCATTAAAAAATGTGTTCGAATACAATGTGGACGAAGGGATTGATTCAATAAAAAGCTTATTGCATCTTAACGGATTCCGGCTCTACAAGGAAATCTGGAGCGATCAGCCGCCGCTATTTACGGTTATTCTGTCTTTTTGGTATAAAATTTTCGGAGCGTCATTTTATTACGGCCGTATTTTAGTTTTATTTTTCTGTGCGTTCCTTATCCTGGCATTTTATCTTGCCATTAAGAACTTACACGGACGAATTGGGGCTTTTGCGGGATGCTTATTCTTAATGATGTCTTTATCTTACCTGCGTTTAAGCGTTTCTATAATGCTTGGTTTACCCGCCCTGGCTCTAGCTATGGCGTCAATCTATTACGGGGCCCTTTACGCTAAATCTAAATTAAAATATCCCCTAATTCTATCCGGAATTTTTATGGCTTTATCATTGCAAACCAAGTTTTTCACGGTTCCACTTATTCCAATTATAGCTCTGGGAATCGGACGCGCACGCAAGCTATGGCTGGCAGTTGTTTTTCTTACGTATCTTACAATCACGATAATCTTTTTCTATCCGGATTTCCATCTACTCATTCCGCAATTAGTAAAACCGCATTTTACGCTTTTAAATTCTTCTAATCAACATCTTCCTGTTATCTATGCTATGTTATTACAGGATTATGATATTGCTTTGCTTGCTTTGTGCGGCATTATCCTGTCTATAAAAAAAAGAGGCTGGGGATTTTTAATGCCTTTTTCCTGGTTATTATTAAATTCCGCAATGCTATTGATATATAAACCGGTATGGTACCATTATTATCCGCTTATTTCTATACCTATTTGCTGGCTGGCGGCAATTAGCGTCAGCAGTTTTTTTTCCCTAAGAGCATCCCAGTGCTGGCTTCCTAAGAAAAATACTTCTGATATTTGGGATGTACTCCTTCGTTGGTTAACAGCCATACTGCTTATCTTAAGTATTACTCTCCTTCCCTCCAAATACCATAGAATGCGCAATAGCTTGCAAGGAGAAACATCTATCCAAGAATCTCAAATATTGAAATTATTATTAAAATATAAACCAAATACACGCTGGATATTTAGCGATATCCCCACATTTGCTTTTTCTACCGGGATGTTAATACCTCCAGAAATCGCGGTTACAACTGTCAAAAGAAAATTTACTAACGAAGACGCGGGAGACTATTTTGTGAATATATTACAAAAATACAAACCGGAACAAATACTCATAAGTTCATCCTACGGATACTCCCCGAGAATAATCTCTTTTATCCGGGAAAACTATATTAAAATATACGATGACTACGTACTAAAACCGCCGGACTATCCTTATCCAAATCGCGACTTAGAAATCTCATGGCTTAAGGAACCAATTGGAAAACTACTGCCTAAAAAGATACAATTTACCTCAAACAAACGGCTCTATAGCCTACTATGGCATTCCATATTAATTCCTTTGCCTCAAAGAAAAGAAATAGCTGTTACCATTCATAAAACACGCGTGGAAATTTTTGTGCGGAAAGATATTCTCAAACTCCCCGAAAAACTCACCTTAAATCAATTATTAGAGGCGGAAGGTTCAGCTTTGGAATAGGACAACATATTAGCAAGATTTTTATACGCTCCGGGATGAAATTCTCTAAGCTGGCGGTACCAGGCATAAGTTGTAAAGATATAACTGCCTTTGCCGTAACGCGCAGAAAGATACGCGCCCTTAACTGCTTTTCCGGAACAAGAAAAAGAAGAGGTCAATTCAATATATTTATCAGAATATTCAGAAGCGGTAATATTTGCCCTATCCTGCACCCATTCTTTAAAATCTCCCGCCGTAATTTTATTGGGGTAATTAAAAAGGGGGTGGCCGGGAACTAATATTTTCACAGGAATATTTTCATTGCTTAACCGGTCAAAAGATATTCTTAGAGGGTAAGGCGCAAAAGTAAATTCTTGCGAAGCCCGGTCCTGAAGCATTATTATCAAGCTGCCACCTTTCTCAACAAACTTAAGGGCCTGATTATCGAATCCTTTAAATTCCGATAGAAAATTGTTCATTCCTTTACTTAAAACTATAACATCAAAATCCGAGAAATTTACTTCCCCGCTATGCTGAATATTTATTTTCTTAAAATTACACCCCAACGTCTTAAGAGCAATGAATAAAATATTACTATTTTCTTCGATTAAGCCTATTTTAAGGCCATTAATTATTTTAACTCCCAAAAAACCCGAAGGAATAACTCCTTGTTTTTTTCCTGGGGATGTATCTTCGTTTAAAAAACCTTGCTTGGCGGAAAAATCGTTTATTTTAACAGACTCATAACTTATTTCCCCCCTTGGCAATACAGATGAAAAGGAGTTCGCGGACAATCCCTGGCTGGCATGCCGAGATAATGCTTCCTGGGCAACCTGCTGGATAGTTTTACCCTGCAAAGATGCAATTTCCTGGGAATCAATTGTAATTTCAGCCAATGGATAATCGCTTTTTTTTACCGCTCTCTGGTAATACCCCTGTAGCTGCCAAGGCAAAAGCCCGTCTTTAATCATTTCCGGATAAACCTTGGGGTTTCCGGCTAAATCAAACGCCTCTTGCGCCAAAGAAGACAATGCCTGATGTTGGCAATGACCGGAAAACGCGTTATGCTTAGTAACAATAATGTCCGGCTGGATAAGGCGGTAAAAATAAACTAACCTGAATAATGTATCCTGCTTATCCCACTTTTGCAATGCCTCTTCTTGTTCACAGCAATAGCCAAAATCTTTTTTGCCTAAATAAAAAATCCTATTAACTCCCAAAATAGAAGCGGACTTTTCAATTTCTTCGGTGCGCAAAGCTCCCAGCTCCTGATAAAGCTCCGGGCCAATACGATTCTCTCCGCCCTCGCCCCGGGTGGCTAAAAGAATATAGGTTTGCACGGCAAATTTTTTCTTAAAATAAAGCAAAGCCTCGGCATCTTCATCATCCGGATGCGCGGCCAAGCAAAGCACGCGCAGCCGCTTCTTAACCTTGGCGCCCGGGAAATTCTTAATTTCTTCTTTAAGTAAATTCAACATGTTAATCATTTCTCCCGGCGCAAGAAGAAAGTTTTTATCCAAGATTCTGCTTGATATATTATTTTTCTCATGCCATATATTGAACGCCTCTTTAAGCACTTTATACGCGCATAAAGCCATGTTCTTATCGGGAAATTTCTTTATCCACGTTATGGGCAAAGCTTTAAAAAGTTTTACTTCAACCCCGCGAGAAACATCCGGCGACGTAGTAGAAAGAGGCGAAAAAAAGTCCGGATTAGACAATCTGTTCCCATTTTCCTTTAAATCAGTATAAAACTTAATGTGCCCGCCGACAGAATCGCTTAAGATATTTATAATCTTACTCTGTTCTTCTTTAACCAACTGGCTAAAATCGAAAAATGATTCACGCGGTTTATTATTATGATTTCCGCTATTGCCCAAGGCCTGAATTTCCAATTTCGGCTGCTCTTTTCTCGATATTTTTTCAAATTGCCTGCCAATTGAACCAGCGCTCTGGCTGTAAAGCTTAAGGTTGAACTCGTTAATCTTTCCACCCTCATGCTGGCCGCAAATAAAAAGCGGAATCTTCGCCTTTTTCTGCGCGGACTCAATAAGCTTATAATCCCTGGCTTCTATTCCCGAAAGACAATAATTATTTATTATCTTGCTGCCTTTCTCATCATAAATATCGATAATAATTTTCTGTGCAATTTTTTCTTCTAATGTTATATTTTTTATTAAAAATAGCAAATTTACGCCAAAAATCCTTTCTTTTTCCTTCAATATTCTTTCCAGCGAATCGTTAATTTCCTTTTCGGAAATCCGGCCATCTTTTACCGCTGCAATCCCCGCTTTAATCACGCCGCCAATAAGTTCTTTAGCTTTATCCGGCTGCGGATAAATAATCACAATATCCGTCCCGGCTTTAAAAGCCATAATTACGATCTCATTAATATGAGGCTCTTTAATTTTTTGTTCAAACGCGTACCCTTGGACCGCCTGCATATTCAGAAGCTCATCGGAAATAATTATTCCCTGAAAGCCTAATTTCTTACGCAAAATTTCAGTCTGAATTTTATAAGATAACGAAGCAGGCTTATCATCAAAACATGGATATACGGCATGGCTGGTCATAATCCAGAAAAGCTTGCCATCCTTAATTAATTTTTCAAAGGGAAAAATATCCTTTTTGTAAATTTCCTCCTCAGGCGCGTTTATTTTAGGCAGCCACCTATGGGAATCAGAACGCGCTCTGCCTAACCCGGGAAAATGCTTGACCACGGGAATTATCCCTTCTTCGCCCATCGCCTCAACCATTTTGCCTGTTAATTCAGAAACAATCTTTGGATTATCAGAAAAAATCCTTTCCCTTTTTACTAAAAATATTTTCGCATCATTAATATCCTCAGCGACATCCGCCACTACCCCAAAATTGATATTATAGCCATAACTCTTCATAATCCTGGATAGCCGATGCCATTCATTAGAGAATTCATCAAGATATACTTTTCGAAAATTGGGCGTTTGGGAATAAGAAACTATCTGATTATCTGGGGAGGATACTACTTGGGCTAAACTAATACCAGCTAAAAAAAATAAAAAACAAACGGCAAAAAAATACTTTTTAAAACTAATCACCTTCAGTAGAGTTTATGTAAATATCGCTTTTTTCCGGGCCGTAAAAAGCTTGCGCCATGCTCATAATTGCATGATTACTTAAAATATCATCAACAGCCGCTTGAGTGGTATTTAATACGGCATCATCCTGAATATCGGCGGCCACGGATTCCAGAGTAGCCACATCAAACTCAAGAATATCTACCTGTTTACGGCGGCGCAGATTCCAATCAGCTATGTTGGTAAGCTGATCCTGGTCATAACGGGAAGTCGTAATTGAAAAATTACCGGAATACGAGTGTAACAACCGGCACTTCCATAATTCCCCCCATTCCATGCTTTCTGTAACATATGGGAGCTTCACAGGATACCCTTCAATTTTCACCTGCGCCAGATGAGAAAAACCCTTTTTATCCTTCCAGGCGTAAACAATCTCATTTCTCGCCAGGCCGCCGGAAGGACTAGAAACCGGCTGGCTAGCAAGCAACGTTTCTACCGCATCCGCCATTGGGGAAATTACCAATTGTAAAAAAGCAAAATCTTCTTGCAACGCACGCAAAATTGCAATTAACTGCTCAACTTCTGTGGGATCTTCTGTGCTGCCTGCAGAAGAAAATGGGCCTTGAAACGCACAGCTATTAAAACATGCGGAACTGTAACTACACGAGCATGCGCAACCACTGTTACGATTAGGCAAAGAACACCACGACGGAATTTTACCATATAAATCTCCATTATCACAAACCGGGGGACTTCCACCGCCGCAAGCGCTGCAATAAGTTCCTTCAAAACTACAATCCGCGGGATCACAACAAAGCGTTTCACAATCATGGCCACAACAAGGCGTCATAGCGCACTGGCTCACCCCTGAGCCTAATCCATATGGATCATCCCCATTAGCTGTTGCTATTTCTCCCATAATTAAGGCATTTAACTCTTCCAGCCTCGGGATCCAACTCTGAATATAAATCCGATCGCGCCATAAGCGCAGATAAATATCATAGCTATAGTGTTCATTAAAGTCCTCCCGGTTTTCATTAAAATCATCGCAAGGCGTAGCGGAAGCATCATTAATACTGGTTCTATTGGTTTTATGGCTTTCAAAATTATAAAATGCCCTAATCCACTGAGCAACATTATTCATTCTTTGTGTAGCCGCCATATTTGCTAGTTCCCTGGTTCTTGCCAAAAACTGCCCCATATCCTTGATAAGATTATCCACATCTGCTGGCTTAATGGGGCACTTCTCGAGAGCGCAATAAGTGTTGTCATACGTCTCCTGCAGGCGCGTTAACAAACTCTTTAATTTGTCCTCTAAGAAACCGTCATACATTCCAACTTGCGGCTCCCCCTCATTTAACCTAGCGATCCATATTTCATCCGTCGCCGGATCCTTAACCCAGCCCGGACACCCCTCGCAAGTAACATTATACTCCAAAGTACCAACCGGAACATCCTCCATGCAGGTATTTCCTCCGCTATTCCCAATTCCCGGAACCAGCACATATGATAATTTTTCGATATCCCCCCAGGGCTTTTTGGAATCAACAGAAATATATCTCATTAAGCCGCTCCGGGCAGTTATCTCATTACCATAAACAAATACATTCATTTTTTCTTCTATATCCTCATCCGCTTCCCTTACATAATAAAGCCGATTATCATAATACCAAGCGCTAAACCTATCTACTTTGGGCTGATTAAGCATATCCGGCATCCCTATACCCAGATTATAAACCCGTTCACAAATTCCGTCATTATCAACATCCTCACAAAACTTTCCTGGCTCGATAGCCTTTAATTGCACATCGTCAGTCTGAATAGAAGCCAAAGCCTGAAACAGAGTAGATTCCCGCATAGCGTTAAAACTGGTCATTTCCCTGAATTTCTCGCTTATCCCTCCGGCCATTACCGAGTTTACCACAAAGGCTAAAAGAGCTCCGATAAGTAGCGCCGGCGGAAAAGTAAAATAAGCAATAAAGGTCGCCAGAGCAATAATAAACATAATGATTGTTTTCCAGTTAAGGCCACATTTTTTCAGCACCGTTTCCCCGTCCACTTCTTCTTCAGTACCCTCGCCATCTAAAGCCTTTTCCCGATAAGAATGGCTCATGCTGCCTAATTGAGAAGCCAGGCTCAAAGCCGCCTTATCCGCCGCTTGGCTAACAGTCAATTTAGTCTGGCTAACTTTGGCGATGTTTATAAAAACCGCGGCCAGAAGTATAACCACCGCGATAACAAAAGTAATAATAATCGCGATCTGGCTTTTCTGTTTTTTTAAAGTTTTCATGTTTTGATTTTAAATATATCCTCCGAAAGGATAATGCCACTTTTAATTAAATCATTAAAAAAAGTCGGCATATTCCCGGTAGGCCCGTACTCGCCTTGAATTATTCCGCGATCGTCCACGCCGGACTGACGAAAAACAAATAAATCACTTAATCCGATATGCACTTCATCAACCATACCTGTAATTTCCGTTATCTGGGTAACCTTTCTTGAACCGTCGGAAAGACGGGCAGTATGAACAATCATATCAATGCTAGAGGCAATCATCTCGCGTATAGCCCTTAAAGGTATTTCTATACCGCTCATCAGGATAAGCGAATCAAGCCTAACTAAGACATCCTGCGTAGAATTAGCGTGTATGGTGGTCATGGAACCATCGTGGCCGGTATTCATGGCCTGAAGCATATCCATGGTTTCCTCGCCCCGGCATTCTCCGATAATAATCCGGTCCGGCCGCATGCGCAGGGAATTACGAAACAAATCGCGCACGAAAATCGCGCCTTTACCCTCGATATTGGGAGGCCGCGATTCCAGCCGAATCCAGTGCTGATGATCAAGCTTTAATTCCGCGGCGTCTTCAATAGTAATCACCCGCTCACCTTCCGGAACAAATTCCGAAAGCACATTTAAAACCGTAGTTTTTCCCGAACCCGTGCCCCCGGAAACAATTATGTTTTTGCGCATTAAAACGCAGGCCCTAAGAAAATTCCCCATTACATCATTGAGAGCGTTTAGCTGCACTAAATTATTTATCTTAAGCCGCTCCTGGCTGAATTTTCTGATGGTCAAAGTCGGGCCGGTAAGGGAAAGCGGGGGAATAATCGCGTTAACCCGCGAGCCATCCGCCAGCCGGCCATCGACCATCGGCACGGATTCATCCACTCTTCTGCCTAGCGGGGCGATAATTCGCTCAATTATTTGCCTGACCTGGTCATTGGAAACAAAACGTTTAGTAACCTGTTCTAATTTGCCATACCTTTCCACATAAATCTGGCTCTTATTATTCACTAAAATATCCGTAACCTGCGGGTCATTAATCAGATCCTCCAAGGGGCCCAGGCCTAAAGTTTCATCCGCAATCTCCTTAATCAAAGCCTCCCGCTCTTCGCGGGAAGAAATAAGGCTTCCGGTTTCATCCGCTAAAGCAATGTTAGCGGCCAAAATTATTTTCAGGCGTAAATCCTTAATTTTTTCCGGATCGCCGGCGACACGGTCCAATCTGCGTAAGTCCAGCTCCTGAATAACGCGCCTGTGCACCCGTTGTTTTAACTCATCAATTTTTTCTTCCTTACTGAGTTTTTTTTCTATAAACTTACGGCCGCCCAAAGAAAGCGCCTCCAAAGAAGAAGCTCTCTCATCTAAAAATGTTTTCTTATTTTCTATGGCCAGAATAGCGGCATCTAATTTTATATGAGAAGTAAAAAGATCCGGTTGAGCAATTAAGTCTTCGGCTAACTTATTCAACATCATGCTTGCGCGTGAACGCGGGCTATCCAGCACAACGGGTATCCCGCGGTTTAAAGCCGAACCGACAATTCTGCCTTCCGATGGAATACGGCAAATTATATCGCAAGGCAAAGCCACCCTTACTTCCTGCCAAGTTACCGCACCGGTACTTTCGGCGCGATTTAAAATTACGCGCATCATACTTGTGGGAAAATACAATAACTGCAAAATCTTTATCTCTTCCTTTGCCTGATAAACTGAAAGGACATCCGGGTTAATCACCAGCAGAATCAAATTTGTCCGCTCAAGGATCATGACCAAAACATTATTATACGCCCTACCACTATCGCAAATGATATATTCATATTTCTTGCTCAAATCACTCAAAACGCAAGAGATAAATTTTTCATCCACGTTCGGCCTATCTTCAACGGTTAATATAACCGGCAAAAGATCTATGCCGGCAAAAGGAGAATGAATAATATATTCGCTAATCTGGGAAGGAGTATAGCTGCCTTTCTTCCAGTCGGGAACAAGGCCAACTAGAGGTTTTTTAGGCTTTAAATTCAAAAGTATAGCCATATGCCCCGGCGACTGTAAATCCGTATCAACAAGCAAAACCTTTTTGTTTCTAGGTAGTTTTTTGGCTAAAGCAATGGAAAGATTTGTGGCAACAAAGGTTCTTCCTACGCCGCCTTTAGTACTGAAGACAGAAATAATCTGCGCCATATTATTTCAGTTTATAGACAATGGGGATATCTATCCGGAGCTCCTCCTGATTGAGTTTCGAAGGAAGTGGAGGATAAGGAGATAACTTCTTAATCATACTCACCGCGTTCTCGTCAAATATACTATATCCCGAAGACTGTTTGATCTCAACATCCAAGAGCGTGCCCAGAGAATCAAGCCGTAGGCCCAACCTTACCAAACCCTGAAGCTGGTCACGTTTAGCTGTCCAGGGATAAACAAAATTATCCTGCAAACGTTTAGTGATTTTGCGCACATATTCGGACATCACCGGCGCGGCTATATCATTAGTAACCACCGCTTTAATCACGGGAGTTAACTCAACCTTCGGTACTTCTTTATTCGGTACTTCTTTAGCGATAAATTCTTTTATAATCTTGGGCGTGAGCGTGATCACCAGCTCTGAGTCGCTCAATTCACCCAAACCGCCCCCGCTGGTAAAAGTTTTGTGCCGGAAAAAAACACCTAAAACCGGAACATCACCCAGCCAGGGAAATTTTTGCAATTCTTCTTCTGACTTTTGTTTAATTAGTCCACTAATGGCCATTGTCTGCCCATCATTAAGATAAACCTGCGTTGAAGTAGAGCGCTTGGTAAGCGGATATGCCTTTGCCGTGGGCGAGGTGGAGCTACCCAGAGTCTCAGCGACCCCAATATCGCTTACTTCTACGTTCAAAGCCAATTCAATTTTTCCGTCAGAAACCAGCTTAGGCTTTATTTTTAATTTAATACCATATTCCTTATATTCCACATTTGTTCCCTCGCCTGAGCTGCTCGAACTAAGCACGGTAGTCATAATTGGCTTCTCTCCACCCATTAAAAGCTCTGCTTCTTTACCGCTCTGACAAACCAAACGCGGCCGGGAAAGAACTCTGGCGCTACCTTCCTTAATTAAGAAATCTAAAGTTACGCTAAAAGCATCCCGCGTCCAGCTGCTTATGCGCACTAACGCATCCGGTATGCCCCCTAAAGTTGCCCAGCCGCGGCTTGCCGGCTCAGTAAGTGTTACGGAAGTAGGCCAGGCCAAGCCCAGGGTTTTTGACGCGTCCTTTTTTAACTCCAAAACCATAGCGTCAATTTCAATACTCGCCCTTTCTTCTTTTAACTGGATAAGATTAATAGTTTTTACCTTAAGCAAAGCAAGAGCGGTCTCGATACGCTCTAACTCCTCCAATGTTTTCACGCTGCCTAAAAGTATTACCTTGCCTTCACCGTCCGACGGCTGCGTAATAACATCCGGAAGATTCAACCCCTTTAAAAGACTATCTACCCTTTTCTTAACCAAATTCATGTCTTCCTGAAAAACCTCTACCTGTATAGTATGCTGGCCAGCCGTATCCCACCACAACAAATTAGTTATACCCGGGTTCTTAGCCGCCACAATTATATCATCTTTACTTACTGAAGAAACATCTAAAATATTAGGATTATTAATCACCACTCTGGTCGGATTATTTACTGAAAGCACCCTAATCTCCGCCACATACAAAGTTATAAGCTCCGGCTTTTCAGAATTAACCTGCGCCGAAACCGGTGCCGCGGAAAAAATAAAAAACACTAAAAATACGAGCTTAAACATATTCCTCATTCTTCTTTATTTGATGCTGATAGTGGAATAATTTCTTTTTGAAAGCCGCGATATATCTCAACTACCCCTTGCCTTTCCCCGCTGCCTCTCTCCCCTCGAACAGAAGACAAATGATTTAATAAAGTATCCCAATCAGCAGGGGCAACTAACTCAACCTGGGAATCCCGCGCGGAGCGTAAAACTAAATTAATCTTGCCATGCTCTTGAACGAAAGAAAGCAGTACTGCCTCTTGAGGCGTAAGCGCGAAAGTAGCGGTCTGCCCTGAACCAGCGGCACCAGTACCCCCTCTCTCCTTGATTGCTTTCACTTTCAGGGGTATTGTCTCACCCCCTACAGCCAACACCTCCACGCCTTGAAACAACGAGATTAAGCGCGGAGCCGAAACCTCCGTTGTTTGCAATGCGCTTTTCTTAGGTAAAGCAATGAGCGCGAAAATATCCACGTAATCTCCCGGCTTTAACATATTAATTATATCCGCAAGGTTATTTACCGGAACAGTAACCGCTCTTTTGCCCTCCGGAGTAATCTCCGCCAGAGTCTTGCCAATATTTCCGGGAGGAGAAAGCCGGGAAATGAGTATCTGTTCCTCGACGCCAATAGGAGCGGGAGAGATCTGCCCCATAATCTGTTCAAAAGTAGTAGCCGCGCCAGGCTGGATATATTCCACCGGCATTTGTTTGAAGGTAAGGTCTTCGCCGGTAATCGGGGCCTGCGCCGAAATCGATCTTTTCGCCACCAACACCACGCCGAAAATTACTTTAGGCTTAGCCGCCAGAGCTTTTTCCTCACTCAATCTCGTCTTGTAACGAATTTCAGTTTCTATTTTTCTAACATAAAGATTTAATAAGACAATCGCCGTAACCCCGCAGGCGATCGCGATAATCAAAGGAAATCTTTTTTTTAATTCAATATTCATTATTTTATCAAATCCTCATAGACCACTACTTTAGTTTTCTTTAGCAAACCGTTAGTTATCTCTTTTAGTCTCTCCTGCTGTTTAAAAAACAAAATACTCTCTTTAATCTCATTTTCTACTTCGAATAAACTCCTTATCTGCCCCCCCTTTATCCCTTCCACCTTTACAACATAGTACCCGTTCTTTTCCTTAAAAATAGTGCTTATTTTACCTATTTCCAATAAACGTGAAAAAGCTATTTCATCAAAATGACTGTAATCCGCGCCGCGTTTGCCCTTAGTAATATATCCCAAATCCCCGCCGTTTGAGGCGCTTTGGGCCTTGGAGCGCTGCATGGCTAAGGTAGCAAAATCCACGCCTTTCAACAGCTCGATAAGAACATCTTTTGCTTCCGCCTCGGTCCCCAGAACAATCTCCCTGATTTTTCTTTCTTCTTCCTGGCGATACTGTTCTTTATAGGTATTATAAAATTCCTCAATTTCCGCGGGAGTAACCGATATGCTGCCTATTTCATCACGGAAAATCTGACTGCTTAAAATATTAATCTCCAGGTTCATTAAAAGTTCTTGAATTTTCGGCTGCTTATCCAGGCCCCTGGATTTTGCCTCTAAGTACAAAAGATAACGCCTGACTAACTCTTCATTTAAAAAAGAAATTTTTTGTCCGCGTGTTTTGATTTTAGGCGCGGAATTATCTGAGGATTCATTATAGCTGAGGATTTCCTGCTCTAACTGCTCCGCGGTAATAGACAGGTCATTAACATTGGCAACCACCGTTCCCTGTGGCTGCCAGGATTTAATTTCAGGAGGATTTTTTTTCTTTTCAACCGGCTTACAACCGGACAAACATAAAATCGATGATAGGCACACAGACCAAACTAGATAACTTTTACGTCTCATCTACGCTCCTTGGTAAAAGTAATCATTAATCAACCAAAACAATTACAAAAAATATCTTATTTGTACTAAGCCCAATCTCAATGACGTGAAGTTAAAATATGTTAACAAATAAAATGATTCGTGTCAATATAATTTAATTGTGTGAATTTACCCCATAAACTCCGCTAAATCACCGGCGAAAATTAATTTTTTGAAAAACCAAAATCTATTTAATTAAATAATTAAGTAATTAAAATTATTTAATAATGTTTTCAAACCAAAATATTTTACCATCGGCTGTATTTATCTGCCGCTCATTCAGCCGGCAGTTAAGATATTCTAAATCTTTTAGAAGTTGATAATCCCCGCTAACCAGCATCCGGGCCTTGAATCTATTCTGCCCGGGAATAAGTTTTACCGGAAGGCTATAAAAATATTTATTAGTAAAAGAAAAATCTTTTTCAGCATATTCCAACGGCAAAAAATACCAGCGCAGATAAAGATCCAGCATTTTAATATAGTTGGCGAAAATATCCTCCAATTCTAGATCCGGGCTTTCCGTATTTATCTTAAACTTATCGTGGGAAAGAAGATTTTGTTCATTGCCGGCATAGGAATAAAGTTCAATCTTGCGGCTGTAATCCTTAAATGTCTCATCAAAATTAGGCCAATGATTTAAATAAATAGAGGCTAATTTTTCTAAACTCATTTCCCGCGCGCCGGCATGCAAAACAACCAAACGAATTTTTTCCTTCAAGCCAGTCTTAATCGCGCAGCCCTTTAAGGCCAGTCTCTGATTCAGGGATGCCTGTAATAGATCAATCTCAATCTCTCCTAAATATAGATCTCGGTCGATTTCTTCAATATGTTTTAGAGAAAACTCTCCAATACTCTTTACTTTCCGGCTAGAGGTAAATTGCCAGGGCCAAAGCCCAAAAACTAAAGAACACCTATTTTCACCGCTTAAAGATATACTATCTAGCTCTTCTAACTGATTCCCAAATAAAATTAAACTGTCCGGATAATTGTCTTCTGGCCCGAAATTTAGGAGGAGATTAAAAAAATCTTTGGAGAGAATATCGTAACCCGCGGGAGAAAATAAAACTAAAGGTTGTCCCTGAAGAAAATGTTTATTTAAATTATTTTTCAGATTGTTAACGGTGTTAGAAAAATTAAAAGGAAAACGCGCAGCCGGCCAACTCGAATACAGTTGGCCATCTAACTGGATTATGCTTCCGTCAATGAAATGAACTTTTACTCCTTTGGCCTCAATAAAAACATTGGCAATGATCTTGGCAATTTCTGATTTTATATTCTCAATCTGCTGAACCTGCGCATAATAGCTATCCAATTTTTCTAAAG
>JAZDEW010000042.1:0-23796 GCA_043808425.1 Candidatus Omnitrophota bacterium
GATTTGGCCCGGCGCATCGTGGAACGTACAGTTGAGCAATGGTGATATGGTTTACCCTCACATCAATTGTATATCCAGCTTAAAGCTATACTGCAATTGATGTGGGGTAAGCCAGCCTATACCAATTGGAGAAAACATAAATTAGATGACTATTGGTGTGGGGGTTTATCTGCTTATTGGCCAGGATATCGCGGCCAAAGAAATTCAGCTTAACAAAATAAAGCAGGAATTCCTTCCGCCCCAGCTGCAAGATTTTAATCTGGATACATTATATGCTAAAGAAATAGATTTAAAAGATATCCAGGAACGGTTCTTATCTCTTCCTTTAAAAAGCGCTAAAAGAATTATTGTCATTAAAGACGCGCACTTCTTAGACAAGGGGTCCCGGGACTTCCTTCTGGCTTTTTTTAAGCAACCGTCTAAACAATTAGTCCTGGTTTTAGATTTCGCGCGGTATGATTATAAGGATGAGCTTATTAAAAGTATCGGCGCGCAGGCGCGGCTTTTGCGTTCTAAAGAGACCGTTAATCCAAGCACTTTTGATCTGAATCGGCAGATTGAGCTAAGAAAGACAGATTCTGCTTTGCGCCTCTTGAACCAGCTGCTTAAAAACGGAGAGGTTCCGGAACGTATTCTGGGGGGCTTGCGTTATGCCTGGGAGAAGCAGGATATTCAAACTTTAAGCGCTCGCCGGAAGCTAAAACTTCTTTTGAGGGCTGATCTAGAAATTAAAACAGGCAGGCTTAAGCCTGCCTTTGCTTTGGAAAAATTAATCGTGGGCTTATGCGGTTTTGCCCCGCCAAAAGCCTCCGGCGCGGGGCGCTATTTTTAGCGGGGCGTATTTAAGCGGCGCATCAGACGCGATTTTTTGCGATTAGCGGTAGCCGGATGAATAATATTTTTTTTGGCGGCTTTATCCAGCTGAGAAAAAACCTTAGAAATGAATGTCTTGGCTTCGGCGGTGTCTTCTTTAGTAAGCAGCTCCTGAAACTTTTTAATCGTTTTTTTAAGCTGTCCTTTTACTTTGAGATTGCGCGTATGTTTTCTTTTATTTACGCGGTTACTTTTTAATGATGTTCTGCGTCTAGGCATATGTTCTCCTCATTTTTCCCCTGCCTCTCCGCCTCTGGCGGAGTCCGCCACAGGCGTGGCCGGCGCTTGGGGAAAAATGACCTCAAGCGCCCGCGAAGGGGAAGATTATTTTATAAGGTTATATTATTAGCATAATTAATTACCCATGTCAATAAACAAATATTCCCAAGTTAGCCAAAATCAATCGGTGGCGCGCTGGGCATCGATTATTAGCCTGGCTACTCTTACTTCGCGCATTCTCGGTTTTATCCGGGATATAATTATCGCCCGGCTATTCGGAGTTTATCTTCAAGCTCAGGCTTTTGTGATTGCTTTTCGTATTCCCAATCTTTTTCGCGATCTGGTGGGAGAGGGGGCGGCTAACGCGGCGATTATTCCGGTTTTAAGCGAATATAGCCTTAAGCATTCCAAAGAGGAGTTTTGGGAGCTAGCCAATATTTTGCTTAATTTTTTGGTAGTGATTTTGAGTGCCATAACTATACTGGGAATAATTTTTTCTCCCTGGATTGTGCGCCTGATCGCTCCGGGTTTTATCGGATCCGCGGATAAGCTGCAGACAACGATTAATTTAAATCGAATTATTTTTCCTTATATTTTGTTGATCGGACTGGCGGCTTATGCCATGGCGGTGCTCAACTCGCTTAAGAGTTTTGCAGTTTCGGCATTCGCGCCCTGTTTTTTAAATATCGCGATTATTGTTTGCGCTCTGCTTTTCGGAGAAGGCACCAGCGGGTTGGCCGCCGGGGTCCTGCTGGGAGGCGTTTTACAGCTGGCAGTGCAGATCCCTCTTTTGTATAAAAAGGGATTACGCGTGAAATTTAATTTGTGCCTTCGGCATCCCGGCATAGTTCAGGTTAGAAAACTAATGCTGCCGCGGCTGGCCAGCTCTAGCATTTATCAGTTAAATAATTTTGTCGATTCAATTTTTGGCTCATTAGCCGCGGTGGTGGGAGACGGGGGAGTCGCGGTGCTTTATTTTGCCTATCGGTTTATACAATTTCCTATCGGTATTTTTAGTAACGCTATCGCGCAGGCAATCTTGCCCACTTTTTCGGCCCAGGCACTAGAGGCTAATCAGGAGAATCTTAAAAAAACACTTTCCTGGGGGTTGCGGGTAGTTTTTCTTGTGATGTTGCCGGTGAGCGCGCTGTATATGATTTTAGCTGGCGGCATAGTTTTAGGCCTTTTTGGCGGCGGCAAATTTGATTTTAATTCTAGCCGGTTAACGAGCAATGCTTTGTTTTTTTATAGCATCGGTTTAGCTGCTTACGGGGGCACCAAGATACTGCAATCCTGTTTTTTTGCCCTGAAGGATACGGTTACCCCGGCTAAAATAGCCGGCTTAGCTCTGTTGATAAATATTATTTTAAACGCGCTATTAATGTTTCCGCTTAAAATCGGGGGCCTGGCTTTAGCTACTTCAATTTCAGGCATTATCTCTTTTTCATTTTTATTTTTTATGCTTAGCCGGCGCCTGGAGGGTTTTGGAGAACAGGAAATATTAAAATCATTCTTACGTATTCTAGCGGCTACTTTGTGCATGGCCGCGGTATGTTTTTTAGTGAATCGCGCGTTAAATTTTGGCTGGGCATTGTTTTGTGGCGCATTAGCTTATGTAATTTTTTGTTTTCTTTTTAGGGTTGCGGAACTTAAAGAGCTCATGAATTGGTTCTGTCGTAAAGATTTAAACCAACCTGTATAATTTACTATTTAATCGCGGGGGGAGGTTTATTCACCCTGGCGTTTTTTAAGTTTATGGATTGTCCACAAACGATAAAAGAAAAGATTTTGTCAGCTCCGGATTCTCCGGGGGTTTATTTAATGCGTGACCGTTTAGGCCGGGTGCTTTATGTGGGCAAGGCTAATTCATTAAAGAAGCGCCTGCTTAATTACTTGGGCCGGGATTTAGCCGGCAAAACCCAGGCTTTAATGGTTAAGGTGGCAAAGGTTGAGTTTAGGTTGACAGCTAACGAAATGATGGCTTTGTTGCTGGAGTTTAAGCTTATTCATGAGTTTGCCCCCAGATATAATATTTCTCTTAAGGATGATAAAAGTTTTCCTTGGGTGAGGATTTCACCGGAAGAATTCCCTTCTATTCAAATTACGCGTAAGAAAAATGATGCGGCTGGGCGCTACCTGGGGCCCTATACGAACACTAAGCTTTTAAAGAATGTTCTTAAGATAATCCGGACGGAGTTTGCCTATCGCTCATGCGGACGCCTGCCCCGTAAAAAAGCCCGCGGCTTTATTCGGGGCCTGCCCAAGCAAAGCTGTATTTACCATAGGATTAATCTTTGTCCAGCGCCATGCCTGGGCAAGATCAGCCAGGAAGAATATAAGCTGCGCCTGGAGAATATTGTTTTAATTTTAGAAGGTAAGGCTGATTTATTGATTCGCCGGTTGACTAACTCTATGCGGGATAAATCGCAAGCTCAGGATTTTGAAGCGGCCGCCCGCCTGCGTGATCAGGTTATTATTTTATCTAATATGTCTGAGCGGCTAAATGACTTTAGTCGCGCAAATGAGCTGGAGCTTTTGGCGAAAAGTTTAAAGCTGAAAAATCTGCCCGTTAGAATTGAAGGATTTGATATTTCTCATTTGGGGGGTAAACAAGCGGTGGGGGCGATGGTAAGTTTTTACCATGGCCGGCCGGATAAAAATAATTATCGTCGTTTTCGTATAAAAGGTTTTGACCGCAGGGATGATTATAAAATGATGGCGGAAGTATTGCGTCGTCGTTATGCCCGGCTGTTAAAAGAAAAGAAAGCCTTGCCGGATTTATTGTTGATTGACGGAGGTAAAGGACACCTCTTAACCGCATTAAAGCAGCTAGAAGCATTAAATTTAGATATTCCGTTAGTGAGCATTGCTAAGCCCCGCAAAGAAACCCGCGGCTTTAGGCGGGGTTCGGATAAGGAGAATATTTATAGCTGTCAGTGTAAAAAAGCGGCTAGCGTTTTAATTAAGGATGTGGCGGCTTTAAATTTAATCCGCCGCATCCGCGATGAGGCGCACAGGTTTGCCGTAGGTTACCACCGTCTGCTGCGGAAAAAGGACCTTTTAAGATGATTATTCTTCAAAGAATCAGGGGAGTTTTATTTTATTTAAGTTTATTTTTTATTGGTTCGGCCCGGCAATCGATGCTCAAGCCTGGTTGATGTTTGCTAAATACATAGAATTTAATCCTACATTAAAAGTAAATAAAGTGTTATAATTGACGTCGCAATGAGTTTTTTGTTTTAATGTCATCCTTGCGCAAGCGAGGATCTAAAAGATTTCCTTTTTCACGGGAATGACGAATAAGTATGGGAATGAAGAAAACTATCGCGGCGATGAATAATATAATATTGGAGGACAAGCATGAATATTAAAAAATTAATGCAAGAGATGGTGGATAAAGATGCTTCTGATCTTTTCTTTCGGGCGGGAGGCATACCCAGCTTGCGCATTGCCGGTAAGATTGTTCCCATAGATAATAAGATTCTGAGCATCGAGGACGTGATTTTTGCTATGGAACAGCTGGCCAATGCCAAGCAGTGTGAGATTTTTAGAAATAAGCTGGATGTTGATTTTGCCGTATACCTGGTAGAATTTAACCGGCGTTTTCGGGTGAGTATTTTTACGCAAAGGAATTGGCCCTCTATTGTTATCCGCAACGTGCGTAATAGTATTTCTTCTTTTGATGAGCTGAATCTTCCCGCGGAAATATTAAGAAATCTGTCGCAGGAAACCCGGGGCCTGGTACTTTTAACCGGAAGTATGGGGAGCGGTAAATCCACGACCATTGCCAGTATGGTAGAATACATAAATAATAATGCCCACAAGCATATTTTAACTATTGAAGAGCCAATTGAATTTACCTTTGAGGATAAACAGTCAATTATTAATCAGCGGGAGCTGGGGATTGACGTATCTACTTATTCAGCGGCGCTGCGCGCTTTTACCTTACAGAGTCCGGATGTTATGTTTATCGGTAATATTCGTGATTATGATACTGTTTCTTCCGCGATGGCGGCGGCGGAGACCGGGGTTTTAGTTTTAAGTACTTTACATACAATCAATGCCTCGCAGACCATAGAAAGGTTAATTAATCTTTTTCCTCCGCATCAACATCAGGAGGTAAGGAATCAGCTTGCCTCACTGTTAAAAGGGGTGATTTCTTTACGCCTGGTACCGATGAAGAATGGTGCGGGCCGGATTCCGGCTCATGAAGTAATGCTCTTGACCTCTACGATCAGCCGTTTAATTCGGGAAGGAAAAATTTGGGAAATTCCAAAATTTATTGATGATGGCTCGGCGATTGGCATGCAATCATTTAATCAGTCTTTAGTTAGGTTGGTACAAGAGGACAAGGTATCCTTAGAGGATGCTGCGCTCGCGGCAGACAGCCGTGAGGAGTTTATGTTGGCTTATAGAGGGATCAAAAAAAGTTAATTTACTAATTTAGTTATCAGGAGGTAGATTAAGATGCTTACGGCACAAGAGGTTAAGGTTAAACTGGTTGAAATCGGCGTTAGGGTGGAGAATCTAAGAGGTTATCTTTGACGTTGCGCATAAAAAGCAAAAGATTGAGGCTTTAAACAGCCAGATGTCGAATGAAGGTTTCTGGAATAATACCGAATGCTCCACGAGGATAGTTAAGGAACTAAAAAATCTTAAATTGACGGTTGAACCCTGGGAGTTAGTCAATAAAAAATATCAGGAGCTAATTGAGCTTGTTCCTTTGCTTAAAGAGAATGATCAGGATTTGATTTTAGATTTAACGCATAATGCCGCCAGCCTGATTGAGATAATTGATAAGCTGGAATTTCAAGTGCTTTTAAGCGGGCTGTTTGATAAGAATAGCGCAATTTTAAGTATCAATGCCGGAGCCGGTGGCACGGAGTCTTGCGATTGGGCAGGGATGCTTTTAAGAATGTATAGCCGTTTTGCGGAAAGCCATGGTTATAGCGTAAAAACTATTGATGTCCTTTCCGGAGAAGAAGCGGGGATTAAAAATGTTACTCTGCTGATTGAGGGGGCTTATGCTTTTGGTTATTTAAAGACAGAGCGGGGGGTGCATCGATTAGTGCGGATTTCGCCTTTTGACGCGAATAAGCGCCGGCATACTTCTTTTGCTTCGGTGGATGTGATTCCGGAAGTAGAAGAAGAGTTGGATTTGAAAATTTCGGAGACTGATTTGCGCGTTGATGTTTTTCGTGCCAAGGGCGCAGGCGGTCAAAGCGTTAACACTACGGATTCAGCGGTAAGAATTACTCATTTGCCTAGCGGTATTGTGGCGCAATGCCAGAATGAGCGTTCGCAACATCAAAATAAGCAAATGGCTTTAAAGATACTCAAAGCGCGTATTTATGAAGCAGAGCAGGCTAAAAAAGCAGAAGAATTAAAGCAGCAGGATTCAGATAAGAAGAGAATTGAGTGGGGCAGTCAGATCCGCTCGTATGTTTTACATCCATATAATTTAGTCAAGGATCACCGCACGGATTTTGAAACCGGGGATAGCCAAAAAGTTTTAGACGGTGGTTTGGATGATTTTATCGAGGCCTTTCTTAAATTCAGCGCGAATAAATAAGAGAGATCGTAAACATGTTATTCTGAGTGAGCGCAGCGGCCGAAGAATCTAGGCTTTCAGGATGACGAATGAGGAGTAGAATGCTGGGGTTAATTAAAAAAATTATTCTTAAAAATAAGCAGAGCCTGATTAAAAAGAGGTTCCCTAAATTAAATATCACCTTGCATGCTGAGATGCCCAGTCCCTCTATGGATAAGATGGTTGAGGTGGCGCGGTTGGTGGGTTTGGTGAATTCTTTTGAAAGTATAATAAGCGGCTTAACGGATAGTCAGCTTGCCGCTAAGACAGCGGGGTTTAAGGAGCATTTAAAAAATAAATCTGAAAAGTTTAGCCAGGAGGCCGAAGAGCTGCAGCTGGCGATGCTTAAGGTGGTGATGCCTGAAGAAAAAGAAAAATTAAAAGAAAAGTTAAAAATCAGCCGAAATAGAATTTTTGCCGATATCTTACCTGAGGCTTTTGCCGTGGTCCGGGAGGCGTCTAAACGCACTATCGGATTGCGCCACTTTGATGTGCAGATTATCGGAGGCATTATTTTACATGAAGGCCGGATTGCGGAGATGGCGACCGGAGAAGGAAAGACTCTGGTGGCTACCTTAGCGGCATATCTGAATGCTTTGTTAGGTAAGGGCGTACACATTGTTACGGTTAATGACTATTTGGCCCGGCGCGACCGGGAATGGATGGGGCCGATTTATGAATTTTTAGGTTTACGCGTCGGTACGATTCAGCATGATATGTCAGATGAGGAAAGAAAAGCTGCTTATGCCTGTGATATAACTTATGGCACGAACAATGAGTTTGGTTTTGATTATTTGCGCGATAATATGAAATATTCTACCCAGGATCTGGTGCAGCGGCCTTTTTATTACGCGATTGTTGATGAAGTAGATTCAATATTGATTGATGAAGCGCGCACCCCTTTAATTATTTCCGGGCCGGCGGAAGAATCCACGGGAAAGTATTATACCGCCAAGAATATAGTTGAACAATTAAATGGCCGGAGGGTTACGGAACGTGATGAGATTGACGCAAAATATAAGGGAATAGATTTAGGTAAAGATTTTGATTACGTCGCGGATGAGAAGGCTCAAACCGCAGCCTTGACCGAAGCCGGGGAGTTTAAGGCTTCCAAGCTTTGGGGGGTGGACACCTTACATGCTTTAGAAACAATCGAATACCGGCACCATACAATTCAGGCTTTACGGGCCAAAGAGTTTTTTCAGCGCGATGTGGACTATGTGATTAAGGATGGACAGGTAATTATTGTCGATGAATTTACGGGCCGGCTGATGCCGGGCCGGCGTTGGTCAGATGGCCTGCATCAGGCGGTGGAGTCTAAGGAGGGCTTGAAGATTGAGCGGGAAAATCAGACCTTAGCCACGGTTACTTTTCAGAATTATTTTCGTATGTATGAAAAATTAGCCGGGATGACCGGCACGGCTTTTACGGAAGCTAATGAATTTAAAAGTATCTATCAGCTGGATGTGGTGGTTTTACCGACTAATCAGCCTTTAGTGCGTAGGAATTATCCAGATCGTATTTATAAAACGGAAGAAGAGAAATTTTCTGCCGTAGTTGAAGAGATCGCGGAATTAAGTAATTTAGGTAAACCCGTATTAGTGGGAACGATTACGATTGATAAATCTGAAAGGCTTTCGGAGCAGCTTAAGCGCCGGGGGATTAAACACCAGGTGTTGAATGCTAAATATCATGAAATGGAGGCCTCAATTATTGCCCAGGCGGGCAGCTATCAAGGCGTAACGATTGCTACGAATATGGCCGGCCGCGGCACGGATATACTTTTAGGAGGCAACCCTGAATTTGTGGCCAAGCATGTGGCTCAACAGAAATTAGACCCGGAAGATCCTAACTATTTGTCTGAATATAAAAAAATTATCGATCACTATAAATCTGTTTCTGCCATTGAGCATAATAAAGTAGTAGAATTAGGGGGGTTGCATGTTTTAGGCACTGAGCGCCATGAAGCCAGGCGCATTGATAACCAGCTGCGCGGCCGAAGCGGCCGCCAGGGGGACCCCGGAAGCTCGCGTTTTTATGTTTCTTTAAAGGATGACCTGATGCGCCTGTTTGGTTCCGATCGGATTATCGGGCTAATGGAAAAGCTGGGCTTGGAAGAGGGGCAGGTTATTGAGCATCCCTGGGTAAGCGAATCAATTGAGATTGCTCAGCGGCGAGTGGAGCAGCACAACTTTGAGATTAGAAAGCAGCTCTTAGAGTATGACAATGTAATGAATAAGCAGAGAGAAATTATTTATGGCCAGCGCCTCCAGATTTTGGAAGGGTTCTCTTTGCGAGAAAATATTATGGGAATTATTTCTAAGCTGGCGCGGGATTATTTAAAAATTCATAAGCAGTCGGATTCTTCTGAAATTGATTTCGTGGGCTTAATTAGCTTTCTGGATTTAAATTTTGGCTTGTCGTTGGACGCGCGAATATTTAATAATCAAAGTGCCCAGCAGGCCTTGGAGAAGTTAACGCGGGAGTTGCTGACTGCTTATGAAAACAAAGAGGAATTAATTGGCCAGGAGCTATTGCGAAATTTAGAGCGGATGGTTTTCTTGCAAATCATCGATAGTAAATGGAAAGATCATCTTTATGCCATGGATAGCCTGCGCGAAGGTATCGGATTGCGGGCCTATGGGCAAAGGGACCCTTTAATTGAGTATAAGCGTGAGGCTTTTGAGATGTTTGGCCAGATGATTGGCGCGATTGAAGAGGATGCTGTACAGACTATTTATAAATTAGAATCGGTTAAACCGGAAAGGTTCCAAGGGGTTTTTAGTTCTTTGCCTAAAGAGTTAAGCCATCCGGAATTAGCTAATTTTCCGGTTTCGGCTGCACCGGAGAGCTCCGCGCCATTAGCGATTGCTCCTCAGAAGCAAGCTGCTAAACCCCTGTCAGCGCATCAGCCGAAGGTTGGCCGTAATGACCCCTGTCCTTGTGGAAAAGTAGATTCTGCAACGGGTATGCCATTAAAATATAAAAAGTGTTGCGGAAAATGATTGCTGTAATCTTTTTTATTCTTGCCGCAGTTTTATTGTCTCTTTCATTCTCTAGTTTTTCCGCCGTAGGCGGATTCCTGCCTGTCCGGCAGGCAGGCGCCTCCGGCGGAAATCTTTGGTTGTTTGCCTGGTGTGGTTTTATTCCTTTATTTATCGCGCTAGAGAATAAATCCTTGCGCCGGGCATTTTTGATCGCTTTTTTTTGCGGGGTAGTTTTTTGGAGCCTCTGCGTCTATTGGCTTATCCATGTTACCTTGCTGGGCCAGATAGCCTTAGTTTTATATCTGGCTGTTTATTTTGGCCTCTTTGGCGGCGTAATCTATTTTTCGCGTTTTCTTTCTGTCAAAAACCGCTTGTTTTGGCTGCCGGCTAGCTGGGTTTTATTGGAATATTCGCGCAGCTATTTATTTACCGGTTTTCCCTGGTCGCTAATCGGTTTGTCGCAATATAAAAATTTGCCCGTTATTCAGATTGCGGATATTACCGGGGCTTGGGGGGTTAGTTTTTTAGTTGTTTTAATTAATACCGCCTTTTATTTAATTTTGCGTAAACAATCAAGGGTAAAGGTTTCTTTAATCTGCGCGGCAATATTATTTTTATCTTTGGCCTATGGATTTTATAAATTAAGCTACAAGCCTGATTTTGCGCTTCCTGTAAAATCGTTAAAAATTTCTGTAGTCCAGGGCAATATCCCACAGCATTTAAAATGGAACAGCCGGGCAGTTGATTTTATTTTGAATAATTATAGAGAATTGACGGTGGAGGCGGCTAAGGATAAGCCGGATTTGATTATCTGGCCGGAGGCAGCTGTGCCGGGAGTTTGGGGCCGGGACGAAGCTGAATTTAGCCAGGTTTTTTCTTTAGCCGGCCAGCTTGATACTAATTTATTGGTGGGCGCAGTTTCATATTTAAATCAAGATTATTTTAATAGCGCTTTATTTATTAATCGGCAGGGGGCTCTGGCGGAAATTTATCATAAGCTGCACTTAGTTCCCTTCGGGGAGTATATTCCGCTTAAGAATATCTTTCCATTTTTAGAGACGATTGCTCCGATCGGAGATATCCGGCCGGGAAGAGAGTATACGATATTTAAGCAGCCGGCTAATACTTCGGCGGCGCCTAAACTTTGGAGTAAGAATGCGCCGCTCAGTATCAGCCCTGAGCAAGCTTTAAGTTTCGCCCCGGAGCGCGTCGAATGGGCTGATTTTGGAGTGCTTATTTGTTTTGAGGATCTTTTTCCGTATCTGTCCAGAGAATTTATAAAACGAGGGGCAAATTTTTTGTTTAATATTACCAATGACGCCTGGTATAAAGAGGGCAGCGCGCCGTATCAGCATTTTGCTTCTTCGGTTTTTAGGTCGGTGGAGAATCGCGTATATTTAGTCCGGGCAGCCAATACGGGAATTTCCGGATTTATTGATCCGGCCGGCAGAATTTTAGGCATAGTGCGGAATGCTCAGGAAAAAGAGATTTTTGTCCCAGGTTATAGCAGCCAGAATATTTATTTAGCCGCGGGCAGGCATACGATTTATAACCGTTACGGAGATTTTTTTGTTGTTTTTTGTCTGTTGTTTGACGCTTGTGTTGTAATATCTATTTTAAGGAAGAAAAAATATTTTTGTGCGCAAAAATGATTATGTGCGGCAAGGCCAGGTTATTGGCAGCGTGGGTAAAACCGGTAATGCCAGAGCGGCCGGCATGTTTCCCCATTTGTATTTTGAGATAAGGAAAAATGGGGCCCCGCAGGATCCGCTGGAGTTTATTTAACGATTTTGGGGTTCCATATGTACGACGACATCGGTTATCCCGGGGATTGCGGATTTAATTGTTTTTTCAATGCGGCAGCTTATTTTGTGGGCGTCATCGATATGCATATTGGGATTAACCTGGACATGTAAATCTATATAAACATCATCAATTCTACCGCGGCTGCGAATTTTATGGCAGGCACGCACTCCTTCTGTTTTTAATACAATATCTTTAACTTTTTGATCGTCTAGAAAAACGGCGGTATCGCAAAGGACATCGGAGCTTTGTTTGACGATTTCAAAAGCCGTATACCCGATAAATAACGATATGAACATGGTAACAATGGGGTCAATTAAAGGGAATCCTATTTTGGTTACAATTAATGAAATAATTACCGAGAACGAAGTGAAGATGTCTGCCCGGGTGTGCAGGGAATCTGAAATCAAAATGTCGCTTTTTAGGGCGTTTCCTTTTTTATATTCATAGCGCATGACATAGATATTTACCGCTAAAGTAATGAGCATTACGGCGAAGCTTCCCAGGCCAGCTTGAAAGGAGACCGGATGTTGCAGGCGCTGCCAGCCTTGTTTTAATAAATTGAAAGAAACAATAAATAACATGGCGGCAATGCCCAGGGAAAACAAGGTTTCATATTTTTTATGCCCGTAAGGATGGTCTTTATCTACCGGTTGACAGGCAAAATGAATTCCGATAATACCGATAACGTTAGAAGTTCCGTCGCTTAAAGAGTGGAACCCATCCGCGGCCATGCTAAAACAACGGCTGCTTAAGCCGTAAATAATTTTGGCTAAAGCCACTGCCCAGTTTAAGGCGAGTATAATAATCAGAATTTTTCTGATTTTTTTATAATGCTTCCGCGTGTCGATAGCCATAAAAATATTATATGATAATTGCCGTGGTTTGTAAATGTCAATTCACTCCTGATTTTATAATAAACCCGGTTGATTTTTATTCACCAGCGTTGAAAGTCAGCAGGGCTTATTAGGCCGTTGTTTAATTATTTTCTCGATTAAAGGATAGTTAAATGATAGAATGTAGGCGTGCGTAAAATAAAATTATTTATAGTGGCGCTGATTTTGTTATCTAACGGCTGTGCGCGTATACCAAAGCCCGATTTAAGTGAGCAAATTCCTCTTGCGGAATTAGAGTTGTTTAAACAGGATGAGCGAATTTTAATTTTAGCCCCGCATCCGGACGATGAGTCGATTGCTTGCGCGGGAATTATCCAAAAGGCGCTTAGCGCCGGCGCCCGGGTGAGAATAGTTTATTTAACTAATGGTGATCATAATGAGTTTGCTTTTATCGTTTATGAAAAAAGGATTACCATGCGTCAGAATGAGTTTATTTATTTGGGTAAATTGCGTCAGAAAGAGTCAATTAAGTCGATGAAGTTTTTAGGGTTATCTGAAAAAGATCTGGTGTTTTTAGGCTATCCGGACTATGGCACTTTTGAGATTTTTTGTAAATATTGGCAGACGGCTTCTGTCGCCGCGGATAAACCCTTTCGTGATCGATTAACCCGGATATCCAGCGTGCCGTATAAGGAAAGTCTTTCTTATGGCGCCAAATACTACGGAGAAAATATCCTGAGCGATCTGACTAAGCAGATCCTGGATTATCAGCCGGATAAAATATTTGTTTCGCATCCGGCAGATGTTAATGTTGATCATAAAGCGCTGTATTTGTTTCTTCAGGTGGCCTTGAGTGATTTGGAGACGCGTATCGCTAAACCGCTAATTTATTCTTATCTGGTGCATTGCGCGGGCTGGCCTAAACCGCGCCATTTTCATCCGGAGTTGAAGCTATATCCGCCGCGTAAATTTATTGGCTCTAAGCTTAATTGGCTGCAAAGCGCCTTAAGCCCGGAGGAGTTAGTTAGAAAATACCGGTCGATTCTTTTTTATAAAAGCCAGACACAATCCAGCGCTTTTTATTTATTTTCTTTTGCTAGAAAAAACGAACTCTTTAGTGATTATTCGACGCTGGAGCCAGGATTGCCATCCGCGGCAGCAGTTAAGGCTGCTTGCGATGTTGATGCCTCCGGGGTGTTCAAGGAAGAGGCCCCGCGGATAGATTCAAAACAGCTTGAACCGCTAGAGGATGAGGAGAAGGTAAGCTATGCTTTAGAAAACGGCTATTTTGTTGTGCGTTTGGATAAAATTAGAAAACTCAGTAGTAGATTTAGGGCGATACTTTATATCTTTGGTTATAGTCAGAGCACTCCTTTTGCCCGGATGCCCAAGATTCGTATTATTACCAGAGGGAATAAATACAAAGTATTTAGCGCTAAAAATAGGGTAATTAGTTCCGGGGTCCGGTTAGATTTTGGCAGGAATTTTTTTATGATTAAAATTCCGCTTGAATTTTTGGGCCAGCCGGACTATGTGCTTACGGCACTAAAGGCTTATCATGGTAATTTACCGATTGATGTTGCGGTTTTTCGCAAAGTCAAGATTAAATAAAGAAAGGTGGCCAGATGTTAAAGCTGGAAGCGGTAAAAATTGATAAGCCCTTAGATTTGAATTTTATTTTAGGCCAAAGCCATTTTATCAAAACGGTTGAGGACCTCTATGAAGTTTTAGTTAGTAATGTTCCTGGGATAAAGTTTGGCTTAGCTTTTGCTGAGGCATCCGGGGCATGCAAGATAAGAAGCGAAGGCAATGATACGGCCCTGGTAGATTTGGCCCGCAAGAATATGCTGGAACTTGCCTGTGGGCATAGCTTTATTATTTTTCTTAAAGAAGCGTATCCGATCAATGTTTTAAACGCGATTAAAAACATTCCTGAGGTATGCAATATCTATTGTGCTACGGCTAACTCGACGGAAGTAATTGTGGCGCAGAGTCAAACTGGCCGCGGGATATTAGGGGTGATTGACGGAGCAATCCCCCAGGGCTTAGAAGAGGCCTCAGATATTGCCTGGCGCAAGAATCTATTGCGTAAAATTGGTTATAAGCTTTAAAATGTGACTATAAGCTTTGTGAAAATCGCGGGACAGCTCCATTTTAAGAACAATGACCTTTGAAAAATATAGCCTTGTCTACCGGCAAACAGGCGTCTGCCTGTTTTAATTGGTTCGAATCTTCTTGTAATCTAGGGTTATTTTGCTATAATTTGCCTAGCTTAAATAATATGGACTCTAAAAAAATTCGTAAAGTTTTTAGCCGTGCTGCGGCTTGGTTAGGTATAAATATCTGCTCTTTGATCGTTAAGATTATTCCGGAAAACTGTCTTTACGCTTTTGCGAAAAATATTGCCGTTTTAGCGTATTTTTTTGCTAAAAAACAGAAAAAAATTGCCCTAGATAGCTTGAGCATTGCTTTCGGCAAAGAAAAATCATGGCCTGAAATTGAAAAAATAGCCAAGGATTGTTTCACTTACATTGCTAAAAGCGCGGTAGAGCTAATGTTCTTCTTTGATAAACCGCAGGCCTTAAAAAGCCGGGTTCATATTCAGGGGCAAGAGAATTTGGATAAGGCACTAGCTGCCGGGCGGGGCGTTATTTTAGTGAGCGCGCATTTTGGCAATTTTCCGCTGCTTTTAGGAAGATTAGCAGTGGAGGGGTATAAGGTTGGTGGAATTATGAAGCCGATGCATGATGCCAGGATGGAGAAGATTTTTTTTAAGAAAAGAGAAAAATTTGGGGTAAGGACTATTTATAGTCAGCCGCGTAAAGAATGCGTGAACAACTCGATCAACGCTTTACGTAATAACGAGTTAGTTTTTATACCGATTGATCAGAATTTTGGAACCGGAGGAGTATTTGTAGATTTTTTCGGTCAAAAAGCAGCCACGGCTACCGGCCCGGTAATTTTAGCGCAAAGAACAAAAGCCGCGCTGATCCCGTGTTTTATTCTCCGGCAGCCAAATGATCAGCACAAGATAATTTTTGAAGCAGAATTAAAATTAGAAGAAGGCAGGGATTCCCGGGATGTTATCCTGGTAAATGTTCAGAAACTTACGGATATAATTGAATCTTATATACGCAAGTATCCCGCGGAGTGGGGATGGATCCACCGCAGATGGAAAAGTAAGCCTGTTGCCAGGGGTAGTGGAAAATAAGCGTTTTAGTGATAAAAAGGAGGTGTTCTAATGACAGCGGAAGAGAAGAAATGTTGTGACGCAGAAAAGAAGTGCGGTGATTCTAAAAAGACTTTGGCCGCGCTTTTTAAGGTTGTTTTAGGCTTAGCATTCTTAGTGTTAGGCGGACTGGCAATTTTAAAATGGTGGGAGCCGCTTCTTATCATCGTCAAAGGTTGTATTGGCCTGTTTTTAATCTTAGCCGGTGTAATTACTTTAGCCATTGCTAAAGAATAATAAAGCGGAATAAGATGTTAACTTTGGGGCTAAAGCTGTTTAGAAAATAGCTTTAGCCCCATTTTCTTTTTGCTATTCTTTGGTTTTCAGATATAATAATGGAAATTATATATGAATTAAAAATACATAAAATCGGTGCGCGGGCCATTTAAGCAAGAATTAATTAGCGATGAGAGGTTTTGCCGATTATTAATTGAGATGGTTTTCTGGCCAGGGAGAAAACTTTTGATTACGGCGATTAAAAAATAGACGATTATAATTGTTTTATATTAATAAAATGGCGGTATTTTTTAAAGTCCCCATAAACAAGCTATACTGTTTCTGTTATAAGCTTAAGAAGGAAATATTTTAAGAAGCTGGCAGAGCATTATCTTTAATAAATGAAATCACTTTCCTTAAAATTATTTTCTTTAACTTTATTGGCATACTCATTGGGCTTGGGCGCTAGCCTTTCAGGAATGAATGCGCACCAGGCTTTATCTATAGGTATCTTCTCTGTCTCAGTCTTGGGGACTCTTTTTTTCTGGGATTTTCGCCTTAGTTTTGCTTTTATCGGCACCTCTGTATTGTTAATGACCAAAACTATTGACCTGGAGCACGTTATTGAATTCTCATCGCTTGAGGTAATTCTTTTTTTGGTGGGAATGATGGTGATTATCGGGTTATTAAAAGATTCTGGAGTTTTTGCCTGGATCGTTAGCCTGATTTTGCGGATTCCCGGATTAACGGGTAAAAAATTTGTTTTGTTTGTTTGTTCTTTATCTGCTTTGCTGGCCTGTACGATTGATGAGGTAACTTCGATTATTTTTATGGTCGTGGCGGTTTTAGAAATTTGCGATTATTTTGAGGTTAATCCTATACCTTTTTTAATTATCTCTGTTTTGGCTACGAATATTGGATCCGCGGCTACTGTTTTGGGAAACCCCATTGGCATACTTATTGCCTCAAAATCCGGATTGACCTTTGAAGATTTTATTGTTAAGGCATTTCCCCTAGCTTTACTTTGTTTAGTGGTTACTATTTTTATTCTCTTGTTTTGGTATAGAAAGTCCATAAAATTTCTTGATGCGCAGATGAAAAAGCTAGGGGCAAATGAAATGTTGATGGAGCTAATCTCTGTGCCGCCGGAAAAAAATCTTAAAATAAGTTTGGGAATATTTGGCCTGATGCTTATTTTTATTTCTTTACATCACCGTATGGAAATAGCCTGGGGCTTGCCGCCAAATACGGTTTTATTGGTTGTTCCGCTGCTAACCAGCGGGTTGGTAATGATTTGGAAGCATCAAAAGGCTAGAAAATATATTGAAAAGGACGTGGAGTGGTGGACGCTGCTTTTTTTTCTGCTTTTGTTTGTACAGGCCGGGACATTAAAATATACCGGGGCAACTGTTTTTATTGCCGAGCGTATGTTGGCGGTAACCGGAAATAACCTTAATTTCCTGACAGGCGTTATATTATGGATAAGTGTGATAGGTTCAAGTATTTTAGATAATGTGGTTCTGGTGGCGGCTTTTATTCCCGTAGTTCAGGGATTTCAGAATTTGAATATAAATTTACAACCTTTGTGGTGGGCTTTGCTTTTTGGTGGTTGTCTGGGAGGAAATATTACCTTGATCGGCTCTACGGCTAACATTGTGGCCATCGGGATTTTAGAGAAGGAGAAACGTTTGAAGATAAGTTTTCTGGATTGGTTCTGGGTGGGCTCATGCGTGGGCTTAGTCACTACTTTGATCGTTATGGCGGCGCTTGTTTTTTTGCCATTTTACAGATAGCTTGACAAACAAGAAAATTTGTGATAATTTAGGAACAATCTTAAAGGAGGAGTAAGATGAATTTAAAGAAAGTTGTTGTATTCGGGCTAGTAATGGTAATGGTGGCGCTTAGTCAAGTTGTCTGTGCTGAGGAGGCGGTGGTGGAAGAGTCGGGCCCTGAGGCGGATATTTCTAATCAACAGGCTGCTCTGGAAAAAGAAAGCGATATGCAATGGGCCTGGGGAGAAGTAATGAATTTAGATAATCAGGCAGGAACGGTTACTTTAAAATATCTTGATTATGAGACTGATCAAGAGAAGGAGCTGGTTCTGGTTGTTGATGAAAAGACGACTTTTGAGAATATTAATGATTTTGGCCAGCTAAAGCCAGGGGATGCGCTAAGTATTGATTATACGGCTGGAGCCGATAATAAGAATATCGCTAAGAATATTAGCTTTGAGAAAACAGATGCTCCCTCCTCCGCGCCGGCAGAAGAAAATAGTGAATTGGTCAGCCCGTCATCTATGGCAGAGCAACCCGAGGCTGATGTATCGCAACCAGTTGTTTCTTTGGAAGTGCCCGTGGACGCATCCGCGGCAGCAATTGAGGCGCCGCCAGCGCCGGTAGAGCCAGCGCCGGATCCAGCGTTAGCATTCCCAGAGTCAATACCGGCTGTTCAGGAATAAGCCCAGTAATTATTCTTGTTCCGATCTTGTTAAATTTTTAAGCCTTTAGGCATGGCGGAAGGATTCCGCTAGATAAAAGTATAAGGCGCTTAATTTTAGCTTATGTGCAATGGGCAGGGCTTAAAACCCTGCCCAAACTTTGTTTGTGATGAAAAATATAAAATTAATTATTTTTGATTTAGACGGGACTCTGGTGGATGCTTATGCCGCTATCGTCAGTAGTTTTAATTATGTCATGCGCAGATTAGGTTTAAAAACGCAAAGGGCAAATTTAATCCGCAGCTTAGTAGGGCGGGGAGACGCGGATTTGCTTAAGTCTTATGTGGCCAGAGGAGATTTGGAATACGCGTTGAGTTTATATCGCCACCACCACAAAACCAGTTTATTTAAGCGGGCGCGTCTTTATCCTTACGCTAGTGGCCTTTTGCGACGCCTTAAGGCAGAAGGTTACAAGCTGGCAGTAGCGAGTAACCGGCCGAGCAAATTTTCTCATTTCCTATTAAAGCATCTGAAAATAGAGGGCCTGTTTGATTATGTGCTTTGCGCGGATCAATTCGGGCGCGCTAAACCTCATCCGGAGATGCTGAATAAGATAGTTAAGCGATTCGCGCTTAAGAAGTCAGAAGCTTTATATGTTGGGGACATGGTAATTGATGCTCAGGCGGGAAGGCGGGCGAGAATTAATACTGTAATTGTCACCAGCGGCTCAAGTAGTAGGCCGGATATTAAAAGAGAAAAGCCGTTTAGGATTATTTCCGTGATTAGCCGCTTGCAAGGGCTGCTTTAAATTGGCCTCTTGCTGGTAGGTTTCGGTTGTTGGCCTTAAGTGTCAAGGAAAGTTTCTAGGTTGAAACTTTCCTTGACACTTCGGTTAATCGGTAATATATTTAAGTATGAAAAAAAGCTTTAAATTATTAGGTTGCGCGGCCATGTTGCTGTTTTTAGCGGGGTGTTTTTCCGCAAAATCGCCTTCTGCGCTGAATAAAACTCTTACAGGTGAGTTTCTTGATCCCTATTTGGGCGCTCAGGCTAAAATTGCCGTTAACGATTTTGAATTAAAAACTTCCGGGCTTGACGCGCAGGTTAGTTTGGCCTTGAAAGAATATTTCGTGAGTATTTTAAGCAGCACCAAGCGTTTTGCGATTGTTGCTCCGCAAGACGCGGATCTTATTATTAGTGTGGGGATTGTTGAATTTATACCGGAAAACTCAGGTGGTAAGTCCGGCTTAGCGGGCGGTGGAAGCAGCGCGAGTAGTTTTATGGGGGGGTTATTAGGTGAAGTTTTAAACAAAGCAAATATGCAATTGAGTTTGCGGATTATTGATCGGGCTACTTTAGAGGTCCTTAGCAGTAAAGATATTCAAAGCCAAGTAGTGGAGCATCCCGGCGAAAAGATTAAATTTCCTCAGGATAAAATTTTTAAAGGCGGTTTAAGCGATTACGCAGAAACTCCAATGGGTAAGGTTATTTACGATTGTATTGTTGAGGCAGGGCGTTATATTGTGCAAAATGTACCGGTAAATTATTATAACACTCCGCGTTAAGAAGGTACCCGGCGCCTATTTGAATTGCGGCGGTGTTGTCTAGGTAGACAAGACACCCCGCGCTAATTTGAATTGCGCGGGTGTTGTCTAGGTAGACAAGGAGCAAGTATGGGAAAAAGAAAGCGCAGAGGAAAACTTAATTGGCGTTCTAAGAAAGCGAATAAAGGCAGAAAACCTAATTTAGGTTAAATTCCTGTATATGGTTTTATTCTGGATCTTAGCCAGCACATTTTTGGTTAGCCTTATTTCCTTAGTCGGTATTTTTACTCTGGCGATAAAGGATAATCTGCCGCATAGGGTACTTTTCTGCTTGATCGGTTTTTCCGCCGGGGCACTCATTGGCAGCGTTTTTTTACATATCCTTCCGGAAGCACTCGAAAAATCAAACAGTGAAAATGTTTTTTATTATTTGATCTTGGGAATAATTTTATTTTTTCTCATGGAGCGCTATTTGCATTGGAGGCACTGCCATGATAAACATTGCCATATTCATGTTTTTAGTTATTTAAATCTTGATAGTGTTAAAAGTTTTATGACTGATTAGGCCTACGCGGCCTACATTAAATGTAGGCCGCGTAGGCCTACGGCGGTGATACAATGTCTTTCGATGAAATGAGTGGCAAAGTAGATACGGAGTCTCATTAAAAAGCTTCTAAGCCGTGAATAAAGTGTTCATTTTAGGGGAGAAGGGATTTTTTAACATAAGCCTTGATAGCAAAAGAGTTATAGAAAAACTAGGCAAAAACTTTTGACAATACCGCCTTTAACCGCAGGAGTTTTATCTATATTGCCATGTCAGATCTCATTCCGGAAGCGCATAAAGAGAGCAATCAGAAACGTGCCACCTTGGTTTTTATTGCTTTTGTATTGGGTATTGCTTTTATGGCCGTCGTCAAGAAATTCTTACCATGTTAGCCAGATAACAGACTAATTTTTTAAGAGTAAACTCTATGAAGATCAAGGCGTTGGCTTTAATTTCCGGTGGTTTGGATAGCTTATTGGCGGCCAAGCTTATCCTTGATCAAGGGTGTGAGGTTATTGGCCTACATTTTAAGATTCCTTTTTGTAAAATTAATATTAAAAAAAGTTTTCCGGAGATGGGGATAAAAATAATTGAGGTGGACTTAGGAGAAAAATTTCTTCGGCTGATTAAAGAACCGCATTATGGTTTTGGTTCAAATATGAATCCTTGTATTGATTGTAAGATTCTTATGTTTAACCAGGCTAAAGGATTAATGAGCCAGCTGGGAGCTAAATTTATTATTACCGGCGAGGTGCTTGGCCAGCGTCCGATGTCTCAGAATAAGCAAGCTTTAAAGCTGATTCGATATAAAAGCGGCCTAGAGGATTTGTTATTGCGGCCGCTTTCGGCAAAGTTTTTTCCTCCGAGTTTGGCGGAAAAGGAGGGCTGGGTTAAAAGAGAGTTGTTGTTTAATTTTAACGGCCGAATACGCACTCCGCAGATGCGCCTGGCTAAAGATTTAGGTTTTCATAATTACGCTAATCCTGCCGGGGGATGCCTGTTGACCGATCCGAATTTCTCTAAAAGGTTAATCGAGCTGTTGGCGCATGATGAATTAAATTTAGCAAATCTAGAACTTTTAAAAGTGGGCAGGCATTTTCGTTTAGGGGGCCGTACCCGGTTAGTGGTGGGTAGAGATGAGGGTGAAAATAATCAATTGGAGCGATTAGCTCAGGCAGGGGATTATTTGTTTAGCCCGCAAAAAGATCTCCTCGGCCCGACGGCTTTAGCCAGAGGATTAATTAATCAAGAGCTTATCAGTTTATCTTCCCAAATAACTTTTGCCTATACGGATGAGCCGGGCTTAGAGAAGGCCAAGGTATTATATCGGCAATTTCCTTTAATTAAAGATAATCTGCAACAGATATCTCGTTTGCCAAAAGAAAAGTTTGCGCATTTATTTATATGAAAGAAGCCCAGCTTTATATTCGCCGAGAAAATCAAGGAGTGCATTGTCAGCTTTGCGCGCAGAGCTGTAAGATTGCCGAGGGTAAATTTGGTTTTTGCGGAGTAAGGCAGAATATTTCAGGGATTCTTTATACGCATAATTATGCCAAGCTTGTCGCCGCCCATATCGACCCCGTGGAGAAGAAACCGCTGTATCATTTTCTTCCCGGCACATTAACCTTTTCCATTGCCGGCGTTGGATGTAATTTTATCTGTGGTTTTTGTCAGAACTGGGAAATCTCCCAGTTTCATTCCCATAATCAGTGTTTGGGCGAGGATTTTAGTGCGGCTAAAGTGATAAAACTGGCTTTGCAAAATAATTGCCGCAGTATTGCCTATACCTATACTGAGCCAACGGTTAATTTTGAATTTGTTGTAGAGACGGCCAAGCTGGCTAAGGAAAAGGGTTTGCGGAATATATTTGTGACCAATGGTTATATGAGTCAGAAGGCTATTTCGCTACTGGCGCCCTATCTGGATGCCGCAAATATTGATTTGAAATTCTTTAAGGAAAGTTCTTACCAAAGGATTTGTTCAGCGAAGCTTGGGCCGGTGCTGGATGCGGTGCGATTATTCCATGATGCCGGAGTTTGGGTGGAGGTTTCCTCTTTGATTATTCCCGGAGAGAATGATACTCCAGAGGAGTTGACGGCTATGGCCAAGTTTATTGCCACAGTAAATAAGGATATCCCCTGGCATATTTTAAGTTTTCATGCAGATTATAAGTTTAAAAATTATGCGCCTACCTCTGAAGATGCGCTTAAGTTGGCTTATGACTCAGGCGTAAGCCAAGGGTTGCATTATGTATATGTAGGTAATTTTGGCGCTTGGGGCCGTAAAATTCGCTTCGCTCATCACGGCCCTTATCCCGAGGCCGAAGGCTTTACGGGATGGGGGCTGGATACCTTGTGTGTTAAATGCCAGAGGCTTCTGATTAAAAGAGAGGGATTCAATATTCTAGAAGCTCATTTGGCGCAAAATAGGTGTGCATATTGCCAGTCTACTTTACCGGGAGTGTTTTAATAGGATTGTTATTGGTTGGTTTATAATTGTTGGCTTTAAGGGGGGATTTATCTATAATTTAGTGTTTTTTAAGCTAAAAATTGGAGTTGACAGTTTTGGTAGTTAGGATAAAATAACTTTAGCAGATGCTCTGCCCGATAACCCTATCCCTATAGAACCATAGAGGTAATATTTTACAATTTTTAAGATGACCCCAGAGAGTAATAAATTAAATCCTAAAAAGTGCGTTGTATTTTTTGATTTCGATAATACTATTGCCACCTGTGACGTTTTTGATAATATGCTTTTGCTTTTTTCCAAAGATGACCGTTGGGTAGAGCTGGAAAAGAGATGGAAGAGCGGTAGAATCGGCTCTAAGACCTGCCTGGAAGGCCAGTTGCGGGGCATGGATTTAAATAAAAAATCTTTAGATGCTTATTTGCCCAAGATAAAATTGGATCCTTATTTTAAGCCCATCTATAAGTTTTTATTAGCCAAGAAGGTTAAAACCTTGGTTTTGAGTGATAATTATGATTATATTCTTAATCGAGTTTTAAAAATTAACGGAATAAATAAGCTTAAAGTTTATGCCAATAAACTAAATTTTTCTCAGGGCAAAATGATTACGGAATATCCCTTTAAGAATAAGGATTGCCAGATTTGCGCGCATTGTAAGACAAAAAATCTTCTGGCAAAAGCCCCGAAGGATTCTGTAATTATTTATGTTGGTGACGGAGAATCGGATATCTGTCCGGCTAAACATGCGCAGGTGGTATTTGCCAAGGATCATTTACTCAGACATCTTAAAGATAGTAAGCTGGATTATATGGCCTTCCATAACCTAAAGGAAGTCTTCACTTATTTAAAAAAGAAACTATCCTAATTTTTACTTTCTAGTTATAGGAGTATTTATAATGGAACCGAAGATTATTGCCTTAACCGTATTTATCGTTGCCTATATTTTGTTTGTTGTGCTTGCGCATAAACGCACCTGGGTGGCTTTGGGGGGAAGTTTATTGCTGGTTTTAACCGGGGCCATCTCGACGAAAGATGCGTTTTCGGCGGTTAAC